>JAYNHH010000001.1:0-14287 GCA_038107835.1 Alphaproteobacteria bacterium
GTCCTCAGCTTTCAAGCTGGTCCCGCCATGGCGGGTTGCACCCCCTCTGCTCGCAATTCAGCGCAGCTGCCCTGGCTGCTCTGCCCAGTGATGCCGCCAGCGATCCGGTATCGGTTGTGCTGAGACTTTGCAGATCACCACGTCCTGTCTCAATGATCCACGCCAGAATGCTAGCCATGAAGGTGTCACCTGCTCCAACGGTATCGGTGACGTGATGCGTCTGTGCTGCAGGTACATGTACCTCGCCGGCTTCAACGAAGCCGCGGGAACCATTTGCCCCAAGTGTAAGGATAAACAGCGCGGCATTGCAATCAGCCCGGCACTCGGCCAGCGCCTGTTCGAGCGGCCGGCCCGGATATAGCCAGACAAGGTCCTCATCGCTCAGCTTCACGATGTCGGCATTTTTCATCATCTTGCGCAACCGTTCAACATAGGCGTCCCGGTCGCTGACAAGGGCCGGCCGTACATTGGGATCGAGTGATGTGAGGATGGTTTTGGTCTTGCAGGTGTTGAAATGCTGTTTCCACGCCTCGGCATCATCCCCGTCAATGAGAGCCAGGCCGCCAACATGAAAGATGGCTGTCTCCTCCGGTGATGCGCCGGCCAGCGTCTCTGGGGTTACCTGACGCTCTGCTGTGCCGTTCCGGTAGAAGCCATAGGAGGGAACCCCATCGGCATCAACTGACACGACAGCAAGTGAGGTGGGCTGCTGCACCCGCGCGCCGGTGATGGTGACATTGCTTTGGAGCAGTCGTTCACTCAGAAGATCACCAAACCTGTCGGTTGAGATTGGCGTGAGGTAGGAAACATCAACGCCAAGCCTGCCAGCCGCCATCGCGACATTGAACGGTCCACCACCTTCTGCTGCGATAAATTCCAGCTGCTCGCCATCGTTCCTGTTTCTGGCGACAAGGTCCATCAGATTTTCACCGCCGACAGCGATCATAGCCAATACTCCAAATTGTTGGGCACTACTGTCGCCCTGTTGCAAAACGCTCCATTGCGACACGTTAAGTGACTGCCGCGATCATCATGCCTGTTGGCCCAGGAGGGCGGCATGCTCGGTTGGCCAACGCTCACTGAGACATGCTCCATGTGGCCGGCAATGCCCTGTCGACAACGCGTCGCGCATTTACAAGGTCATTCATCTGCGCCCGCTCCCTCGCTTCTTTTGCCGGCATGCCCTGGTCCAGCCAGCGCTTGACCAATCGTGTCTCCAGGATTTCGTCTGGCACGTCAAGCCAGATAGAGGCGTCCCATCTATCAGCCAGCCCGGCCCAGCCCGGCTCGTCAAATAACAGGTAATTGCCCTCGAACAGCAGCACGGATAAGTCATCGGGCACAGAGTCTGCATTTTCAATGACGCTGTCCAAGTCCCGGTCAAAGGTGGGAAAGTGTTTCACCCTGCCAGCCTGCAGCGATTCAATCAGTTTTTCAAAACCGGCCAAATCGAATGTTTCGGGTGCGCCCTTTACCGACAGCAGCCCACGCGCGGACAGAGTGGCATTGTCAAGATGGAAGCCATCCATTGGAACCAGGCAGCAGGACGGTCCGATACGTCTCGCCAGATCAGCGGCAAGGGTGGATTTGCCACTCCCCGGTGGGCCAGCTATGGCCACGGTCAGAATCTTTGCCGGTGTCACCAGCGCGGCAATTTCTGCAGCCATGTGAGCATGATCAGGGATCTGTAAGGTTTGGGCGGTTGGCATTGTGTCGTGACCTGAAGTGGTTTCCATTGTGTATTCTTTGACTTGGCCTGTAAAGTTAACTTGCGCCTAACTTTACACGCGTTAATATTGGGAGCGCATGAGTGGCCTGTTTGTCAAGTGGCTCATCCTCCCCTCAGCTAAAGGCGGTGTAACGCAATGAGCCATCAGAAAATTAGAAACATGGAAGAGTTTGCCACACTGAGTGGTATTTCGCGCCCGACAGTTTCTAAATATTTCAACGATCCTGACAGTGTAAGGCCGTCAACACGTGACCGAATCGAAGCTGCCTTGAAGGAATTTGACTATCGCCCGAACATCTATGCCATCAATCAGAATCGGCGGCTGACGAAAAACATTGGCATTGTTGTGCCGTATCTTGCTGATCCGTTTTTTGCCGAAATTGCGCGGGTTCTGGAGCGTCGCTGCATTGCTGCCGGCTTTACCCCGTCGCTGTTTTCCTCGCATGGTGAGCAGGGGCTGGAAAATGCCATTCTGGATAATCTGCGCTCGCTGAAGCCGGCGGGTGTGTTGCTGGCACCATTGGGACGGGCGTCTGACCGGAAGCATATCGAGGATTTCTGCCGCGATGTTCCGACCATTCTATTCGACAGCAATATCGAAGGGGTTGGCGCCGCCTTTGTTGGCTCGGATAATTTCAGCTTTGTATCCCAAACCGTCGAATATCTCAGCCGGACCGGAAAGGTTCCCTGTTTCTTTGAAATGAAAGATCCGGCCAATCCGAACGCCAACAAGCGACGGCACGCCTATCTGGAAATGATGCGACGGCTGGATCTTGAACCGCATCTTGTAAAGATTGACGGAACTGGATGGGGATTCGAGGAAATTGGTCGCCAGGGCGCTTTGAAAATCCTGCGTGATGGTTTGCTGCCGACCAACACTGTGCTGTGCAGCAATGACCGGCTGGCAATAGGCTTTCTCTCAGCCTGCCATGAACTGGGAATCAGTGTTGGCCGTGACGAGGATTGTGCCATCCGTGTGGCATCGCATGATGATCATCCCTATTCCCGCTTCACCTGCCCATCCCTTACCACTGCGGCCCATGACTATGAGGCCGTGGCCGATCATGCGGTCGAGACGCTGTTCCAGCTGATTGAGGCTGGAGGCAAGCTGGAAAAGCGTGAGGAAACGCTGTTTGCGGCGCGCCTGATCATGCGGGGTTCTGCCTGAAAGTCCACCCAACGATATCTGATCGCCATACATTTATTTACGCGCGTTAAATTTATATTGACGCGGGCAAATAATTTAGTGTTCACTTCTCAGGCTTTACATCTAGGAGGAATACGATGCGACTGAAAAAAATAATATGCACGGTGGCGGCGACGTTCATTGCGTCAGGCGTTGCAAATGCAGACACTCTCACCATTGCAACAGTAAATAATGGTGACATGATCCGCATGCAGGGTCTTACCGATGACTTTACCGCCAAGACAGGCCATTCCGTTGAGTGGGTAACATTGGAAGAAAACGTTCTGCGTCAGCGCGTGACAACCGATATCACCACCAAGGGTGGTGCGTTCGATATCATGACGATTGGCATGTATGAAACCCCAATCTGGGGCAAAAATGGCTGGCTGGTGCCGCTTGACGATCTGAGTGCTGACTACAATGTCGGCGATCTCCTGCCGGCCATGGCTGGGGGTCTGAGCTATGATGGAACGCTTTTTGCGGCTCCATTCTATGGTGAGAGCTCAATGATCATGTACCGTACGGACCTGATGAAAAAAGCGGGTTTGTCGATGCCGAAAGCGCCATCATGGTCCTTTATCGCAAAGGCCGCGCGCGAGATGACTGATCGTGACAACGACATCAACGGCATCTGCCTTCGTGGCAAGGCCGGCTGGGGCGAGGGCGGTGCCTTCATCACGGCTATGTCAAACTCCTTTGGTGCCCGTTGGTTTGACGAGAACTGGAACGCCCAGTTCGATACACGTGAGTGGTCCGACACGCTGAACTTCTTCGTCAATATGATGACAGACGCTGGTCCGGCAGGCTATGCCACCAACGGTTTCAACGAAAACCTGTCACTGTTCCAGCAGGGCAAGTGCGGCATGTGGATCGATGCCACGGTTGCGGCATCCTTTGTCACCAACCCCAAGGACTCGACTGTAGCTGACAAGGTTGGCTTTGCGCTGGCGCCAGACAATGGCATGGGCGTTCGCTCGAACTGGCTCTGGGCATGGGCGCTTGCCATTCCGGCCGGCACCCAGAAAGAAGATGCCGCCAAGCAGTTCATCGAGTGGGCCACCTCAAACGGCTATATCGAGCTGGTTGCCTCGAAAGAGGGCTGGGCGAATGTTCCTCCGGGTGCGCGTACATCGCTTTATGAGAACGCAAACTACAAGAACATTCCGTTTGCCAAGATGACTCTGGATTCGATCCTCTCGGCTGATCCCAACAATTCGACGGTTGATCCAAGCCCCTATGTCGGCATTCAGTTTGCGGCGATCCCAGAATTTGCGGGAATTGCAACCGATGTCAGCCAGGAATTCTCGGCTGCCTATGCTGGTCAGCAGTCAGTTGAAGAAGCGCTGGCCAAGGCGCAGGCTCTGACCAACGACGCAATGGAAGCCGCCGGCTATCGCTAGGCGATCCTCCCGTCAGGGGGCGGCGTTGGCCGCCCCCTGCACCCCAAATCTGAATTTGGTGCTATTATCGCCTCACGCCTAAAAGCAACCCCATCAAAACAGGAGGCGCCCGTGGCTACACAACATTCCCGATCAGCCGCCAGAGTGATGATGGCGCCAGCAACGATCCTGCTGCTTGGCTGGATGCTTGTTCCACTGACGATGACGCTTTATTTCTCATTCAAGAAATATCTGCCGTTGCGCGGTGGCGATCTGGGCTGGGTTGGATTTGACAATTATATCCGATTTGTATCCTCGAGTTCGTTCTGGCCTGCCGTGGCAACCACTCTGGCGATCGTTGGTGGCGTTCTGGTCATTACCGTCATTCTCGGGGTGCTGCTCGCTCTCCTGCTTGATCAGCCAATATGGGGACAGGGGATTGTCCGCATCCTCGTGATTGCCCCTTTCTTTGTTATGCCAACGGTTTCCGGCCTGGTCTGGAAAAACATGTTCATGGACCCGGTGAATGGTTTTTTCGCGCATCTCTGGCGCGCTTTCGGGGCCGAGCCGATCCAATGGCTCAGTCAGGCCTCATTGCCATCGCTGATCATGATCATCAGCTGGCAATGGCTGCCTTTTGCAACCCTGATTCTGTTGACGGCAATTCAATCGCTTGATTCCGAGCAGCGCGAGGCAGCGGAAATGGATGGCGCGGGACCATTTGGTCGGTTCTGCTTCATCATTCTGCCGCATCTGGCGCGCGCGATTACGGTTGTGGTGCTGATCCAGACAATCTTTCTGCTGTCGATTTTTGCCGAGATCTTTGTCACCACTGCCGGTGCCTTTGGCACAAAGACGCTGACCTATTTGATTTTCCAGCGGGTTCTGGAAAGCCAGAATGTGGGGCTTGGCTCGGCAGGCGGTGTCTATGCAATTATTCTGGCCAATATCGTTGCCATCTTCCTGATGCGCATTGTTGGCAAGAATCTGGACAGGTGAGGAGATAGAGACATGGCCCGCACCGTCAGCACGCGTCGCAAGACAATCAACACCATTGCCGCATGGATCATAGGCGCCACAATTTTCTTTCCGATTCTCTGGATCATTGTCCTGTCATTCAAGGCTGAGGGTGATGCCATCAGGACGCCGATGGAGGTGCTGACCTCGGCCTGGACTTTTGACAGCTATGCGGTGGTTCAGGAGCGTTCCGATTATTTCAAACATTTCACCAATTCAGTGATTATCGCGCTTGGTTCAACATTGCTGGGTGTCCTTGTTGCTGTTCCTGCGGCCTGGTCCATGGCTTTCGTCCCCTCACCGCGGACACGCGGTATTCTGATGTGGATGCTGTCAACGAAAATGCTTCCTGCTGTTGGCGTTCTCTATCCAATCTATCTGCTGTTCATCCAGCTTGGCATTCTCGACAGCCGTGTTGGCCTTGTCATTGTTCTGATGCTGATCAATCTGCCGATCATTGTCTGGATGCTCTACACCTATTTCAAGGAAATACCTGGCGAGATCCTGGAGGCGGCACGCATGGATGGGGCGACTCTGCGCGCCGAGCTGTTATATGTGCTCACGCCCATGGCCATTCCCGGAATTGCCTCGACGGTGCTGTTAAATGTAATTCTCGCCTGGAATGAAGCATTTTGGACGCTGAATCTGACAGCCGCCAAGGCAGCTCCCCTAACAGCCTTTATCGCCAGCTATTCCAGCCCTGAGGGACTCTTCTATGCCAAGCTCAGCGCGGCTTCGGTTATGGCGATTGCGCCAATCCTGATTATGGGCTGGTTCAGCCAGAAGCAGCTTGTTCGCGGCCTGACCTTTGGCGCGGTGAAATAGGAAAACGGACATGAAACAGATACAGCTCAAACAGGTTTCAAAGTGCTTTGGAAATGTCGAGGTCATTCCACCACTTGACCTGCAGATCGAGGATGGTGAGTTCGTGGTATTTGTCGGGCCGTCGGGTTGCGGCAAATCCACACTGCTCCGCCTGATTGCCGGACTTGAAGATGTAACCACGGGCCAGGTTCTGATCAATGGCGAGGATGCGACGGCGAATCCGCCAGCCAAGCGCGGCCTGGCCATGGTCTTCCAATCCTATGCGCTCTATCCGCATATGTCGGTTCGCAAGAATATCGCTTTTCCATTGCGTATGGCAGGGCTGGACAGGGCTGAACAGGCGCGGCGGGTCGAGGAAGCGGCAAAGGTATTGAACCTTACCGATTATCTTGACCGGCGTCCCGGACAGCTCTCTGGCGGCCAGCGCCAGCGTGTTGCCATCGGTCGGGCCATTGTGCGCGAGCCGACGGCATTCCTCTTTGATGAGCCGTTGTCCAATCTTGATGCGGCGCTTCGGGTTGGAATGCGGCTCGAGATCAGCGAACTGCACAAGCGGCTTGCGACAACGATGATCTATGTGACCCATGATCAGGTTGAAGCCATGACGATGGCTGACAAGATCGTGGTTCTGCAGGCTGGAGTGATCGAGCAGGTGGGAAGCCCACTGGACCTATATCACAATCCCTGCAACACCTTTGTTGCCAGCTTCATCGGTTCACCAAAGATGAATTTGGTGGCAGGCAATGAGGCGGCAAGACATGACGCCCACATCATCGGCATCCGGCCAGAGCATCTGGCGATTTCACCCAGGACAGGCGAGTGGGAAGGGGTTGTCGGTGTTTCCGAGCATCTGGGGTCTGACACTTTTTTCCATGTCACCTGTCCAGCTTTTTCAGAAACGCTGACTGTGCGGGCCAGCGGTGAGCTTGATCTGACATATGGTGCCAAGGTCTATCTGACACCCGATCTTGTGCATCTTCACAGATTTGATGACAGGGGCATTCGACTGGCATGACACGACTTGCAGGAAAATCAGCGCTGATTACCGGCGCGGCGCGTGGAATAGGGCATCATTTCGCCACGGCATATGTCGCAGAGGGTGCGCGGGTTGCCATCGCCGATATCAATGGTGAACGCGCTCAGGCCGCCGCGGATGAGCTTGGTGATCAGGCCATTGCCATCGAGATGGATGTGACAGTGCAGGACAGCATCGACGCCGCCATTGCCACAGCGACAGAGGCTTTTGGCGGGATTGATATTCTGGTCAACAATGCGGCAGTTTTTTCCGCTGCGCCGATCACCGATATCATGCGTGACGATTACCAGCAGGTGTTTGATATCAATGTCGCGGGGACTTTATTTACGATGCAGGCCGTTGCCCGGCATATGATCGAGAGAGGCAGAGGTGGCAAGATCATCAACATGGCCAGCCAGGCAGGACGACGTGGCGAACCGCTTGTCGCGGTTTACTGCGCCACCAAGGCGGCGGTCATTTCACTGACGCAATCTGCCGGGCTCAATCTGATCAAACATGGCATCAATGTAAATGCAATCGCCCCCGGTGTCGTCGATGGTGAACATTGGGATGGTGTCGACGCGTTTTTCGCAAAATATGAGAACAAGCAGCCAGGCCAGAAAAAGCGGGAAGTCGGCGCCAATGTGCCGTTTGGCAGGATGGGCCGCCCAGAGGATCTGGCTGGCATGGCAATTTTTCTGGCAAGCAACGAGGCTGATTACATTGTGGCGCAGACCTATAATGTTGATGGCGGACAATGGATGAGTTGATGGATCTGTCTTCCCGAAAAACCGGTCCGACCGCTCTGAGCAGTGCCACGCTTGACTCTCTGCCGGCGAAGATCACGCTGCCGCGTTATGATCGCAGCCATCTGACGCCGGGGATTGTGCATATCGGCGTGGGAAATTTTCACCGCGCACATCTGGCCTGGTATGTTCATCGTTTGATGCAGCAGGGCGCGGCTCTTGATTGGGCCATTATCGGCGCTGGTATCCGGGATCAGGACAGTGTCATGCGCGAGAAGCTGTTGGCGCAGGATTGCCTCACCACCCTGATTGAGCTTGATCCACTTGGTGAGCAGGCAACTGAGGTCACTGGGGCGATGCTGGATTTCCTGCCTGTCGAGGCGGATAACAAATCGCTGATCCAGATGATGGCTGATCCACGCATACGGATTGTTTCGACAACTGTGACCGAGGGTGGCTATTATCTTAATGCGAAGAATGACGGACTCGATCTGACCCATCCGGATATTCTGCATGATGCGGAAAACCCGGACAGCCCACATACGGTTTTTGGTTCCATGATCGCTGCGCTTCGCCTGCGGCGTGACCGGGGGGCGGGTCCGTTTACCGGTCTTTGCTGTGATAATTTGCTGGGCAATGGTGCTGTTCTCCGCCAGGCCGTTGTCGGTCTTGCGAGGCTGAGCGATCCTGATCTCGCAGCCTGGATCGATGGGCAATGCTCCTTCCCGAATTCGATGGTTGACTGCATTGTGCCAGCCACCGGCGCAGCCGAGCTGCAATGCGCCAGATCCATGGGTGTGGATGATGCGGCGCCGGTAACGCATGAAAATTTTCGGCAATGGGTCATCGAGGATGATTTCTGTGCCGGCCGCCCGGACTGGAATCTTGTCGGCGCAGAGTTTTCTGCGCATGTGCATCAGCATGAAGCCCGCAAAATCCGTGTGCTGAATGGTGGACATCAGATTTTGGCGAATGTCGCGGAGATAGTGGGGGTTGAGAGCATTGCAGACGCGATGGCCGACCCTCTCATCCATGCGCTGTTCAGGAAGGTGCAGACAGAAGAGATCATCCCCCATGTCAAACCTCTGTCCGACAGCCCTGTCATGGAATATCTGGATCTGATTGACCGTCGATTTTCAAATGATGCCATTATTGACACGGTCCGCCGGGTTGCCTTTGATGGCTCGGCGCGCCATGCAGGATTCATCCTGCCATCAATTCGTGACGGGTTGGCAACAGGGAAATCTGTTGAGGGGCTGGCCCTTGTCGAGGCTGCCTGGGCCCGGATGTGTGAGGGTACCCGTGAAAATGGCAGCCGGATAGAGGCCAATGATCCCGACTGGGACATGCTCACAGCGACCGCCATGGCCGCCCGTGAGACACCCGCTGTCTGGCTCGACATGCAGCAGATATATGGCGATCTCGCCACGCAAGAGCGCTTTGCGATGGCGTTTGAGAAATGGCTTGTCAGCATGTATCGAAATGGCGTTGAGGCAACCATCCGTCAATATCTTGGTCAGGATTGATTGGCCCGGCCTAGGGTGGCCTCACCTGTCTGGGGCGTGTGTCCTTGATTGACAACCAACCCTGCGCTGTGACACCGTTTGCAAAATCTGCATGACATCACGAACAGGCGGAGGGCGGGTTTCTGCGGGCACCGCCCTGATTGAGATGTTGTCCTGCTACCTGAATTCCTGTTGAATCATGCTGACTATTGACGTTGGTTGCCAAAAATTGCGAAGTTTTTGGAGGTTACTGCGGCAGAGGGAAAAATATTGGAAAAGATTCGTTGGTAAGCAGTATCAGGATTATCTTCTTTTTTCTTGCCCTCTTTCCCCTGTTTGCCAGTCAGGCCAGTGGTTCTGATGGTAATTTTTCCGCGCCTGTTTTTGTCATCCCGCAAGGTGGCCCGGCAACCATACCGGCGGCCCATCTGGAATTCCTTGAAGGGGCTGATGAGACGGTAGGTTTCGAGTTTCTGGAAAAGGCCGAGTGGGCGCCAAAACTTGTTGCGGACCAGTCTCTTGTTGAGGGTTATTGGGTCCGTTTGCGGGTCCAGAACACGCTCCCGACGGATGACGTTGGGATCAAGCATAATTTCAACAAGGAAAAGCGGATATTTGCCCGGCACAGCGACGGCGTTGATGAATATCCCTACTGGTCAGGAAGCGGAGACAGCTGGATCGATGAAGGCAGAATCAATGCCCATTATCTTGTTACGATGCCGCAGGGTGAAATCACCACGATCTATAATTTCTTTCGCAGCAAACCCTTTGACAGATATTACAGCAAGGTCGATGGGCTTGATCGGATAACAATCGGTAAATGGAGTGACATTCGTCTGCTCGAGTTTTTCCGGCTCGCGACCAACCTTGCCGTTGTCGCAATCGCTTCTGCTTTCGGCCTGTACTATATGTTTATGTTCGTGGTGGGGCGTGGAAGTTATCTGTGGCTATCGGCAAGCCTGTTTCAGATTTCCGTCCATTGTTGCCTGTATTTGTCGCTGTCATCGGTGATCCAGCCGCCGTTGTGGCTGGCCAATGTTGAGATGGATATGGCGTCAACCTCGCTGCTCTTTGTGTTTCTCCTCCAGTTCTTTCGTGGCTCTCTTGATTTGCGCCGTAATTTTCCGGCTCTCAACCGGGTTTTTCTGGCAGGAATCGCCTTCTATCTGCTGATGGTGGTTTTGAATGTTGGCTCCTCACTGACCTATCCAAGCGCACCCTATCTTGATCTGGTGGCACATCCCCCCGATCGCGCCGGGCCGGGCATTGTAAAGTTAAGCTATCTGATTCCGCCATTTTTGCTGCTGCTGCTTGGTTCGGCAATCCTGTCTTTTGTCCTGTGGCGGCGGGGCAGCAATTACGCAAAGTTCCTGATGATTTCCTTTGCCCTGCCCTTTCTGGCTGTGCCGATCACCGCGGCAACATATCTTGTCTTTGGGTTTTCCTGGCAGGGCTGGATGGTGATTTCGGCGGTCGTGGGATTTTTGATGCTGGCAATGTTTATCACCTTTGGCTTTGCCGTGGCACAGCAACTGAACGACATGAAAAATCTCGCACTGACACAGCAGATAAGGCTTACCAAGGCCTATCAGCGTTTTGTGCCGCCACAATTGCTGCAGAATCTTGGCAGAACAAGCATCCTTGACGTGAAGCTGGGTGATCAGGTCGATGTTGAGATGAGTATATTATTCTCTGACATCAGATCCTTCACCGCCATTTCCGAGGCCATGTCGCCAAGCGAAAATTTTGCTTTCGTGAATGCCTATCTCAGTCGTATGGGACCGATCATCAGGGCTCGCAGGGGCTATATCGACAAATTCATGGGTGATGGGGTGATGGCACTATTTCCGGAATCGGCAAACGATGCGGTCCTTGCTGCGGTTGAGATGCAAAAGGAACTGCATCGCTACAATGATGAGCAGGATTGCGCTGGTGCCCCACGGATCAATGTCGGCGTCGGGATCAACACGGGCCGGATGATGCTTGGCACGCTTGGTGAGTCGGATCGGATGGAAGGGTCTGTCATCAGTGATGCTGTCAATCTGGCGTCACGGCTGGAGGGGCTTACAAAACGGTACGGATCCAAGGTCATTATTTCGGAACATACCTACAGACTGTTGAACACAGCCAAGCTCGATTGCCGTGAAATCGACAGCGTTGTGGTGAAGGGCAAGGACAGGCCTGTCAGGATTTTTGAGGTGATTGATGGCGAGCCCCCGGAGATTGCCAGATTGAAACTTGATAGTCTGGCACAGTTCTGTGAGGCCATGTCTCTTTACAAGACCCAGAAATTTGCCAAGGCCCGTGACCTGTTCAAGGCCATTTTGTCCCACGGTGGAAGTGATAATGTTGCAGCGCTGTATGTGGAGCGCTGCGAGACACTGCTTGAAGATGGTTGGAATCCTGAGACCTGGGACGGGGTCGAGAGGCTCGAAACGAAGTGATTGACGTAAAATTCTCCAGCAGAGGTGGTTGAGGTAATGGTTTATCGACGCAGAAGGAAGAAGGCAAAAACGTTGCGCCGTGCAACCTTTGTGCTGCTTGCTGGCCTGTTTGGTGTTTTCTTTCATCTGTCGGGATGTGAGCAATTCGGCGCGCTGCCCTCCGGTGACCGCTATCTGCAGATCCAGAAATCTGAAAACTATAATCTGGCGGAAGAAAAATTTGTCAATTTGGAGCAGGACAGCGTCCTCACGGGACCCGGGTTCTGGGACAATCCGGGGGAGAACTGGAACAACAATTTCTTCTTCAACAATAATCAGACGCGGCCCGAAGGCTTGTTGCCGGAAAGCAAAACGCCACTGCCTGCTGATTTTCATGTGAGTTCGGGCAACATTAAATTTGTCTGGCTTGGTCATTCGACCATTCTTGCGTCAATTGATGGCAAGGTTGTTCTTTTTGACCCGATATTTTCCAATGCGGCGTCCCCTGTGAGCCTTGTTGTGAAGCGGTTTCAGCCGCCGGTGATCGACCTCGCATCGCTGCCAGAAATCGACATTGTCGTCATCTCGCATGATCATTATGACCATCTCGATATGGAAACAATCAAGCAGCTGCACGATAGAGACATCAGCTTTGTCGTCCCGTTGGGTTTGGGCGCACATCTGGAACATTGGGGTGTTTCGGCCCAGAAGATCACCGAGCTTGATTGGTGGGAGGAAACCGAGATCGATGGTTTGAACCTGATCTGCACCCCTTCGCAGCATTTTTCTGGACGACGGGGACCCTATAAGGAAAAGCGATCGCTGTGGGCGTCTTGGCTGATCAAATCACCGAGCCAGTCGGTCTATTTCAGTGGTGATTCCGGCTATGCCGATCATTACCGGCAGATCGGTGAACGCTATGGGTCTGTCGATCTTGTTTTCATGGATTCGGGTCAGTACAACGCGCGCTGGCGGCATGTACATAACATGCCTGAAGAAGCTGTGCAGGCGGTTCTGGATATGGATGGCCAGCTGTTGGTTCCCATACATTGGGGCATGTTCACATTGTCGATGCATGATTGGTTTGAACCGCCGGTGCGCGTGCTCGCCGAGGCAGCAAGACTGGATGTGAGGGTGCTGACCCCCCTTTTGGGGCAACTGGTTGATGTCTCCGACATGCCGGAAAATGATGAATGGTGGGAGCAGGTCAACTAGCTCTCTGGTCTCCAGCCTGGCGCAGGGAGCGCCTCCCATGACAACAATCGTTGTGGGTTATCTGGCCTGCTTCTGGATTTTTCTCAGCCGTTCAGAGAGGATCCCCACCACACCGCGGACAAAGATGTTTGACTCATTGAGATAGGTGTTGAACTCATCTTTTGTCACCGAAATGATGTCACAATTCTCCAGACATCTGGCATCAGCCATGCGCAGCTCATCGTCAATGACGCCCATTTCACCGAAGATTTCATTTTCGCCGATCACGAAATCAGGTGTCTTCGTGTCATTGTTGGGAAGAAAAATGCCCACTGAACCCCGCACCAGAAGAAAGATGGTTCCAGCGGTATCACCAGCTTTGAATATCGTCCGATGTTGTTTAAGACTCTGTTTTTGCATGGCACTAAACCCCGGTTAAAATTTCTGTCTGGTTTTCCTTGGCGATGAAAATCGCGGGATTGGCGAAACCCTGCTGGATTTTGTCCAGCTGAGCATCCGTGCGGTGGGGCGCGTGATGGGCAACAGCAAGGCGCCGGCAATTTGACATTTCCAGAAAGGCCTGACCCTGCTCCATGGAGGAATGTCCCCAGCCCTGAAATTGCGGCAACTCACCTGCCGTGTACATACCGTCCCAGATTGCCAGATCGGCGTCATCGACGAGTTCGCGCAGGCTGTCCAGCTGGCCGGCCTCATATTCATTGTCAAGCAGACAGCAGAGTTTGGCATTTGTTGTTTCGATACTATAGGCGGCTGATCCACCCGGATGATGCAAGGCACAGGTTCCAAGATTCAGATCGCTGGCGAAAATTGATTGAACCTCGGAAAAAGACATGACTTTCAATTTGGAAATTTTGGATAGCAGCTCTATCGGAAAATATGTGCCGCCATAATATTGCTGGATGTGATCGCGCGTGGTTTCCTGTGAACATAGCGCAGAACATATGAAAATTTCGGACTGACTGGAAAAGAGATCTCGGTTGAAGCCAAACCCCTGAATGTGATCATGATGAAAATGGCTCAACAGAATGACAATGGGCCGGTCATCGGCAAGGGCGACATTCTGAAATCCGCCTCCCGCATCAATGATGATCTGGGCCGCGTCAGTCATGACCTCAGTGCAAATGGTGTGTCCACCATAGTTGGAAAAGGCAGCGCCAGATACCGAAACGGATCCGCGAACACCATGAAATGTAACTCTCATCAGAACCTGCCAAACAGAACAGCGATATCATCATCCCTCAATGCGT
>JAYNHH010000001.1:14387-205329 GCA_038107835.1 Alphaproteobacteria bacterium
TGTCATCAGCAATCATCATTATGGACTTTTGGCCGAAACGTCTGTTCAGATATGGGAAATAGACGCACATAATTGGTAACTGTCAGATCAATCAGGCAGAGCTGTTGTGGTCATGCTGCAGATCACTCTGACAATTTGCCTGACAGCTTGAATTTTTTACTTTGCAGAGGGGGACGCAAGGCATGGTCGATCACACAGACAGGGGTGTTTTTGGTGATAAGGCAGCGACGATGGGGTACGAGCCAACCTACAGCGGCGCCACCAGCTTGTTCAGGCGGCGATATTCCCGCGATCTGTCCGATGTTGATATGGTGGCTTGGGGCATCACCTATGATTTGACGGTGACGAACAGGCCTGGAACACGTTTTGGCCCACGCGCCATTCGCGAGGCCTCGACAAATCTAGCATGGGATGGTGGGCCGTGGCCATGGGGGTTTGACCCCTTCGAGACATTGACCATGGTTGACTATGGTGATTGCAGCTTTGATCCCGGCTTTCCCGAAACCATCCCCGATGCCATCGTTGCCGAGGCAGGGCAGATAATCGAGTCCGGTGCTTTCCTGCTGTCGATGGGTGGTGATCATTCGGTCAGCTATCCGCTTCTCGCGGCCCATGCTGAAAAGCATGGACCCATGGCCTTGATCCAGTTTGATGCGCATAGTGACACCTGGGCCGAACCGGAAAAGCGGTTTGATCATGGTTCGATGTTCTATCATGCCGCCCGTGAGGGCATCATTGATGCCCGCCACTCAGCGCAGATTGGCCTCAGGACGATGAACAGCAGCACCCATGATTTCAATATTCTTGATGCGGATTGGGTGCGGGATAATGGGTTGGCGGCGACAATTGCAGGGATCAAAGCGACGGTCGGCGATCGCCCCTGCTACCTGACCTTTGATATTGATTTTCTCGACCCTGCCTATGCGCCTGGCACGGGAACACCCGTATGTGGTGGCTTCGCCACCTGGGAGGCGCAAAGGCTTATCCGCGGCCTTGGTGGGGTTAATCTTGTCGGGGCTGACCTTGTTGAAGTCTCTCCGCCATTTGATCATGCCGAAATCACGGCTCTGGCGGCGGCTTCCGTTCTGCTGGATGTCATTTGTCTGATTGCTTCTGAGGGGCTTTGCCGGCGCTGATCGGGTGCAAAAAAGGGGGCCGTTTGACCCCCTTCCCTATCTGGATGATGAAATTGGCTAGCTACATGCCGCCACTGCCCGCTTCGTCATTTCCTTGACGAGATGGGCGCGGTAATCACTTGCCGCGTGCATGTCGCTGATCATCTCATCGCCGCTCACGGCGACAGTCTCAACAGCATCTGGCGCAAAGGAGCTGGCAAGCGCCGCCTCCAGCCCCTCATGGCGGAAAACACCATCCTCGCCCGCGCCGGTAATGGCCACGCGCACCGAGTCACCCCTGGCAACAAAAACGCCAACCATGGCGTAGCGTGAAGCTGGGTTGGGGAATTTGGCATAGGCGGCAGCGGCTGGCTTTGGAAAGCTGACTGCGGTGATGATTTCATCCTCTTCCAGTGCCGTTTCAAACATGCCGACAAAGAAATCATCTGCAGCAATGTCACGGCTGCTGGTGTGGATTGTCGCACCAAGCGCGAGGGCAGCCGAAGGATAGCATGCAGATGGATCATTATTGGCAATTGATCCGCCGATGGTGCCACGGTTTCGCACCTGACGGTCGCCAATTTTTGCCGCCAGCGCCGCCAGCGCCGGAATGCTCGCTGCGACAATATCCGATGTCTCGACATCGACATGACGCGTCATCGCGCCAATCTTGATGGCGTCACCAAGATCCTCGATGCCGGCAAGACCGCAATCGGCAAGGTCAACAAGCGTCTCCGGGCTGGCAAGGCGTTGCTTCATCGTAGGCAGCAAGGTCATGCCGCCAGCGAGCAGCTTTGCCTCATCATCAAGTTTTGCCACGGCATCGTCTGTGCCTGAGGCTCTGACATAGTGTGTTTGATACATGATCCCCTCCTATTCCGCAGCTTTGGTCTGCGCGTCATTGATCGCCCGCCAGACCCGCTGGGGTGTGGCCGGCATTGCCATATCCGTGACGCCCAAAGGCGACAGCGCATCGACAATGGCGTTGATGACGGCTGGTGGCGACGCGATTGCCCCAGCCTCACCACAGCCCTTGACCCCGAGGTCATTGTGGGTGCATTCGGTGACGGTGTAATCCACCTTCATGTCCGGCAGGTTATCCGCACGTGGCATGCAGTAATCCATGTATGATGCGGTCAACAATTGACCATTCTCATCATACTCGGCACCTTCCAGCAATGCTTGGCCAATGCCCTGGGCGATGCCGCCATGAACCTGGCCCTCGACAATCATCGGATTGATCAGATTGCCAAAATCGTCACAACAGGCCCAGTCAACGACCTTGACGACGCCAGTTGCCGGATCAACCTCAACCTCGGCAATATGCGTACCCGACGGATAGGTGAAATTCAGCGGATCGTAAAAGGCCGTTTCCTCCAGCCCCGGCTCCAGACGGTCATGCGGATAATTATGTGGCACATAGGCTGCCAGCGCAATTTCGCCAAAAGTCTTTTCATTGTCCGTGCCGGCAACGGTATATTTGCCGTCCTTGAACTCCATATCGGCTTCCGAGGCTTCGAGCAGATGCGCGGCAATGATCCGGCCCTTTTCGATCACCTTGTCGACAGCCTTGGCAATCGCCGATCCACCCACCGCGAGCGAGCGTGAACCATAGCTGCCCATGCCAAAGGGAATGCGGTCCGTGTCACCATGGACAATCTCTACACTCTCAATGCCGACGCCGAGCTTGTCAGCGACGATCTGGGCAAATGTTGTTGCATGACCCTGACCATGGCTGTGCGATCCGGTAAAGACCGAGATCGTGCCTGTCGGGTCGACGCGAACCACGGCTGATTCGTAGAGACCAACACGGGACCCAAGTGCCCCGGCAACGGCCGATGGTGCGATGCCACAGGCCTCAATATAGCTCGACATGCCAATACCGCGATAGATGCCGCGTTTGGCTGCTGCCGCACGCCGCGCCTCAAAGCCTTTGTAGTCGATCATCGCCAGCGCCTTTTCCATCGGCGCCTCATAATCGCCGATGTCATATTGCAGTGCCACCGGTGTTTGATATGGGAAGGCATCTTTCGAGATGAAATTTAGCCGCCGGAATTCGGCCGGATCCATGCCAATCTGATTGGCGGCGATGGTCATCATCCGTTCCAGCAGATAGGTTGCCTCCGGACGGCCTGCCCCGCGATAGGCATCAACCGGAGTCGTCGTCGTCGCCATGCCCTTCACATTTGTGTAGATGGCCGGAATGGTATAGCACCCCGACAGCAGCGGACCGTGCAGGATGGTCGGCGTCACCACCGAGAAGGCAGACAGGTAAGAGCCGATATTGGCAAGGGTGTCGACCCGCAGTCCGGTAATCCGGTTATTCTCATCAAGCGCCATCTGCACTTTGTTGATGTGATCGCGTCCATGTGCATCCGTCAGGAATGCCTGCGTGCGGTCGGCTGTCCATTTCACTGGCCGCTCAAGTTTGCGCGCTGCCCACAGACAACAGACTTCCTCGACATAAACGTAGATCTTCGATCCAAAACCGCCGCCAACATCTGGTGCCACGACATGCAGCTTTGACTCGGGAATGCCGAGGACAAAAGCTGCAATCACAAGGCGGGTCAGATGCGGGTTCTGACTTGTCGTATGCAGGGTGAAGCCCTCGGTCAGCGCATCGTAATCGGCCAGCGCGGAGCGCGGCTCCATGGCGTTTGGCACCACGCGGTTGTTGCGCAATGTTGCGGTCACCACCGTGGCGGCGTTCTGCAGTGCCGATGCGGTGGCGGCCTCATCACCCAGCTCCCAGTCAAAATAATTATTGCCGGGCACCTCATCATGGATTTGCGATCCGGCAGCAGCTGTCGCCAGATCGACAACGGGTGGCAGGGTTTCAAGCTCGACCTTGATCAGTTCGGCAGCAGCCTGCGCCTGATCAAGGGTTTCGGCAACCACCATCGCAACATTGTCGCCAACATGCCGTACCTTGCCATTTGCAAGCACGGGATGCGGCGGCTCATTGGTGTCGCTGCCATCGCGATTCTTGACAACCCATCCACAGATGGGGCCGCCAATGCCATCCTCGGCGACGTCTGCGCCGGTATAGACGGCTGCAACACCATCGGCCTTGGCGGCAGCGCTTGTGTCAATTGACTTGATGTTGGCGTGTGCCACATCGGAACGAAGGAAATAGGCGATCAGTTGACCGGCCTTGCTGATGTCGTCGGTATAGCGTCCCTTTCCGGTAAGAAATCTCTTATCTTCCTTGCGCCTTACGGAAGCGCCGATTCCTGATGTGTTCTGTCCATCTGGCATGTCACTTTCCTCCCATGACCTGTGCAGCTGACTGCACTGATTTCACAATGTTGTGGTACCCGGTACAGCGGCAGATATTGCCCTCGAGACCGTCTCGTATTTCCTGTTCGCTTGCAGATGGGTTTTTGGTCACCAGCTCAATGGCACTCATCACCATGCCGGGGGTACAGAAACCGCATTGCAGGCCGTGATGCTCGTGAAAGGCTTCCTGCATCGGGTGCATCTTGTCGCCATTGGCGATGCCCTCAATTGACGTGACGTCCTGGCCATTGGCCATGACCGCCAGCATCGTGCATGATTTTACCGACTCACCATTGAGGTGAACCACGCAGGCGCCGCATTGGCTGGTGTCACAACCGACATGGGTGCCTGTTTTGCCAAGCGTCTCGCGGATGAAGTCAACGAGCAGCGTGTTGTCCGGCACATCCGCGCCGACTGACTCGCCGTTGAGTGTGAAGCTTACATTTGCCATGTTTCCCTCCAATTCAGGCGTTTTTCATTTTCAGGCATGTTTCGCGTCATGCTCTTTTTGCTTGATTACCATTATGCTGTGATGAATCTGCTGCCAAGTAAACCCATTTATGGCGACTCATGCTGTGGCAAAATGGGGTGAGTACAAAATGTCGCATTCCCAATTAGATGTCTGCAGGCGTTGCATAGGGGGGGGTTTGATGCCTTAATTCTGTGTTTGATTTGTGCTGGCCAGGCTGGTCTGTTGGAAGGTGGCACTGGCTCTGGAGATGAAATTCATGGATCTGTCGTCGGTTGAAACACTCACTGCTTCAATGGCAGAGGCTGATTATGTGCTCTCAGAGGGTCTTGCCGTCTGCCTGTTTCTGGCGCTGCGGAAGAACCGGCCCCTTTTTCTTGAGGGAGAGGCTGGGGTTGGCAAGACCGAGATTGCCAAAACCCTTGCCAGGATCATGGGTTGCAATCTGATTCGCCTGCAATGCTATGAAGGGCTCGATATCAGCGCGGCAGCCTATGAATGGAATTATGCGCGCCAGATGATGCAGATACAGAGCGCCGGCACCACAGAGCTTGGCAGCGCGGATCTGTTTGTCGAGGACAATCTCATCGAAAGGCCCCTGCTTCAGGCTCTGCGGCCAGATGACGGGGGCGCGCCCGTGCTGTTGATTGACGAGCTTGACCGCGCTGATGAGGCTTTTGAGGCCTATCTGCTGGAAATGCTCTCGGAGTGGCAGATCAGCATCCCTGAGCTGGGAACAGTCACGGCGGCCAAGCCTCCGGTGGTGATCATTACGTCGAATCGCACAAGGGAAATACATGATGCGCTGAAACGGCGCTGCTTCTATCAATGGGTTGGCTATCCGACATTTGATGTTGAGTTGGAAATTCTGCAACGGCGCGCACCAGAGGCAGGTCCACAGCTGTCGCGCCAGGTGGTGGGTTTTGTTCAGCGGCTTCGTGATGAGGTGCTTTTCAAGGCGCCGGGTGTCGCTGAAACAATCGATTGGGCGCAGGCACTTGTCGAGCTGGACTGTGTTGCCATTGACCCGGCAAATGTTGAATCAACCCTTGGCGTGCTGCTGAAATATCAGGATGACATCGCAAAGATACAGGGTACTGAGGCGGCGCGCCTGCTTGACGAGGTGCGTGGCGGCATGATGGCAGCTGGTGATGCGTGACGCGGGCCTGTGCTGCTGTGGGAGGGGTCGATGAACGGGCCTGATCACGGGCCTGATCGGGCCTCCTCGCAGAGCGGTCTTCGGCTGGTCGATAATATCATCCAGTTTGTCAGGCTGCTGCGCAAAGCCGGATTGAAAGTTGGCCCGGCGAGCGCTGCCAATGCTGTTGACGCGGTGCAGTTGATTGATATTGGCGAGCGTAGCCAGCTCTATCATGCGCTTGCTGCCTGTCTGATAAAGCGCCCAGAAGACAGGGATCTGTTTGATCAGGCTTTTGAGATTTTCTGGCAGAACCCCCAATGGCTGCAGCGGGTGCGGGGAATGCTGCTTCCCGAGATTGAAATGCCGAAGGAAGCCGATGATGATGAGGATCCGGTGCTGCGCCGCCTGCAGGAGGCGCTGAGCGACCAGGCGGAGAGTCCGGATGCGGACCTGGAACCTGCCGCTGAAAAAATCGAAATTGATGCGACACTTACCTTCTCCTCGCAGGAGGTTTTTCGCGCGATGGATTTTCAGATGATGTCGGCAACCGAATTGCGCGAGGCTGAGAAAGCGGTTGATGCCATTGACCTGCCGCTTTTGATGCGGCCCTCGCACCGGTTCCACCCAACCTCGACAGGCGCGGTGATTTCCTTCCGCCGAACGCTGCAGCAAATGGCGCGGCATGCCGGGTTTTGCCTGCCGGTCAGACAAAGCCGGCAACAGAGGCAGCGTCCGCTTGTGGTTATCTGTGACATTTCCGGATCGATGGACCGGTATAGTCGTATTTTCCTGCGTTTCGTCCACGCGCTGACCAGCCGGCGGCAGAGAGTTCACAGCTTTTTGTTTGGCACGCGGCTGACCAATATCTCGCATTTCATGCGTGACCGCGATGTCGATGTGGCGCTGCGCAGAATTGCCGATCACGTCGAGGACTGGTCGGGGGGAACGCGCATTGGCACAGCGATCAGGACATTCAACCGGGACTGGTCGCGCCGCGTTCTTGGACAGGGTGCCGTGGTGTTGCTGATCACTGACGGGCTTGATCGGGATGGGGCCGAGGGGCTTGCCCCTGAAATTGAACGGTTGCAGAAATCCTGTGCCAAGCTGATTTGGCTCAATCCGCTGCTTCGATTTGACGGGTTTGAACCAAAAAGCCAGACGATCCAGCAGATCCTGCCACATGTCGATGCGTTTCTCCCTCTCCACTCGCTCGACTCAATGGAAGAATTGTCGGCGGTGATCGGACAACAGCTCACAGGACAATGGCGCCATCATGCCATGCCGCACTGGATGCAGCGTCTGCGTGTGGCACAGCAGATAACAGCCGGTGGCTAGCGTCATTGACCATTGAGGATTAGGATAGGGCAGGACGGACTTGAAAACCATGTTTGACAGCAATCCGACAAACAGCTCTCTGATCGCCAGCGCGGCAGACTGGCATGCCGCCGGCCATGGAGTGGCGCTTGCCTTTGTCATTCAGACATGGGGGTCGTCGCCGCGGCCCGTCGGCAGTGTCATGATCATCCGGGATGATAGGCTGGTTGAGGGATCGGTATCTGGTGGCTGTGTAGAGGGTGCCGTGATCGAGGCTGGCCATGACGCGATCAGGATGGGTGGCGGCAGGCGGCTTGATTTTGGCGTCGCGGATGAAACGGCGTGGGAGGTGGGCCTGTCCTGTGGTGGCCGGATTGCCGTTCTGGTGTCGCCGGTTGGGTCTGCCGGAATCGCCCCACAGGCGCTGGCCAGCGTTGCCACAGATCTGCGGGACCGGCGGCCTGTTTCGCTCTGTTTGAATGCGGTCTCGGGAACGCTTGAGGCATCCTCACCAACATCGACACCAGAGGCCAGTTTTCTTGATGAGACGTCAGATCTGTTTTATCTGGTGCAGCCTCCGGCGCGGCGTCTTGTCATTGTCGGCGGTGTCCATATCAGCCAGTTTCTGGCGCCAATGGCAAAATTTGCCGGTTATGACGTCACCATCATCGACCCCCGCGCCGTGTTCACGGCGGCTGGGCGCTTTCCCGGAATTGACACCATCACCGGCTGGCCGGATGAGGCAATGCGGACCCTTACGCCGGATGCGGGGACGGCGGTTGTCACGCTGACACATGACCCGAAAATTGATGATCCGGGGCTTCAGGCCGCGCTTGCAAGCGATGCCTTCTACATCGCGTGCCTTGGGTCGCGCCGCACCCATGCGGCCAGATGCGCGCGGCTACGCCAGGCAGGCATTGGCGAGGATGATCTGCGGCGGCTGAATGGGCCGGCCGGGCTGAATATAGGAGCGCTGACACCGGCGGAGATTGCTGTGTCAATCCTTGCCGAGATGATTGCCGCCGAGCGCATGCCGGGGTCCGGACAATGATCCGGTGGGCGGCAGATTGTCTGCGGTTGACGGGGGAGGGTTCCGGTTGAAATTTGGCCGCCGCGCATTGTCCGACTGTCTGAACGCGATATTGGTTCACGCCATCTATCTCCCCGATGGGCGGATCGCCAAGGGTACCTGCCTGACATCGAATCATCTGTCCCGCCTGCATGCAGGCGGGATTGAAGAGGTTGTTGTGGCGATGCTTGAAGAGGGTGATCTGGGTGAGGATGCGGCGGCCAATATGATTGCCGTGGCGTTGATGCCTGCCAATGTCAGACTGTCTGCCGCGGCTACCGGGCGCGTCAATATATATGCGACGGAACGTGGGCTGCTTCGCTTTGACAGGGTGAGGCTGCGTGATGTCAACATGGTTGATGAGGGCATTACCCTGGCAACCGTGCAGCATAATCAGCTTGTCGAGGCTGGCGATCTGATCGCCACACTGAAGATCATCCCCTACAGCGTCGCTGAAACGGCTGTTGCCACCGTTATCGGGCTTGGGGCGGACGAGCCTGTCATCTCCTTCCACAGGCTGCGCCCACGATCCTTTGGCTTGATCCAGACCCGCATCCCCGGAATGGCCGATAAGATCATCAATGCGACTGAACAGACGGCAAAGCAGCGTCTGAACCAGCTTGGATGTGCGCTGGTTGACAGCCGCGTCGTGGCGCATGAGGCCGCAGCGATTCATCAGGCCATCACAGAGTCCCGCGCCAATGGCCCTGAGGTGATGCTGATTGCCGGTGGCTCGGCTATCGCAGACAGGCGTGATGAGGTGCCTGTGGGGGTGGTCGCCGCTGGCGGCAGCATTGATCATTTTGGCCTGCCGGTTGATCCGGGCAACCTTCTGATGCTGGCACATATTGATGAGATGCCGGTAATTGGCATGCCCGGCTGCGCGCGGTCGATAAGGATGAATGGTTTTGACTGGATTCTTCATCTGCTGCTGGCTGAATTGCAGATAGATGCGGTGGAAATTGCCGATATGGCGGCAGGTGGTTTGCTGATGGAAATTGTCTCGAGGCCGCTGCCACGCAAAATGGTGGAACGGCGGCAGATATCGAATGCGACCATTGGCGGGGTGATTCTGGCAGCTGGACAATCGCAGCGAATGGGTGCGCAGAACAAGCTGCTGGCAGAAATTGATGGTGTGCCAATCATTCGGCAGACAGCGCAGGCACTGCTGGATGGTGGGCTGAATGACCTGGTGATTGTCACCGGTCATGAGCATGGGCAGATTGCCGCTGTCCTTGCTGACCTGCCGGTCACCTGTATCTATAATGATGATTATCAGTCTGGTCAGGCCTCCTCGGTGGCCTGCGGTGTTCGTCATCATCAAGCCGGTCCGCATGCGGCAGTGTTGATCGCCTTGGGTGACATGCCGCTGGTAACGCCGGACCTGATTGCGGCTCTGCTGCGGGATCATATTGGCCTGCCTGACGCGCCGGACCGGATTACGCTGCCTGTCTGTGATGGCAGGCGTGGCAATCCGGTGATCTGGGGACGCGGGTTTTTTGATGGTTTGATGGCGCTGACAGGTGATTCTGGCGGGCGTACCATTTTTGCGGAAAACAAAAATGCGGTGAACAGCCTGAATTGGCCTGATGACAGCATTCATTTCGATGTTGATACACCGGCGGCCCTGTTACGGCTGAAAAAGGTCGAAAGCTGAGCTGAGGCCTCAGGTCGGCTTGCTGAGATCAGTCTACCGTCTCATCCCCGGCCATCTCGGCCTCAAAATTACCGAAGAACTGTTTTGACAGCTTTTTGGCGGTGCTGGTGATCAGACGGTTGCCAAGCTGGGCAATCTTGCCACCAGTTTCGGCCTTCGCGGTGTATTTGAGGATCGTGCTGGCACCGTCCTCAACAAGCTCGACATCTGCCCCGCCCTTGGCAAAGCCTGCGACACCGCCATCACCCTGGCCGCTGAGGCTGAAAAACTGGGGAGCGCGTGTCTGGTCAAGCATAACCGTGCCGTTGAAGCTGGCCTTGATCGGGCCGATTTTCAACACGACAGTGGCCGCCAGTTCGGTCTCGCTTGTTGCCACCAATTCCTGACAGCCCGGAATACATTTTTTCAGGATTTCGATGTCATTGAGGCTTGCATAGACTGCGTCTCGCGTGGCTGGGATCACTATTTCATCTGCGAGTTCCATCATTTACTCCGAAGCTCGTGGTCTTTTTGTCTGGCCGGCAAAGGGTCCGAATTCCCCGGCGACAGGAACTATGCCTACCGATTAGGGGGATTACCAGTCGGCCATCGTCTCACATTGAAGAAAAAATGCAAAAATGGAGGGTAATGACAGGGGGCAGATAATGTTTTCTGACCAAATGTACTTTAATTTGACTAAGAGTAAGATTTTTGAGATAGGTGAAGATGATGGTTGCGTCCAGCGGGAAGTAATGGTCACTATTCGCCATGCCTTGCGCGCCCTTCAAGGGTGAGGCATATGAGAGTTAGAGAGATCGAGACATGAGTTCCACAGACACAAATATTCGCCCACGTCGCAGCTTTATTTTCACGCCTGGCCTGCGCCCGGACATGTTTCCAAAGGCATTGGCCAGTGGCGCTGATATTGTCTGCGTTGAGCTGGAGGATGGCATCGCGCCCAAGGACAAGGCCGAGGCGCGCAGCAAGGCGCTTGCATTGTTTGCCGAGCCACAGGCCGATGACGGGGTTGAGCGGATTGTCCGGATCAACTCAGTGCGCGAGCGTTTTGGCATAGAGGATGTGAATGCCATTCTGGCGAGTGACACGCCGCCGCCAGCATTGATGATGCCGAAAGTCCGCACCCCGGATGAGGTGGTGATGCTTGATCAGCTGCTCTTTGAGGCAGGGCATGATACCCGGCTTCATGTGATCATCGAGACGAATGAGGGTCTTGAAGCCGCCTATGATATTGCCGGATGCAGCGCGCGCATTGACGCGATGTTCTTTGGCGGCGTTGATATGGCGGCTGAACTGCGGTGCCAGCTTGCTTGGGAGCCATTGCTCTATGCACGCTCACGGGTGGTGCATGCGGCGGCGGCGGCGGGCTTGGATGTGATTGATGTGCCTTATCTTGATCTTGATGATCCGGACGGAATGCGTGTTGCCGCAGAGCAGGCGCGTGCGCTTGGCTTCGCCGGCAAGGGTTCAATCCATCCCAAACAGATCGCTGCACTCAATGAGGTGTTCACACCGGCGGCAGACCAGATTGCCCGGGCGCGGCGGGTCATTTCTGAATTTGAGGCCGCAGACACAGGCCTTGTGGTGATTGATGGAAAATTGATTGAAAAACCGGTATTGCGTGAAATGTACCGGATCAGGGCAATCGCCGACAGGATGGGTCTGTAGGGCAACGGCCGCCAACGGCAATTTTAGGAGATGGAAATGGAATGTTGTGGTCCGGGTTACGCCAGTCCCGCCGACGCGATCAAGGCCCCTTGTGAGACCTTGCTCTACACCATTGCGATCTATACCGGCACCGGCATCCAGAAGCCGGACTATCTGGCGACTGTCGATGTCGACCCGGACAGCCCGACATATTCCAAGGTCATTCACCGGCTGGAGATGCCTGGGATCGGGGATGAACTGCACCATATGGGCTGGAATGCCTGTTCTTCCTGCTTCGATGATTCAAGCATGGCCCGCCGCTATCTGCTTCTTCCCGGAGTGCGGTCAAACAACATCCATGTCGTTGATACCGCCACCGATCCGCGTGCGCCGCGCCTTCACAAGGTGATTGATGGTGCCGAGATCAAGGCCAAGGCTGATCTCTCCGGCCCGCATACGGTGCATTGTCTTGGGTCCGAGATCATCATCTCCTTTCTGGGCAACGCCAGGGGCGAGGCGCCGGGGGGCTATCTTCATCTGAACAAGGATTTCGAAATTGTCGGGCGCTGGGAAAACTCGATGGGCGATATCAAGTTCGGCTATGATTTCTGGTATCAGCCCCGCCATAATGTGATGGTCTCATCCGAATGGGCGGCACCGAATACCTTCATGCCCGGCTTTGATCTGGAAGAGGTCGGCCATCTCAAATATGGGCGCGAGCTGCATTTCTGGGATTTTGAAAAGCGAGAGCCTGTTGAGAGCTTCTATCTCGGCGAGGATGGCCTTGTGCCATTGGAAGTCAAATTTCACCATGACCCGGACAGCACGCATGGCTTTTGTGGGGCGGCGCTCAGCTCCAACGTCATCCACTGGTGGAAGAATGATGCTGGCAAATGGCAATGGGAGAAGATCATTGATGTCGGGAATGAGCCTCATCCCGAATGGCCGATACCGGTGCCGGGCGTAATGTCCGCCATTCTCGTCTCGATGGATGACAGATATCTCTATCTCAACAACTGGCTGCATGGCGACATGCGCCAATATGACATCTCTGATCCGCATAACCCAAAACTGACCGGCCAGGTCTGGATGGGCGGGTTGCTCGGCAAGGCACCGGTGGTCAATGGCGTCACCATGGCAGGTGGCCCGCAGATGTTCCAGCTCAGTCTTGATGGCAGGCGTCTTTATGTGACGACATCTCTTTTCAGCACCTGGGACAATCAATTCTATCCCGAAATCCGTGAACAGGGCGGGGTGATGGTGATGATTGATTGTGATCCGGTGAATGGCGGTATGGAGATCAACAAGGACTTCATTGTTGATTTTGGCAAGGAGCCAAATGGGCCAAGCCGCTGCCATGAGGCCCGCTATCCCGGCGGCGATTGCACAAGCGATATATGGCTATGATGACAATCACCCTCGCCAATCGCAGCAACGCCAGCTATGAGGTCAAAGGCCGCAAGCCGCTGCTTGATGAGCTGCGGGCGCAGGGTGTGGATCTTCCCTATGGCTGCCAATATGGCGGCTGCATCACCTGTGCGGCCAAGCTCATCGACGGCGAAATTGACCAACGCGCGCAGGTGGCGCTCAACAACCGGCAGATCAATGACGGTTATGTGATCCTGTGCGTGGCGCGGGCCAAATCGGATTGTACGCTGGAGATTGGCGTCGAAAGCCATGACAGGCTTTACCGCAATCCGTTCCTCGACCCACTTGCCCCACATGAGTTGAAAGCTGATATCGCAACACCACTGGATACTGACAAATGACCCATCTGAACCATGACGAACCCTATAGCGATGAATATCTGCAAGGCATTCTGACATCGGTCAAGACGATTGCCATGGTCGGCGCCAGCCCGGACAAGACAAAGTTCAGCTATGGTGTGCTGCGCGTGCTGCATGAAACCGGCTATGACATGATCCCGATCAATCCGCGCCCCGGTCTTGAGGAAATCCGCGGTCTCAAGGTCTATCCGAATCTCGCCGCCATCGACCGGCCGGTTGACATGGTCGAGGTGTTCAGAAAGCCCGAAGACCTTTATGGCATTGCCGAGGAAGCGATCGCCATCGGCGCCAGGGTGCTGTGGGGGCAGATCGGTGTGGTCAATCATGACGCCGCGCGTCTTGCCGAGGAGGCTGGTCTCAAGGTGGTGATGAACCGCTGCCCGAAGATCGAGCTGTTTCGCCCCTTCTGGAAGCCGAAACTGCATCTGGGAATTTGACCGCCGGTCTGCTTGGGTGGCCATGTCCGGCAGCGACGGTCATTTTAAGGATGGCACTTCTGTTCACTGCCTGCCCGCGATTCTGACATAGCGGTCCTCGAGAAAGGCCTGATGCGCAATGGCTGCCGGGTCAAGGTCAGATGTGGCAGGCCTGTCGGATTCGAAGTGACCATGCTCATCCTGTCCCCTGACCAGCATGGCCGTGTCCAGATCATGTTTTGTCTGCCGAACATGCGTTGCCAGATATTGCACATTGAGTCCGATGCGCCGGTCCGCACTCCGGTTCGGCATTGAGGCGTGCAATGTCCAGCCATGATGAAAGGTCGCTTCACCGGGCGCGAGGGGGCAGGCGCGCGCGTCACTTTCATTGACCTCAGAGACCGTCTGGCCCTGCAGCAGCACGTTATCGCCATCATCTGTTGTAACATGTTCCATCCGTCCACCCAGATGCGAGCCGGGAATCATGCGCATGCAGCCACTTTCCAGCGTCGCCGGCGACAGCGCCAGCCACATGGATACCTGGTCATCATGGCTCAGCCCCCAATAGGTCAGATCCTGATGCCAGCTGACATGCGCCTGGCTTTTCGGCTCCTTGATGATGTAGGTGACATTATAGAGCAGAATATTTGGCCCGATCATCCGCTCAACAATATCCAGCACGGATGGCAGGGTGGCCAGCATCAGTGGCGAGGTATGAATGGTGTGGATTTTGCTGCGATAATGCATGTTGCCAAAGGAGGTTTCCGCCTCTTCCAGAAGACCTCGATGATGTATCGCATCCTGTTCCGAGATCAGCCTGACCGGCGAGACATAGCCATTCTTCTCATAGGTGGCTGCAACATTGTCGATATCCAGATCACACATCCCTACCCCCATTTGGTTTCATTCTGTGGCCGTCTGCGCCTTGCGAGGCGGTCTGGGAGATGCCCGCCCGCTGGGCTCCTGACAGATCTGCCAGCTAGAACTGATTTGCCGCAAGCCTCGCATTATATTGGTCCTGCAGCGCATCACGTGTTGCCGCCAATTTCAGTTTATACTGTTTCTCCCTGGGCAAAATCTCACAGGTGAACTCCTGTGTCCGCCTGGGGTTTGTTCCCTTTGCCACAAGGGTTTTGCGATCAATGCTGTAGGTTTCCTCGCGGGTTCCATCTGCTGTATGGGCAGTGGAAATCCAGCCGATTTTCTCGCTGCTGGTTACATAGCTGCTGCCTGTCGGGGATGAGCGAAGAATAATCTCGTCATTGCGCCGCTGCCATTTTGTCGTCAGGGCGCGGCCTGAATCGAACCAGAATGCGATGAATTTGGCACCAATCACGAGGTCAATGTCAGGCGTTTCATCGGCAATGGCCTGATCCACGCAGAACAGCCCCTTGCCATCGGGTGCGATGGCGAGGGCTGGCGTTGTAAAACCCAGCATCAGGGCAATCAGAAAAAGTCTGCGCATGGATGAACACCTTCGTTGTTCGTCTCCAAACCTTGCCAGAAAACTGGCACTGGTCAAGTGTGTTGGGGTGGCGTGGCGCTGTGCGCTGATTGCAGCCGTCCCCCCTTTTCTCGACTGAATGGTCTACCCATATCAGGCTGACGACAGATTGTTTTGAGAGGATGCAGGAATGTTTGTTGCGACGCTGTTGATTCACGCTGCCATGCTGGGTTTCATGGTGTTTTTTGTCACGGTGATTTCACCCTCCGCGCTGAAAGCGCTGGATATGGCGTCGGCCAGCAAATTTCTCCGTTATGCGTTTCCACGGATTTTTGCCTTTGGCTTTGTCGTTGCGACAATGGCCACGCTTACCTCATTTATGGCACCGCCGAGTCCGGCCCGGCTCATCTCGCTGGTGTCAGCCCTTTTCTTTCTCGTCAATTGGCTTGTCCTGACACCAAGGATCAACGCCCAGCGTGATCTGGTGCTGGCTGGTGACAGTGCGGCAAAGGCTCGTTTTGGCCGCCTGCATGGTGTGTCTGTCGGGCTGTATCTGCTGCAGATGGCTGGCTCGGCAGCGGTGATCCTGCTGTTACATCCGTCGCTGGGATAGGGCCGTCTAGGGCTGGAATTTAGGCATGGAGTTGAGAAGATGCCGGCTGTAGCTGTGCTCGGGTGCGGCAAACAGCTGTTCGGCGTCGGCAATTTCACACACCGCCCCATCCTTCAAAACGGCAATGCGGTCACACATTTGCCGCACCACGGGGAGATCGTGGCTGATAAACAGGATCGTCAGCCCAAGCTTTTCCTGCAGATCCTTCAACAGGTTCAAAATCTGCGCCTGAATGCTGACATCGAGAGCCGATGTCGGCTCATCACAGACAAGCAGTTTTGGCTGCGTTGCCAGAGCGCGGGCAATCGAAATGCGCTGTCGCTGCCCGCCGGAAAATTCATGCGGATAGCGCTCCCGGCTCGATGCCGGCAAATCAACCGCGGCAAGCAGATCATCGACATAGTGATCAATATCCATTTGCCCCAGCTGTGAATTATGATGGAGAATTGGTTCGGCGATGATGTTCTTGATTTTCATCCGCCCATTCAGTGACGAATAGGGGTCCTGAAAGACCATTTGTATCTTGCGGCGAAAGGCAAGCAGTGCCGGACCGTCAAGTGTTGTGATGTCGTCCTGCTCAAAGAAGATCGCGCCGGAGGTGGGCTCAATCAATCTGACGACCATCTTGGCAATGGTCGATTTGCCGCTGCCACTCTCGCCAACCAGACCAAAGGATTCGCCTTCCCGGATCTCAAACGAGACATCCCTGACCGCATGGACGGGTTCGTTTGCACCAATGCGCATGAAACCCTCATCGGAAAAGCTCTTGCTGAGAGCCTCGACCCGCACCAGCGAGGCGCCCGTGTTCTTCTGCAGCTGCCAGCGGTTGAGGATTTTCAGATTGTGGTCGGCCGCGCTGCCCTGATCGGGATTCATGATTGGGAAGCGGTCAATCCGGCGGTCTGTCGGCGGGACCGAACTGACAAGGCTTTTTGTGTAGGTTTGAGACGGGTTACCAAGAACCGCAGCCGGGGACCCCATCTCGACAATCCGTCCGTCCTTCAGCACCACCACCCTGTCGGCGACCTCGCTTATTACGGCCATGTCATGGGTGATGAGGATGACAGCAAGATTGCGGTCTGCCTTCAGTTTCTGCAGCAATGCCAGAATCTGTGACTGGATGGAAACATCAAGCGCTGTTGTGGGCTCGTCCGCGATCAGGATATCCGGGTCAGCGCAGAGCGCGAGGGCGATCACCACGCGCTGCCGCATACCCCCTGAAAACTGGTGTGGATAATCGTCAAACCGGGTTTCGGCATTGATGATGCCGACATCATCCAAAAGCTCTATGGCGCGTTTGCGCGCGTCGCGTGCGTCAATCTGCAGATGTGTCTGAATGGTCTCAAGAAGCTGCTCGCCAATTGTCATCACTGGGTTCAGCGAGGTTTGCGGGTCCTGAAAGATGAGGCCAATGCGCTTGCCGCGGAACGCGCTGACCTCGGTGGCTGGATCAGCCAGATCGAGAGTCTCCAGCTGGATGTTGCCTCCCTCGATTTTCCCTGGCTCATCCAGCAGTCCCAGAATCGCCCGGCCAATGGTGCTCTTGCCGGACCCTGACTCACCGACGAGGCCAAGGATTTCCCCCTTTTTCACGGAAAAGCTGACATCCTGCACGGCAGCCACCAACAGCCGGCGCGTCGGATAGGAAATATTCAGATTGGTGATTTCCAGAAAATCCATCAGTTTATCTTTGGGTTCAGTGTGTCGCGCATCCAGTCGCCCAGCAGGTTTATCGAGAAAGCGAGGATGACAAGAAAGAATGAGGGGAAGAAGCTGATCCACCATTCACCGGAAAAGAGAAAATCATTGCCAAGCCGAATTAACGTGCCAAGCGATGGGGTTGTCGGTGGAACGCCAACACCAAGAAAGCTCAGCGTTGATTCGGCCAGAATGGCGAGGGCAAGGCCGATCGTGCCGATCACCAGAATCGGCCGCAGAATGTTTGGCAGGATATGTTTGAACATGATCAGCCCGTCGGGAAGGCCGATGATCCGCGCGGCAGAGATATAGTCCTTGTTCTTTTCAACCAGCGTGGCCCCCCGCGCGACCCGGGCAAATTGTGGCCATTCCGAAATGCCGATGGCAAAGATCAGAACATAGATAGCCACCTCATCATGCAGCTCACGCGAGATGAGGCCACGAACAACACCATCGACCAGCAACGCCATGAGGATGCTTGGGATGGTAAGCTGCACATCGGCAAGACGCATGATGACTGTTTCATACCGGCCGCCAAAATAACCGGCTGTGAGACCGAGTGAAACGCCAAAAATGACACTGAACAGGATGGCGGAAAAGCCGACGATAAGCGATATACGCGTGCCATAGAGAATGGCGGAGAGAAGATCACGACCCTGTCCGTCGGTGCCGAACAGGAAAACCATATTGCCATCCTCTGCCCAGAAGGGCGGGGTGAAGGCGTCCATCAATGACAGTGAGGATGGGGTGAAGGGATCGTGCGGCGCGACGAATTCACAAAGAAATGACGCGAGCAGGATAACCACCAGCAGACAGCTTGAGATCAGCGCCGTCGGCGAATGAATGAAGCTGTGAAAAATATCACTGTCCCTGATCCGGTGGACAAGGCCTGGTGTCTGCTCAGCCATCTCGGTTCTCACTCTTTGTTCGCAGACGCGGATCGATAAGGAAATACAGAATGTCGACGATGAAATTGATCGCAACAAACACCAGGGCGATGAAGACCAGATAGGCCGACATGATCGGGATATCGACAAATTTGACCGCCTGAATGAACAAGAAGCCCATTCCTGGCCATTGGAAAACAGTCTCGGTGATGATCGAAAAGGCAACGAGCGTACCGATATTGATTCCTGCAATCGTGACAACCGGGATCAGGCTGTTGCGCAGGGCGTGACCGAAATAGACGCTGCGATTGCTGATGCCACGCGCCCGGGCGAACTTGATGTAGTCGGTTTGTAGGATCTCCATAATCTCGGCCCGCACAAGACGGATGATATAGGTCATCTGAAACAGGCTCAGGGTCAGTGACGGCAGGATCAGCGCCTTCAGCCCGGATGCGGTCAGAAGGCCCGTACTCCAGAAACCGATCTGCACAACCTCGCCACGTCCAAAGGAGGGCAGAACGCCCAAAATCACGGCAAAGATATAGATCAGCAGGATGCCGATGACGAATGTCGGCAATGACACACCGGCCAGCGAGACAAACAGGATGATGTTGCTGAGAATGCCTGTCCGGTTGATCCCGGTATAGACACCCAGAAACACCCCAAAACCGAGCGCCAGAATGCTGGAGGCGATAACCAGCTCCAGAGTGGCCGGCATCCGCTCGGCGATCAATTCCGAAACCGGGCGTCGCAACTGATAGGATTTTCCAAAATTGAACTGCGCGGCATTTGCCACGAACCGTCCGAACTGGATATGGATGGGGTCATTCAATCCCAGCGTTTCACGCAACTCGGCGCGTTCCTCGGTTGATGTTTCCTCGCCCACCATGTTGTTGATGGGATCACCGACAAAATTGAACAGTGAAAAGGACAGCAGCGCGACGCACAGCATGACACCGACGGATTGCACAATGCGTTTGAGAAAATAGCTGAACAAAACAGAACCCTGCAGGCAAGGACCCCCGCCGCGCGATGCAACGGGGGTCCCTGTTGATTTAGTTTACAGTCGCGAAGCGGAACAGAGGTTCGTTGTTCGGACGGATTGGCACATCAACATTGGACTTTGACGCCCAGGAAATGACCTGATGGTGCAGCGGCAGGTATGAGATATCGTCCTTGACGATCGCCCAGGCCTCGGCAATTGCGGCATTGCGTTTCGCCGGGTCAACCTCGACAACCATTGTCTGGATCAACTCGTCAACGCGGGCGCTGTTGAAACCAACCTTGTTCCAGCTGCCCTTCGAGTCATACAGGAAGCTGAAGACATAGTGGCTGTCCAGTGTTGGTACGCCCCAGCCCAGCATGTAGAAATCGCTGAGACCGTTTTTCAGATCCTGGAAATGCGTACTCTTTGTCTGGGCGAACAGATTGACGTTGATGCCAACCTTGCCAAGCATGCCGACAACAGCCGTACAGATCGCCTCGTCGTTGACATAGCGGTCATTCGGGCAGTTCAGCGTGATGTCAAAACCATCGCCATATCCGGCATCGGCCAGCAGCTTCTTTGAGGCAGCAGGGTCATAGGCAAGACGCGCGTCGAGATCCTTGGTGTAGCCAGTGACACCCGGGAAGGTGATGATGCCGGCCGGTGAACTCAGGCCGCGCATGACCTTTTTCTTGATCGCCTCAATATCAATGGCCTGATAGAACGCCTGGCGGACGCGCTTGTCAGCCAGCGGATTCTTGCCCTTGATGTTTGAGGAACGCAGCTCGGCGCTTCCCTGATCCATGCCGAGGAAAATCGTCCGCATCTGCTCGACGCTGTTCACGGTGTGGCCAGCAGAGCTGTCGATGCGTTTGAGATCCTGTACCGGAGCGTCGGTCACGATGTCAATTTCACCCGACAGGAGTGACGCGACGCGGGTGGCTGAATTGGCAATCGGATAGAGCTCGATGCGATCAAGGTTATGCTCGACCGTACCCCACCAGCCGTCATTCTTTTCGAAAACGGTCTTGGTGTCCTGCTCGCGCAGGGTGATCTTGAAGGGGCCGGTACCGTTTGCATTGCTTGAGGCAAAGGTTTTCTCATCGGCATTGAAATCACCCGGCAGCGCCGAGTCATTTGCCTTTGACCAGGCTTCGGACATCACAAAGATGTTTGAGATCTGGTTCAGCAGAATTGGATTGGGGCCTTCTGTGACCAGCTTCACCTTGTCCGCACCAACAGCCTCGACGGAGGTGACGCTGTCAATATATTCCTTGAAGTCTGAGGTCTTGGCTTTCGCCCTGTTGAAGCTGAAAACAACATCGGATGCTGTCAGCGGCGAGCCATCATGGAACGTGACACCCTTGCGCAGAGTGAAGACCCATGTTGTCGGGTTCTCGATTGTCCAGCCTGTCGCCAGCTGGGGTTCGATCGACATATCCAGCCCGCGGCTCACCAGCGCCTCATAGATCTGGCGCGAAACCATGGTGGTCGGCCCCTCGTTCTGCTCATGCGGATCAAGTGTCAGCGAATCACCTTTCATTGACCATTTGACCGTATTTGCCTGTGCCGTCGATGCGACCGTCGCCAGCAAAGCGACAGCCACAAATGACGTAATTTTTCTGAGGTTCATTATACTCTCCCTACCTGTATTTTTGATTGGATGAACCGTATCACGAAATTGTGATAATGGGCCATTTGATTCGTAAAATTATGGGTTTGGCGGAAGGTTTCTAAAACGGGCAATATTCAGGTCGTATCTGTTGGTGAGTAAAGAAACGGCAGTTATATGAATATCGTCAATTACATCCGGTTTGGACAGGACCCGCGCAATGGCGCGCAGCAGCAGTCCCACTCGCCAAAAGATGGTTTCTCATCTGAGGAGAGTGAGGAGACGGCGTCTGAAATGGCAGGAGCATCGCTGGAGGTCAAACCTATACCAGTCCCGGAATACACGACCCGGGACTGGCTTGTTCGGTTTGCGAAACTGCAGGATTGAGCGCCGTCAGCTGTTGCGGCTGGCAACCTCTTCCATGAACCGATGACGGATCACCGGCGCATCAAGGTCAATCACCGGCACCTTGATGTTGCCAGACTCACATTTCGAGACGATGATCGTCATCCTGTCGCCGGCAAGTGCGTCCTTGACCGCGGCAGCGGTATCCTGTGCGGAACATTCGATCACATTCTCACATCCGGCCGCTTCGGCCATTTTCGCCAGCGAGGTCTTCATGCCGGCATAGGTCGGCTGGTCTCCAGTCGATCCATAGCTGCCATTGTCGATGATCAGCAGAATGAAATTGTCGGCAGGGTTGTTGGCGATTGTCGGCAGGGTGCACAGATTTGTCAGAACGGATCCATCGCCGTCAATGGCAATCACCTTGGCGTCCTGCGCGAGGGCAAGGCCGAGGCCGATCGATGAGGAAAGCCCCATCGTGCCGAGCATGTAGAAATTGCTTGGCTGGTCGTCGAGATTGTGCAGTTCCTGCGAGGGTAATCCGATGTTGCAGACAACCAGCTGGTCGGAGATGATTGGCTGCAGCTCTTTTAGAACGTCACTTCTGATCATTTTTATGCTCCCTGCCAGAAACTTGCATCGGTCAGTATGGCGACTGGTTTCTTGCCCATGAAACTATATTTCAGGATGCCGTCCAGCTCGTCGGCATCAGCCTGCTCGTGGAAGTGATAGGTTGGAATGTTCATCTGCGCCAACAGCGCCTTGGTATGGACAGCCATTTCCACCTGACAGGCGACCGGTTCGCCAATTTCCCCGCGATAGCTGATCAGCATGGGAAGGGGGATATTGTAATATTGGATCAGGGTCGCCAGCGTGTTGATGGTGACGCCAATCGCCGTGTTCTGCATGATGATGGCAGATCGTTTGCCACCCATATAGGCACCAGCACACAGACCCATCCCCTCATCTTCCTTGTTTGACGGGATATGATAAATGGTGTCTGACCTGTCGATTTCTTCAATGACACCAGCAAGCTGCTTGCAGGGCACTGTCGTGACGAATTCGATTTCGTTTCGCACGAAATCGGCCACTATTTTCTCGTTGATGGACATGTTTTGCTCTTTTGATTTCGTTCTAGGGTGGCAGATTTGCCAGCTTGGGGGGGCGGTATAAAAGCGCAATGACGGGACAAAGTAAACCCACCGGCCCGCTTTATTTGCCCCTATCCCCGATGAAATCCATGGTTCGGAATGCGATGGATGGGGCTATCTATCGGGGGATCAAGAGAATGGCGCGAACACCCTGATCCCAATGCTGGAAAGTGATGCTGCCACCATGCTGTTCTGCAATCGTCGACGTGATGGCAAGGCCAATGCCAAATCCCTTAACGTTTGCGGCGTTGTGTCCGCGCCGGAAAGGAGTGGTCAGTTCGCGCAGATCCTCCACACTGACGCCATCACCATAATCATCGACCATGATGCTGGCTGTCTTCGAGTCAGCCTGCACGGACACATTCGCCTTGCGTCCATATTTCAGCGCATTGTCGATCAGGTTGGTAATCGCCCGCTGCAGTGATAGCGGGCGCGCCTGAATGACAACGCCATGCTGCTGGACAAGTTTCGGGTTCAACGACCTTGGCGTGCTGTTGAACAGAATGGTGCGGGCCGAAATGGTGGGTGCGTCCTGTTCGATGAACTGCACTGGTTGATCGGCATCCTGAAAATCTGCCACAATGGCCTCGACCAGCGACACAAGCGACAGCTGGCGTGGTTCCTCCAGCTTCATCTCTGACTGTGTGTAGCTGAGAACGGATTCGATCATGCTGGTCATCTGGTCAATGTCGCCGTTCAGCTTTTCCCGCAGTTCCGAATCCGCAATGGATTCGATGCGCAGGCGAAGCCGTGTTGCAGGCGTGCCAAGATCATGGCTGACGCCAGACAGAAAAGTGGCGCGCCGGGCCAACGACTCCTGTTCGACATCAAGATAGGCATTGATTGCCGTGATCATTGCCCGCAATTCGTCCGGCCCCTCTGCATTATAATGGTTTCCCCCACCAAGCAGTCCCCGTTTTGACAGGGCATCGGCAAAGGACTGGAATGATGCGCTCGTACTGATGATCACCGAGACCAGCACGGCCATCGACAGCGCTGCCAGGAAAATGGCACCAAGGCGCAGATCCGCTGGGGCGGCATCACATCCCCATATTTTGGTGCCGTCAATGCGCAGCCATGGGCCGGCCTCATATTGCACAAACAGGATGGGGTCCGAGCAATAGGTTGCCAGCAGACGCGTCAGATCAGCCAGTTTTCCACCGGTCGAGTTCTGCGTGAGTGAGCCAAGATCGGCCAGCGGATATTTCAGGTCGGGAGAAATGACGGCAAGCGAGATCTGGCTGCCAAAGCCCGTTGTCGTCGGTGGCACGCTGAGCGAAAGCTGGGTGATGAAGTCGGATGCCAGGACATCTGGCAATTTTCTGAACAGGCCGGCACCTGCCAGTTTTGCCATCGGCCCGGACAGACCGACGATTTCGATGCCGTCATTTGCCGGGGTGTTGTCGCGCAGGGTTTCAAACAGCCCGAGGCCGGCGACATATGAAGTGTGCAGATGCTGGTTCCACTGGGCCAGCGAATACATCCACAGCGATGCCGAAGCCATCCCCATGATCATTGCGGTGACGACCCATAGAATGGCCCTGCTTTTCAGACTGGACAGAATGCGCATCAGGCCTCGGACTGGTCAACATCGGTTGCGAAAACGTAGCCGACACCCCTTTCGGTTCGCAGAATTTCAGGTGATTTCGGATTCGTCTCGATTTTGCTGCGCAGGCGTCCCACCAGAACATCAAGCGCCCTGCCGGAATTGTCTGAAATGGAGTGACCATCCTGGGTGATGTCCATCGCAGTGATGATTTCATCCCGCGTCAGCGCTATATGCGGGTTGGCGAGAAGCACCTTCAGCAGCCGCGTCTCCCGCTGGGACAGCGCCACCTGAACGCCGCTGGGGTTGAAGGCTTCATCGGTCTTGCTGTTGAACTGCCAGCCATTGAACCGATAGATGGATGTATTGCGCCGATAGGTCAGCGAGGAAGACCGGCGAACCCGGCGTAGAACGGCTTTGACCCTGGCAAGCAGCAAATCCAGATTGAACGGCTTGGCAATATAGTCATCGGCGCCAACCTCATAGCCGGTGACACGCTGATGGTCGGCGGCAAGCGCCGACACAAATATAATGGGCACATCCTGTTCGGCGCGCAGTTGGCGGCACAGCTCAATGCCATTTTCCTCACCCAGCATCACATCAAGCAGAATCAGATCAATCCGCCCACGGCTTATATGCTGGTTGATTTCGGCACCGGTTGCGGCGGTGTAGACCATGAAGCCATTGCGGGCGAGAAACTGCGCCATCATCTGGCTCAGTTCGGAATCGTCATCAACCACTAATATCTTTGGCACAGCCATCGGCAAATTCCTGTCAAAATGACACGGCGAAATTCTTATCGGTAACTTTATGTAACAAATTTCGCCGTCAGGTAACATTGTGTAATAAAAATTCTACAAATTCGCGGCATGTCGAAAAAACAGCCTCATTTCGCATTGAAATGATGTTTCACAAAAATGATTGTACCGGTCCGAATGTTTTTGTCAGGAGGGACAAAATGAAATCAAACATGGTAATCGCAGCAACCGCTGCATTGACTATCGCTGCCACAGGTGTGGCAAAGGCCGAGCCACAGGCAGAAGTTCTGCATTGGTGGACATCTGGTGGTGAGGCCAAATCTGTGGCTGTGCTGCAGGAAGAATTCTCGTCACGTGGTGGCACATGGACAGACATGCCAGTAGCTGGCGGTGGCGGTGACGCTGCGATGACCGCGCTGCGTGCGCGTGTTCTGGCTGGCAACGCCCCAACGGCCGTTCAGCTGAAAGGCCCCGCCATTCAGGAATGGTATGAAGAGGGTGTGCTTGCAGATATCTCTGCTGTCGCCAAAAAGCACGGTTGGGCTGACGTGCTGCCAGCATCAATTGCCGGTCACATGAAGTGTGAAGGCACATGGTGTGCAGCCCCCGTCAACGTTCACCGCATTGACTGGATCTGGGCAAACGCCGCTGTGCTTGCCGAGAATGGCATTGCAATGCCAGCCACTTGGGAAGAGTTCAACGCTGCTGCTGCAAAGCTGCAGGCTGCTGGCATCACGCCACTGGCACATGGTGGTCAGGCTTGGCAGGACGCCACAGTGTTTGAGGCTGTTGCCCTTGGCATTGGCGGACCTGAGTTCTTCCACAAGGCATTTGTCGATCTGGATCAGGCCACTTTGAAGTCAGACACAATGGTCAAGGTATTTGACCAGATGCGCACCATGCGCGGTTTTGTCGACAGCAACTTCTCAGGCCGTGACTGGAACCTTGCGACAGCCATGGTGATGAATGGCGAGGCAGCCTTCCAGATCATGGGTGACTGGGCAAAAGGTGAGTTCCTTGCTGCTGGCAAACGCCCTGGCATCGACTTCCTGTGTGCGTCAACTCCGGGCGAGGGTTTCCTCTACAATGTGGACAGCTTCGCAATGTTCAGCGTCGATGGCGGTGACAAGGAAGCTGGTCAGATGCTGCTTGCAGAGCTGATCGTTGGCAAGAACTTCCAGAAAGTCTTCAACATGAACAAGGGATCAATCCCGGCCCGTGTTGATGTGGCCCTTGACGATTTTGATCCATGTGCGCACACCTCTGCACAGGACATGGCGGCAAGCAATTCTGGTGGATCACTGCTGCCATCCTATGCTCATGGCATGGCACTTCGCGGTGCGCAGGCCGGTGCGATCACAGACGTTGTAACAGCTCACTTCAACTCTGACATGTCCTCTTCCGAGGCTGTCGAGATGCTTGCGACTGCTGTTGCCAACAGCCTGTAGACATCATTCCCTGCCCATCTTCCGAGATGGGCAGGGGTTTTCTTGACGGAGAAATGAAGTGACTGATTGGCTGGAAAGGCATGTACCAAAAATGGTGCTGGCACCATCTTTTTTGGCCAGCCTTATTTTTGTTTATGGATTTATCGGCTGGACCGCCTGGGTCTCGCTGACAAGGTCAAAACTTCTGCCGCGATACGACATTGTTGGCTTCATTCAATATGACCGCCTGTTTGACTCACCGCGCTGGGACACGGCGCTGTCAAATCTGTTTGTCTTTGGCTTTCTGTTTATTGTCATCTCGATCATCCTTGGCCTGCTGCTGGCGATCATGCTTGACCAGAAAATCCGCACCGAGGGCGTTATCCGGACAATCTATCTCTACCCGATGGCCCTCTCACTGATTGTCACGGGAACGGCCTGGAAATGGATTTTGAATCCCGGCCTTGGTCTCGAGGCGACGGTTCGTGGCTGGGGATGGGAAGAGTTTGTCTTTGACTGGCTTGTTGATCCCGACATGGCCATCTTCACTGTGGTGATCGCCGGCGTATGGCAGGCCTCGGGTTTTGTCATGGCACTCTTTCTTGCTGGCCTGCGGTCAGTCGATCAGGAAATCATCAAGGCGGCGCAGGTCGATGGTATTCCGACATGGCGCATCTATTCATCAATCATCATTCCGTCGATGGCGGCGATTTTTCTCTCGGCCTTCATTGTTCTTGCGCATCTTGCCATCAAGAGTTTCGATCTGGTGATCGCGCTCACCGGGGGCGGGCCTGGCTACGCTACGGATCTGCCAGCCACCTATATGTACACAATGGCCTTTTCCAGGGGCAATATTGGCCAGGCGGCGAGTTCGGCGATGGTCATGATGGCCGTCGTCTTTGCGATTGTCGTGCCCTATCTCTATTCCGAATTGCGAGCGAAACATGACTGATCTTGCTGTCACATCTGTTGCCAGAGGGTCCGTCAGCAAGCTGGTCCTGCGCTGTCTGCTGTTCACCCTGCTTGGCCTGTTCGCGCTGTATTATCTGATGCCGCTTTTCGTGATGTTGACGACGTCGCTGAAAAGCCTTGAGGAAATTCGTACCGGATCGCTTATCGCCCTGCCGCGTGATGTGACATTTGCCGCCTGGAAAACGGCTTGGTCAGGTGCCTGCACGGGAATTCAGTGTGAGGGGCTGCGGCCATTTTTCTGGAATTCCGTTCTGCTGGCGGTGCCTGCGGTGGTGATCTCGACGCTGATTGGCGCGATCAACGGCTATGTTGTCGCGCAATGGCGGTTCCGGGGCGCCAATCTGATTTTTGCGCTGATGCTGTTTGGCTGCTTCATTCCATTTCAGGTTGTGCTGCTGCCAATGGCGCGTCTTCTTGGCATGATGGGCCTTGCCGGCTCGATCAGCGGTCTGATCTTTGTCCATGTGATCTATGGCATTGGCTTCACCACTTTGTTTTTCAGAAATTACTATGTGACGATTCCGGTTGAATTGGTGAAGGCTGCCAAAATCGATGGCGCTTCCTTCCTGCGGATTTTTGTCTCGATCTTCCTGCCGCTGTCCCTGCCGATCATTGTCGTGACGGTCATCTGGCAGTTCACCCAGATCTGGAACGACTTCCTGTTTGGTGTTTCATTTTCACAGGCTGGCACCCAGCCCGTCACTGTGGCGCTGAACAATATCGTTAACTCCACAACAGGAGTGAAAGAATACAATGTCGATATGGCTGCAGCCATCATTGCTGCCCTGCCGACATTGATTGTTTACGTTGTTGCTGGAAAATATTTCATCCGCGGCTTAACCGCCGGTTCTGTAAAGGGCTGATTGACATGTCGACAATTCTGGAAATTAAAGATCTCTGCAAGAATTTTGGATCTCTCAACATTCTGAACAATGTCAATGTGTCCATTGACGCAGGGGATTTTCTTGTTCTCGTCGGCCCTTCGGGCTGCGGTAAATCAACCCTGCTGAACTGCATTGCCGGTCTGGAGCCGATCACCAGCGGTTCGATCACCATTGATGGCCGCGACATGACACAGGTCAGCCCGAAAGACCGTGATATCGCAATGGTCTTTCAGTCCTATGCGCTGTATCCGACCATGACCGTTGGTAAGAATATCACCTTCGGCATGAAGGTCCGGGGGGTCGACAAGGCCGGCCAGGAAGCCAAGCTGGCCGAAGTTGCCAAACAGTTGCAGATCGAGCCTTTGCTTGACCGGCGTCCGGCACAATTGTCCGGTGGCCAGCGCCAGCGCGTTGCCATGGGCCGGGCTCTTGTTCGCGACCCAAAACTGTTTCTCTTTGACGAGCCGCTGTCGAACCTTGACGCCAAATTGCGCGTTGAGATGCGCACGGAGATCAAGAAGCTGCATCAGAATCTGCATGCGTCGATGGTCTATGTCACACATGACCAGATTGAGGCGATGACGCTGGCGACAAAAATTGTCGTGATGAAGGGGGGCGTCGTCCAGCAGATCGGCACCCCTGCCGAAATCTACACCCGTCCGGCAAATCTGTTTGTTGCGGACTTCATGGGTTCTCCGGCAATGAACCTGATCCCTGCCAAGGTCGAAATGAATGGCCGTGGTGCAAAATTCACCATCAGCCGGCCCGAGGGCGCTCCCCTTGTTCTCCGTGATGAAAAGGTAACGTCGCTGCCGGAAAATGTGGTGCTTGGCCTGCGGCCAGAAGATATCGGCGATGCGGAGCTTCGCAAGGGCAGAAAATTGCAGATCTCGAACTGTCATGTGGATGTTGTGGAACCTGCGGGTGCCGACACCTATGTGCTGATGAGTCTGGGCGGAAAAGAGGTCACGGCGAGGCTGCAGGCAGAGACAGCCGCGCAGCCTGGCATGGAGATGAAATTCACCTTCAATATGGAAAAAGTGTCATATTTTGATGCTGATACGGGCCAGCGGCTCAATTAGATTGCGCTTTTGTTGATGGTTTTTAGGCAAGAGAAGATGTGGTTTGTGAGTTGATGCGGGAATGAATAGACGGCTTAATCACGAGCCTTTGACCAATTTTGGTTTTTGACTGGGGAGAGATATCGTGACTTTGAGAGTTGGAATCAACGGATTTGGACGGATTGGCCGCAATGTGCTGCGCGCCTTTGAGGAAACTCCCCGGTCCGACATTGAAATTGTCGCGGTGAATGATCTTGCCGATATCCAGACAGCGGCCTTTCTGCTGGAATATGATTCTGTCCATGGCCGTCTGGCAGCGCCTGTCACCCATGATGGTGATGTGATCAGGACCGCCAATTGTGAGGTCAGATATTTCAGCGAGAGAGATCCGTCCGCACTGCCGTGGGGCAAGCTGGGTGTTGACGTCGTTTTCGAATGTACGGGCATTTTCACTGCGGCAGAGAAAGCTGGAGTGCATATTGAGGCGGGGGCAAAGAAGGTTCTGGTCTCGGCCCCCTCGAGTGGCGCTGACATCACCGTCGTCTATGGGGTGAACCATACGGCGCTCCGCCCCGAACACCGGATCATCTCCAACGCCTCATGCACCACGAACTGTCTGGCACCGATTGCCCATGTGCTGCATCAGACCTGTGGTATCAAGCAGGGCTTCATGACAACCATTCACAGCTATACGGGTGATCAGCTGTTGCTTGATGGTGAGCATAAGGACAGATACCGGGCCCGTGCTGCGGCGCTGAGCATGATCCCGACAACAACTGGGGCGGCAAAGGCTGTTGGCCTTGTCCTTCCCGAGCTTTCCGGAAAGCTGGATGGCGTCGCGATCAGGGTGCCAACTCCCAATGTTTCAGCTGTTGATCTGGTGTTTGAGCCAGTCACGGCCATTTCTGCCGAGGCGATCAATCAGGCGTTGCGCGAGGCTGCCGAGGGTCCCCTTGCCGGTGTTCTTGATGTCACCGACAAGGAGCTTGTTTCGATTGATATGAATGGCTGCCCGGCCTCCTCGGTGGCACATCTGGATCAGACGCGCGTGATGCCGGATGGAATGGCGCGGGTGTTCAGCTGGTATGATAATGAATGGGGCTTTTCAAAGCGCATGCTTGATACGGCCTCTCTGCTGTCGGCCTAGCGGCGGTCCGCCGGTCTTCCGATTTGAATGCGGCCGTTGCCGCTGGTTGATTTTGTCTCTAGGCTTGGACCTGCAGTGAAGCATGGGATTTGTCGAATGAGTTCTATTGTCTCAGATGTTGGTGGCACCAATGCGCGTTTCGCCCTTGCCGCGGGCGCAGGGGCTGGCCTCAGCGACATCTGGACGGCAAAATGTGCGGATTTTCCAACCATCGAAGCGGCGGTTGAGGCTTACCGGGAAACGCTGGGCGCTGCCAAAAGTGCGCGCCTCGACGCAATGGCGATTGCTGTTGCCGGGCCGGTCAATGCGGAAACAGTCGATGTAACCAATAATCATTGGCTGTTCAACAAACACGATCTTCTCAGCGGGCTGTCCCTGCGGCGGCTTCTTGTGATCAATGATTTCACCGCCCAGGCGCTCGCCCAGACTGACCCGCGTGACAATGGCAATGTCGAAATTTTGCCGGGTGAGAGTGATGAAAACGCGCCTCTGCTGGTCATTGGTCCGGGAACCGGGCTTGGTGTTTCTGCGCTGATCCCCTCGGCAAACGGCCCCATCCCAATCGAGGGAGAGGGTGGTCATGTCAGTTTTTCGCCGCGCAATGATGACGAGCGCGCGCTGGATGCCTTCATGCGTCGTCACAGCGCGCATGTCAGCGCTGAACATTTTGTCAGTGGTGGCGGTCTGGAAAACATCCATCACTTTCTGGCCGACCGGGCGGGACAGCCGGCAGGCATGACGGCCCCTGAAATTGGCGAGAGAGCCATCACAGAAGACGGTCTTTGCCGCGATGCTGCGATGCTGCTGCTTGGCATTCTCGGCACGGTGATCACTGACAATGTGCTGACACTTGGTTGTTGGCGCGGCGTTGTCATCAGCGGTGGAATCATGCCGAAACTTGCGCCCCTGATTGCACACAGCCCCTTCGCCGAGAGGATGCGGAAAACGGGATTGACCGCACATCTCATGGAAATGATTCCGGTCTGGATGTCGGTTGATCCCTGTGCGGGTTTGCGTGGCGCAGAAGTGGCGTTGGGCAATGCCCATCTGGCACCGCGCGCTGTTGACGCCGCCTAGCCGGTCACTTGCCTTTCATCGCATCGAGAATGTCGTAACAGGCACCAAGCGTATGATAATCGACTTTGCCAGCGGGTGATTTGTATGGCTCCATCCACTGCCCATCGCGGGTGACGATACGGAACCAGGCACCATGGTTGTGATCGACAAGATGGTCCCAGGACCATTGCCACAGGTGGAGATAATGCTGTCGATAGGATTCTTTGCCAGTCACTGAGAACAGCCGCCAGGATGCCGCTATGGCCTCTGCCTGAACCCAGAAATATTTAGTGGCATCGCAGAAACTGCCATCTGGCGCATAGCCATAGACCAGTCCACCATGAACCGGGTCCCATCCCTTTTCCATTGCGGTATCGAACAGCCCACAGGCGCGATCAAGATGCCAGCCTGCCGGTTGATGTCTGTTCAGCTGCAGAAGCAATTTCGCCCATTCGACCTGATGCCCGGGTTGATAGCCCCAGGGCTTGAACAGATCATCCGGTTTGTCGATGTTATAGTGCCAGTCATGCTGCCAGTTGGTTGTGTAATGTTCCCAGATCTGGCCATCGGTCGAGGCTGTCATTGCGACGGTGAATTTGTGGGCGATGATGGAAGCGCGATCAAGATAGCGTGTCTCGTTCGTGCTTTCATAGGCGGCGAGCAATGCCTCAACGGCATGCATGTTGGCATTCTGCCCCCTGTAAGGTGACAGGATATCGAGGGTCTGGTCTCGTTCATCGGCATAGGCGCTGTGATCCCCATCCCAGAACAAATCCTCCATCAATTGCCAGCCCTCTTCCAGCAGGTCTGTGGCACCGTCAATTTCAGCGCGGACACCATGGGCCGCTGCCAACATGACAAAGGCGTGTCCATAGGCCATGGCCCGCGCATCCTCGATGTCTGTATCGTTTCGCTGCCAGCAGAAATGGCCAGGCAGATTCTGCCGGATTGCGGGCATCTGGTGGTGGCTGCGCAGATAGGCAAGCCCATGTGCTGCCCAGTCCCGATGCTGGTCTTTGCCGTCATGCAGAAAGGCGCTGGCATAGTTGAAAACAAAGCGTGTGCTGCTGACCAGATGCCGTGTGGCATCATCATAGACCGTACCATCATCAAGAAAATGGTGGAAAAACCCTCCCTCGGGATCACGGGCGCGCGGCGCATAGAAATCCAGAATGCTGGCAATGTGATCCGTGAGGAATGCCGGACTCGTGAAGTCAGGATAGGAGGTCAAAACGCCATACCCAATCAGCCTGGACGATGTGCAAGCATGGTTTCAAGGCAAGACGTCACGATCCGGCTATGCGTGAAATCTGGCCGTGCACCGGCCTCAATTGAGGCAACGACATCCCCGACCATTAACGCATATTGATCACAGTCAGGAAAGGTGATGGCTTCACCGGGGCCGAGGCCGTTCTGCATAAGATATCCCGTTGTCGGGCCAATCGGGTTGAAGGGCACTTCCAGCCGTGCAGCGCCCTCCGTGCCAATTACATGCACTGCCTGGGTCAGGGCAGACGAGCTGGAAACGGAAAAACAGAGATGTCTGTTGCCCGGCCACACAAGCAGGCCGGAGGCAAAATTTTCTACGCCATGCGCGTCATCCATTACCATTTCAACAGTGATGCTGTCGGGACCGCCGCCAAAGATGAGAATGCCGGCCATGATGGCATAGCACCCGATATCATAGAGCGGACCACCCCCATATTCCGGTACATTGCGGATATTGTCATGTCTGAGGGTTGGATAGGCGAACACAATCTGCACACCCTGCGCTCTGCCGATTGGCGCCTCTGGAAGCCATTTCCATTGGGGATGATGCCGGATCATGAAGCCTTCATAGACATATCTGCCTGTCGCCTCGGCGGCATCCTCAAGCTGCTGCAACTCGCCATGATTGAGGGCAATTGGCTTTTCGCAAATCACATTTTTGTCTGCTCGCATGGCCTTGATCGACCAAGGAACATGCAGATGGTTAGGCAGTGGGTTATAGATGATATCGACATCGGGATGCGCCAGCACACCATCATAATCGGTCTGCACAACGCCGTCATAGACAGGATCAGCTGCTTTTGCGTCAGGGCTGCGCCGGCCAAGCGCTATGACATCATGGCCTGCGCTGCGGATGGCGGGGATGACCTTTTCGCGGGCTATTTTCGCATCGCCAAGAATACCGAATTTCATCTCTCACTCCACCATCATGTCTGCCGAGCAAAGCCTAGAGTGTCGCCGCCTCTCTGGCCAGCTTTTCAATGGCTGCGAATTGCTGGTCAGCGATGAGTTTCTGAGGCGCGACCCAGGAACCACCGAGACATCTGACATTTGGGAGTGCGAGCCAATCGGGCGCTGTCTCGGCGCTGATGCCACCTGTTGGACAGATGGTGATCTGCGGCAGCGGGCTGGCAAGTGACTTCACGAAAGCGGTGCCACCCGCCGCACTGGCTGGAAAGAACTTCATCGCAGTGAAGCCGGCCTCATGCAGCGTCATGATTTCCGATACAGTCGATGCGCCCGGCAACAGCGGCAGGTTGGCAGTGGCGCATCCATCCACAACAGCTGGCGTGGTCCCCGGCGAGACCGCAAAGGCGGCGCCAGCGTCGCGAGAGGCTTTCGCCAAACTGGCTGAAACAACGGTGCCTGCGCCAACATGGATTTCAGGGCGTTGGCTGGCGACGGCCTCGATGGCACCAAGGGCTGCTGGGGTACGCAGAGTGATCTCTATCGTTTTCAGCCCCCCAGCCAGAAGGGCGTCAGCAAGCGGCAGCGCGTCCTTGGTATCATCAATGACGATGACTGGCATGACCGGCCCCAGATCGAGGATCCTCTCAATTGTTTCATTTGGGTTGTTGCTCATTGTGATGGCTCCAGTAAATTCAGGCCGCCCCCCTGTTCCGCCCCTGTTGCCTGCTGCCGCAGGCCTGCAAACAGTGATCGTGCGAAACCTCGTTGGGCGGGCAGGTTTGAGACGCCGAGGGCAGCACGTCCATCAAGATCAGCATCGGCGACAAGCGTACCCTGTTTTGCGTCGAGCGTGATGAGATCGCCATTTTCGAGCTTGCCGATAGGTCCGCCGTCAACTGCCTCGGGACAGAGATGGATGGCCGCAGGAACGGACCCGGAAGCACCGGACATGCGTCCATCCGTAACCAAGGCCACCTTATACCCCTCATCCTGCAGGTTGCCGAGCAGAGGGGTCAGGCTGTGCAATTCAGGCATGCCTGTCGCCATCGGACCCTGACAGCGCAGAACCACAACAACATCCCTGTTCAGATCGCCTGCCTGATAGGCTGCCTTGACCTCGGCCTCGGTTGTGAATACTGCCGCCGGGGCGCTGATGACATGCCGTGTCTCGGCGACGGCGGATGTCTTGATCACCGCCTTGCCAAGATTGCCATCCAGCATTTTCAACCCACCATTGACACTGTGCGGGTCGGTTGCAGGGCGCAGAATGTCACCATCGCCGGATACTTTCGGAGCTGCGCGCCAGACGAGATCGCCTCCATCGAGAAATGGCTCGCTCGCATAGTCATGCAGATCGTCACCACCGACTGTTTTGGCGCTCCCATCAAGAAGGCCGCTTTCCAGCAGTTCGGCAACAACAAACCCCATGCCACCAGCGGCATGGAAATGATTCACATCGGCGCTGCCATTTGGATAGACTCGGGCCAGCAACGGGGTGATCTCCGAAAGATCGGCAAAATCCTGCCAGGTGAGATTGATCCCGGCTGCTGCTGCCATCGCAGGCAGATGCAGTGTGTGATTGGTGGAACCGCCGGTTGCATGCAGTCCGACAATGGCATTTACAAAGCTGCGCTCATCCAGCATTTCGCCAATGGGCTGTGCTGCGCCCTTTTGCCGGGACAGCTCAACGACACGCTGGGTTGCGGCAACGGTGAGCGCGTGCCGTAAATCATCATGTGGATGGACAAAGGCGGCACCTGGCAGATGCAGCCCCATGACCTCCATCAACATCTGGTTTGAATTTGCTGTGCCGTAAAAGGTACAGGTTCCCGGACCGTGATAGGCGGCCACCTCTGACGTCAGCAATTCGTCCCGGCTTGCCTCGCCTCTGGCAAAGGCCTTGCGCACCGCGGCCTTTTCCGCATTTGGAATGCCTGTCGACATTGGTCCGGCTGGGGCAAAAACAACAGGCAAATGACCAAAGGACAGGGCGCCTATGACCAGCCCCGGAACAATCTTGTCGCAGACACCGAGGCAAATTGCAGCGTCATACACCCCATGCGACAGACCGACAGCGGTCGCCATGGCGATGACGTCCCGGCTCATCAGTGACAGTTCCATTCCCGGTCTGCCCTGTGTGACACCGTCACACATTGCTGGCACACCGCCGGCAACCTGGGCCGTAGCGCCCACTTCACGTGCGGCTGCCTTGATGATCTGGGGATAGGTCTCGAAAGGCTGATGGGCCGACAGCATGTCATTATAGGCGGTGATGATGCCGACATTGGGTTTCAGCTCGGCACCGGCGCCCAGAACATCATTCTGGTCTGCGCCAGCGCCAGCGGCAGCGTGGGCCATATTGGAGCATGATACCTGACGCCTGTCGGAATCAGGGGAGTCGGTCATCGCCGCGATATCGTCAAGATAGCGGCGTCGGCTGTCCTGACTGCGCGTGCGAACCCGGTCTTGGATCTCCAGAATACGGTCATTTGGCTTGGCCATGTCTTTTCGTCCTCTTTGGGCTTTGATGGCCCTGATTGCGGTGTCTGTTCCGCGTCAATCCGTGATGATTTCCAGGGGCGTTACATCCTGTTTCAACAGCGCGTGAACCGGAAGCCCCGGGTCGGTTCTGGCAGCCTCGAGAACCGCCTGCTTCTCGCTGCCATTCACCAGCAGGATCAACAGCTTTGATTGCAGGATCATGGCAAGATTCATCGAGACACGCGGCAGCGATGGAGATCCCTTCGGCCCGGTTTCCAAAATCATCGGGGGGGCGTCGACCTGCAGTGACGTCTCGCCCACCATATCGGGAAACAGCGAGGCAAAATGACCGTCAACACCCATGCCAAGCAGCATGACATCGAATGGCCGTCCGATATTGTCCGCCGCATTGTCGATTGCCAGCGGAATGAAGGTTGCCGCCGCCACGGCGCCACACAACAGATGGTCATGCAGCAATTTCTGATTGCTATGTTGATGATCGGCAGGAACCAGCCTGTCATCAACAAGGGTGATCGTCACATGCGACCAATCCACGATGCCCTCATGCGCGCCGGCTGTCAGAGCTGCGAAAATGCTGATCGGGCTGGACCCGCCACAAACGACAAGACTTGCCTGCCCCTTTGTTGCAATGGCGTGTGCCAGCTGGCGGGCAATTTGATCAGCGATCATCTCTACCAATCCTCATGCGGGTCGATCCAGGAGCGACCATCAGCCTGGAGCAAATCATCCGTCGGCCCCATTGAACCTGGCTTGTATGACACAGGTGTCCGGGTTTTTGCCAGCGCCAGAATCGGGTCAATGAACTCCCAGGCGGCAAGCACCTCATCGACCCGCATGAACAGGGTCTGATTGCCACGCGCGGTGTCCATCAAAAGCCGTTCATAGGCGTCGGGCAGACGTTCCTCGAAGGTTTCGTCAAAGCTCAGATTGAGGTCTGATGGGAACAGCCGCATGCCACCGGGGCCGGGTTGCTTTGACGTCATCTGCAGACGCAGACCCTCACTTGGCTGCAGCCTGATGATCAGGCGGTTCGGCTGTCCCAGAATTGTACCATCCCGGGAATTGGAAAAGATATCATGCGGCCGGTCCTTGAAGGTGATGATGATTTCAGAGGCGCGCTGGCGCAGCTTCTTGCCCGTCCTGATATAGAATGGCACGCCTGCCCAGCGCCAGTTATCAATCGCCAGCTTCATCGCAACAAAGGTTTCCGTGGTTGACGAGGTGCCCAGCTCGTCTGTGTAATCCTCATATTGGCCAAGCACCAGCGCATCCGCCTCAAGGGGGCGCAGGGCGCGCAGGACACGCAGTTTCTCATCACGGACCTGATTGGCGTTGAACTGGGCCGGCGGCTCCATTGCGACAAGACAGACAAGCTGCAGCAGATGGTTCTGCACCATGTCGCGGATCGCTCCATATTGATCGTAATAGGATGCGCGGCCACCAACGCCGACGGTCTCCGCCACGGTGATCTGCACATGATCAACATGGCTGTTATCCCAGAGCGATTCGAAAATCACATTGGCAAAACGAAGCGCCATCAGATTTTGAACGGTTTCCTTGCCGAGATAATGGTCAATCCGGTAGATCTGATGTTCGGCAAAGACCGTCGCCAGTTCATCATTGATTTTTTGTGATGACTCGCCGCTGTTGCCAAGCGGTTTCTCCACGACAAGCCGCGCCTGTTCGGTTGCCAGCCCGGCCGCCTTCAGCATCAGCACAGCCGATCCAAACAGGCTTGGCGCGATCGCCAGATAATAGATTGTTGGCCGGTCCGCAGACTGCTTTCTGGCAATCTGTTCTGCTAGTGACGCGGCGCCATCACCAGTTGACAGATCCAGATTCACGATCTGGATGATCTTCAGGAACGACTCCCATTTGTCCGCTGTCGCATGCCCATCGACAAAGGCGCTCTCGCAAAAAGGCCGCAATTTCTCCGCGAACTCCGCCACACTCAGCGTGGCGCGCGACGTTGCAAAAAGCCGGTACTCATCGGTGAGCTGGCCATCAAGGTAGCGCCAGAAAAAGGCGGGAAAAATCTTGCGAAGTGACAGATCCCCTGTTCCACCGATAATGACATAGTCACTGGGTGGCAGGGATGCTGTTGGGGGGAGAGACGCCGACATTTTGATTCTGTCCTGTTATCTTCGTTGATGGCCATTCAAACAATCTGTTGTCGCCTGGACCATTGAGCCCAATGGTTGATCGCATGGATGCACCGGGGCTGAAACAGTTGATATGGTCACAGACCAGACAGCGACCAGACAGCAAACATCCGCTAAAGCGCACCCTGAAGCGGCATTGCCACCCCCTGAGGATCACGGGTGGCACTCCCTAAACCATTGCTGGAGTTATAGTACATACGCCCATTGACGGCTAGTGCAGCCACGCCAAAAACAAGGTGAATTCACCTGTTTCAGCATGTTTTGGCATCAATTTATCACCCGATGTTACATTTCTGACAGAAAAGCATCGCCTAGCGATAGAGGTAGATGGGGCTGCTCCAGCACAAGGTCCCATCTTCCTGCGTCAGGCGAATGAAAATCGGATTGTCGCCAGCTGGCTTCAGATTGATCTGCCGGGTGAATGTGAGAGCCTTGTGCGGATTTCTATCCGGCAGGCGAAACAGTTTCAGGTAGCGCGGTAGATTGCCACTATTATCGAAAATCTCATCCTCATAGCCGATATCCTCCAGCGGGATGCCAGCCTTGATGAGGGGTGTTTCAAGTTTCAGGGTACCGCTATAGGGGTCGGCAAGCGTCACCTCGATCCCGCCGATATTGCCGGTTGTCAGTGCCCGCCAGTTCAGCTCGGTTGCACTGGGCTGGTTGAGGGTTTTGTCCTTGTTGAAGAAATTGATCGCCTTGGCCGATATCACCTCATTGTCCGACAGAAAGGCCGACCCGTCCCAGATCACCTGGCGGAAGCGGCCCCGATATTCCGCGCCTTCCCAGATCACGCGGATACGGCTGCCAAGCTCTTCCGTCTTGAAAGGCCGGATCGTTTCAACGCGGTCAAGCCCGTTGAAAATATCGACTCTCTCGATGGGTGTGCTTGTCCGGATGTCAACTGCGAGCGAGGCATCACCTTCCGGCAGATGAACAATATCTCCCATCTGGGCCAGGCGTGTCGCATATCCATCGTCACGGCCGTGGCGGGGGTCATCATGATACAGCGTTCCATCCCGGGAGAAATGCGCCGTGACAGTGATCAGGGGGCGTCCATGCTCGCCGCCTGTTGTCGCGTAATGGTGGCGTTTGCGAATGCAGTCAAGAATGCCGTCACGGGTAAGCGTGTTGGTCAGAAAACAGGTAAGCCCACCCACGGCACCAAACAGCGCCGCACCGGGGTAACTGGCACCGGGTCGGCCCTTATGGCCATCAGAATTGGCCACAATCCCGACGCGGTAACCAAGCCGGAACGCATCCTCGACAAGCCATTCGAAGGTGCCCCAACTTGAATGGATTTCCATGGATTTCTCGAAACGGCCATCATGGGCAAGCTCGATATCGGCGTATCTGCCGCCACAATGCGCGTAGACAACAACGTCGGTTTCGTCATTTTCGGCGAAGGCGGCAAACAGTTCCGTTGCGGAGTTGCAGTCGGTGTCGATGTCTGAATGGTCGCTGACAAGTGCATGCGATGACCGGCGAATGGTTCTGCCCTCCGAGGCAAAATAGACATTCCGGTCGCCTCCAAGGCCGGTATTGCCCGACCATTCATAGCCCGGGATGGTCACGAATTCACCGTCCCTGTTAAATCTGGCGCATAATTCATCGAGATGCCGCCAGAAATCCGTGGTGATCTGGAAATCATTTCCCTGATGCCCGGTCACATCGACAAAGGCACGGTCGCGGGCAAATCTGAAATATTCCTCGGCAGAACCGGTGCCGATGGTCTCTTCTGACTGGCCATGAATGTCACCCCAGAAATGCCGCGATATCGGATTTTCCTCAATCCGGATTGGGTTGGTGGAGAAAACCAGGGCGCCGCTGTCATCGTGAAAATCGATGGCCAGATCACCTGCTTCCTGCGCCACCAGATTGTCGATGCTGCTGGCGAATTCACCGTTTTTCAGGCACATTGTTTCTGGCAATCCCGCAAGCGGCAGACTGGCCCTCGGATGAAATGTCACGTCGCATTGATCAGAGGGGTTGCCCCATTTGTCCTCACCTTTGAATTTGACCGAGAAATTCTCGCCAACGGCCCGGATTGTCGGGCCAATTGCGATATATCGCTGTGGTGCGCCAGGAACAATTTTGATCGTTGGCTGTGTGGGGACGGGTTGATAGCAATAGGTTGCGATCGGATCGATCAATGTGTGAAATTCATAGCTTTCCTCACAGAATGTCTGAAGCCGCATCCCCGGCGATCCGCCTGACCGGTCGCCAAAAGTGATGCTGATCTGGTCGCCCTGTTTGAGGAACCCGCGCACCACCTTGACATATAACGTTCTATCCCAAGGGCGCACATTGCCCTTTGGATCGTAATGATGGGTCAGAACGGCATTGTTCGATGCGGTGACGGTGGTGTAGTTCGGCCCCGCTGGATCTTCGAATTGTGGCCGTGTCTGGTCACTGGCAAAACGGAAACAGACGCGCAGCGACCCGGAATCGTCGATCCCGAACTTGCCGGCGGTATAGGTCAGCGTAAAGGTCTGATAGCTGCCCGCCTCGAAAGAGCCCGTGGGTGAGATCGTAACCTCGCCCAATTCATGGGCCGGGACGGGAAAGCTGTTGGGAGAGCTCGTTGTGCCGCCAGTGCCGCCTGCAGCGTGAATGTCATCCCGGCTTCCAAGTGGTGTCTCGCTCATATCAACGCTCTATCCCTTTATCATCACGGACCAGCCAGGGTCTGGTCCCACATGCCTCGGACCCGGTTTTACCAATCACGCCTGAAAGACGATAGCAGCCATCTCGCGAAGGACAAGGGCGATGCCGGACAAAAGAATGAGCCAGATCAGGGTTTGGTGAAAAATCGGTTCAGGCAGTTTGCGGAAGGCCAGGAGTCCCACCTGCGTTCCGATGATCGAGGTGGGAATCGCCAGCAGGGCGAGCCAGAGAATGTCGGCGCTCATGCGGTTCTGCCAAATCATCAATGCCGCCACAATGATGTGGATCAGCAGATTGAAGGGCTGGATAACGGCGCGCTGTCTGCTTTTGGGCCAGTCATGCAGGGCGCACCACATTGTTGGCAGGGCGCCAGACAGCCCGGCGACCGCCCCCAGAGCGCCCCCGGCGAACCCGGCTGAGATATCGCCCAGCAAATGGCGCCGGCGCAATTTTGGGATGTGTCTCCAGATGGTGAAATACAGTCCAAACAGCACCAGAAGCGCGGCGACAATCATCTTGAGGAAAAGAACATTTACCCAGTCAAGAACGGCAAATCCGACGCCAATGCCAAGAAGTGCGGGTACCAGAAACCGGCCAAGGTCGGGTGCGTTCAGTGAAAACCGGACGATGAACAATCCCTGGACACCGCTGAAGATCGACATGATGATCACCAGCGAGACAGCATCATTGACCGGCATCGCCGCAAGCCACCAGCCAAGGGCAAACAGGCCGGTGCCAAACCCGGCCAGACCATTGACAAGGCCGCCAGCAAACGCGCCGATGGATACCATCATTATGGCAAACAAGCTCATCACAGGGGGTCCGGGGGCAGGTTATGTTGGGAAAAATGTTAGGCATCAATTCCGATTTGGACAATCTATTTGCGCCATAACGGTCTGTCTCTTGATGTTTGGCCAGATGTTGGACAAGATTGACGCTGCGTTTCGCCATAGTCCCAACCCCTTAGACGCTCAGGTGCAAGGATCATGCATTCACTTATTACCGCCCGCCATATCGAGGATTATCAGCGCGATGGCGTCGTGCTGATCAAGGGCCTTTTTGCCGGATATATCGATCTTGTCCGCGATGGCATCGAGGCGAATATGCGGTCCCCCGGCCCCTATGCAGCAGAAAATTTGAAACCGGGTGAATCGGGGCGGTTCTTTGATGATTACTGCAACTGGCAACGTATCGACCAGTTCCGGGATGTGATCCATCTGTCGCCTGCTGCGGAGGTCGCGGCTGATCTGATGGGGTCGCGGACTGTACAGATTTTTCATGATCATGTACTGGTGAAGGAACCGGGAACATCGAAGCCAACGCCATGGCACCAGGACAGCCCCTATTATTTCGTCGAGGGCCGACAGACGGTGAGTTTCTGGTCACCGGTTGATCCTGTCAGTGATGCCTCGCTGCGCTGTGTCGCCGGCTCGCATCTGTGGGAGCGCCCGGTGTTGCCGGTGCGCTGGTTGGCTGAGGATCAGTTCTATCCGGATGAGGACAGCTACATGCCGGTTCCCGACCCCGACGCAGAGGCGATGGACATCCGCGAATGGACCATGCAACCGGGTGATGCGGTGGCATTTGATTTCCGGGTTCTGCATGGCGCCCGCGGCAATGACAGTGCAGAGCGCCGCCGCGCCTTTTCGGTGCGGTTTGTTGGTGATGATGCCCGCTATGTTGAGCGGCCAGGCCGAACCTCACCCCCGTTTCCGGGGCATGGGATGGTGCCGGGGCAAAGACTGCGTGATGACTGGTTTCCTGTGGTCTTTCGCCGGTGATGCGCGATGCCGTAAGTTTTGTGCCTCCGGGTATGTGACGCCGGAAGGGCCATGCGATTTTTCGCAGAATCCCATTTGACTTCGTCGCATTTTTCTTCAAACTGAACGCGCAGCGCCTGATTTAAGTTCGGCCCTGCTGTGACTACCTCGCATATTTGGTTCCCCCCGCACCGGGTGGTTTGTTGTTGTAGGAGGTATGATTATGAATATGGGACTTGCCCCGCGCCCCGCGAATGAGGATCTGAGAGCCCAGACGGTTGTCAAAACGGGTCTGATTGACGCGCCAAACCCCGATCTGTTCCAGATTTACTGTGATCTGGCCAAGGACATCACCGGCTTTGAAACCGCCAGTTTCAGCCTCTATGACGGTGAAATGAAGTGCTCCATTGCCGAAGCCGGCAGTGATGATTTCGTTCCCGGCACCAAATCCGAACGTTCGGAATGGAATGTGTGTTCCTATGTGCTGCTTGATACCGAGCCATTGATCATGCCCGACATGTGTCAGGATCCTGTATGGAAAGTACATCCCAATCTCGCCGGTCTTGAGGTTGGTCCGGGTTATGCTGGTTTTCCGGTGATCAATAGTGAGAATTTTGCCCTTGGAACGCTGTGCATGCTCAATATGTCGGGACCAAAGGGCCTGAGTGATGACCAGGTCGGGCAGGTCAAGAAAATCACCCGAAGTATCGCACACATGCTTGATCTGCAGATCCAGCAAAAGGAATTGACCTCGCAGCGGATGCTTGAGGCCCTCTCGCATTTCCAGAAAGCTGATCCACGGCTGGGGCTTGGAGATTTCAAGATGTATGTCTCGCTTTGCTCGGAAATGCGGATCCCCGAGGACAGCGCTGCCGGCATCATCAATGTCGGCCTCGCGGAAGTTGATGAGACGGGTGAGGTGGTGATGAGCGAGGCTGGTCGCAAATTGCAGTTCGATATGAATTTGCAGCAGAAGGCGGTCAAGCGGATCAAGATGGATGGTGGTGAGGCCGAATCCTTGCTGGACGAAATGTTTGCGGAGATTGAATAGCCATGTATGCGAAAATCTTTAACTTCAAGTTCAATGGTGTTGCCGAGGCCAAAGTGGCCGCGTCCTTCATCTCGGATGCCTTTGGCAAATTGATCGTTGCCAACAATATGCGCTCGCTGAACATTTCCATTGGCAAATGCGGAAGCCTGTCAATTCAGACAAAATTTGAAACGGGCGATGACCTCAAACTGTTTGAGATCAAGGCGAATGAGGTGTTTCAGGATCTCAAACAGACCTTTGTCTACAAGGAAGACACCTATGCCGGTGTGTATATTTTCAACTATGAGGCAGAGGCCATCAAATCAGAGGTGATGGCTGGATAACATCCGTAAAGGCTCATTGCCCATGTGGCGAAATTCAGGGCAACATCGGGCGGTGTTGCCCTTTTTGATGAATGGACGTGATGCGAGTGTCGTCGGGTTTTGTGAGGTAAGCTGTCATGCGGACCCAGGTTGTGATTATTGGCGCGGGACCGGCTGGCTTGCTGCTGGGCCGGCTGCTGGACCTTTCTGGCATCGACAATGTCCTGCTCGAACGCCAGACGCGTGAGCATGTGCTTTCCCGCATTCGCGCTGGCATTCTTGAACAGACAACGGTCGATCTCCTGAAATCTGCCGAGGCGGGCGACAGAGTGGCCAGGGAGGGCATCCCGCATCATGCCGTGCAGCTGGCCTTTGACCATCAATCTGTGGCCATTGAGCTGTCGCGCCATACCGGTGGCAAGGTCGTCACTGCCTATGGCCAGACTGAGGTCACCCGCGATCTGTGTGATGCGCGCGAGGCTGCGGGCCAGCAAGCCATCTATCAGGCGGATGCTGTCGAGCTGTTTGATTTCGACACCGACAGCCCCCATGTCACCTATCGCAGGGACGGCATTGAACACCGGATCGATTGCGATCTGATCGCCGGGTGTGATGGCTATCACGGCGCAAGTCGCGCCGCGGTACCCGAAGCGGCGATTACCACCTATGAAAAGCTCTACCCCTTTGGCTGGCTTGGCGTTCTGGCGGATACTGTGCCTGTCGCCAGCGAGGTCGTCTATGCAAATACAGACCGTGGCTTCGCGCTATGTTCAATGCGCTCGATGACACGCAGCCGCTATTACATTCAATGCCCTGCCGATGACAGGGTCGAGAACTGGAGTGATGAGGCGTTCTGGGATGAACTGCGCCGACGCCTGCCGCCAGCGATGGCCGAAACGCTGGAAACGGGGCCATCGCTGGAAAAAAGCATTGCGCCGCTGCGCAGTTTTGTCGCTGAACCAATGTGTTTCGGGCGACTGCTTCTGGCTGGTGATGCGGCGCATGTGGTGCCGCCCACCGGGGCCAAGGGGCTCAATCTTGCGGCCTCGGACATCTACTACCTGCATCGGGCAATGCGCGCCTTTTTTGCCGATCATGACAGTGCGGCATTGCCCCATTATTCGAAGGTCGCCCTCGACAGGGTATGGAAAACCGAGCGGTTCTCCTGGTGGTTGACCAATCTGACGCACCGGTTTTCAGATGACAGATTCGAGCAGAAGATGAAAGAGGCCGAGCTTGCCTATGTCACCACCTCTGAGGTTGGGCGGCAGATGGTGGCTGAAAATTATGTCGGCTTGCCCCTGTAGGGGGGATCAGTCAATTTTGGGTGATTTTCCACGCCGCAGTTTCCGGTGGCGCTGAAACATGCGGCCTGTTTGCAGGGCATTTTCACCCAGTTTCTGCTGCACCTGATCCATCGCCGCCTCGAGCTTGTTCTGCCTGTCGCTGAACCCACCCTCAATGTCCAGAAGGGATGGTGCATCCGGCGCGCCCAGCTGGTCCACGCCAAAACCGATCAGCCGGAATGACCGCCCGGGCTTGACTTCGGAAAGCAGCAGTTTGCGCGCCGCGGCAAACAGCAGATGCGCCTTGTCAGTTCGGCTCTGCAGGGTCTGGCTGCGCGTCAGGATCTGGTGATCTGGACGCTTCAGCTTGAGCGTGATCCGCCCGCCGGCAATGGCTGCATTTTTCAGCCGCGCCGAGACCTTCAGGCAGAGTACCTCGAGCTCAGCCTCGAGATCGGAAAATGTGCCAAGATCAGCATGAAAGGTGGTTTCGCTGGAAATGCTCTTGGCAATCCTTTCGGTTGTTACCGGACGGGTGTCTATCCCGGTGGCGAGATCTTGAATCTGCTTTGCCTGCTTGCCAAGAATGGCGGTGAGCTGTCTGATGTCGGCCTCGACAAGATCACCGCAGGTGCCGTATCCGGCCGCATTCAGCCGGCCTGCCGCTGACTTGCCCAGACCGAACAGCACGGATACGGGTTGCGGCGCGAGCCAGCTTTTGGCCTCGAGCTGGCCAACGGCAAAAAAACCGTCGGGCTTGTCCCTGTCCGACACCATTTTCGCCAGCGATTTGGTTGGCGCAAGCCCGATGGAAACGGTAATGCCGATCTCTTCGCGAATCTGTGTCTGCATGCGAACCAGAGCCACCGCCGGGCTGCATCCATGCAGCGCCTCGGTTCCGGCGAGGTCGAGAAAGGCCTCGTCAATCGAGATCGGCTGGACGAGCGGTGTCAATTCCAGCATTTTCTGTCGAATCTGCCGGCTGATTTTCACGTAATGCGCCATCCGTGGTCTGATCACGATGGCGTCAGGACACCGTTTCAGCGCAGTCCAGGTCGGCATTGCCGAGCGCACGCCATATTGGCGCGCAAGGTAACAGGCAGCGGCAACAACACCGCGTTCCCGCCCGCCAACAATCACCGGCCTGTCGGCCAGCTGCGGATTGTCGCGTTTTTCCACCGAGGCATAAAAGGCGTCACAATCGACATGGGCAATGCACAGGTCAAACAGCTCCGCATGCCACCGCACATCCTCACCATGGCAATGCGGACATGATGTGGGTGGGTCCTCGCCGCCGACAAAGCCGTTGCTGCCACAGCGCCTGCACAGCATTGGATAGGATGAGACCGGCATGCCATGCGCCTCCTTGCGTGCCTGAAAGTCTATGGTGCCATCAGCAAACAGACAAGACCGGATGGTGGCGGGCGGACAGGTGAGGCTGGTATAGCAGGGGCAGACGGGTGATTAGACCCCGGCCATGAAGCTGGCCGCCTCACGCACCCGCGCCGCATTGTCGCTGGCAATGCTGCCATCTGCCATATAGACCGAATTTTCAAAGCCAACCCGCACCTTGCCGCCCGCGGCGATCGCTGCCCTCAGACACGCGGCCTCTTCGGTTGCAAAGGCGCAGATGGCCCAGTCGCTGTCGATGCCGGCCTGTTTCAACTCTGCCAGAAAGGGAGGCAATAACCCGGGGTAGCTGATCCGCCCGGTGTAGTGGCCGATGACAAACAGACACCAGATGCCCTGTCTTTCGAGTTCTGTCACATCCAGCAATTTTGCCAGCAAAGCAACATCCTCTGGGCCGTAGCATATATGTTGAAGCTGGATTCCGGCTTCCAATGTCCAGTTGTAGAACGCAATATCTTCTGGCTTTGGCACGCCATCCGGGATCATTTCCCGAACGCCAACGGATGCCCCCTGCGGGACCACAGCCCGAACAATGTCGCGCATGTCGCCCGGTTGGTATTTGCCGACAGTTTCCGTGGTCATCTGCAGATGCATCTCTGGCACGGCGCGCTGCAGTTCGGCAATCGCCTCATGATACAGCCCCGCATCAAGAATGTGACCACCATCGGCGTCACGCACATGATAATGGATCGCGCCGGCTCCGGCATCGGCGCAGTCACGCGCAACAGCGGCGATCTCGCCGGCATCAAGCGGCACCTGCGGGTGGTCGGCCTTTACCTTGCGGGCGCCGTTGGGGGCAACCATGATTGGTGGCAGGGGTGATGATGCGGTGCTGGACATGATTTTGATCTACCCGGCCGCAATGGATTTCTTGGGGTCATGGAACGGGATCGGAACGATGGTCGCCCGGCGCTGCTGGTCCTGATCGGACATCATCACCTCAACCTGCTGGCCGATGTCACTCACCCCGGTCTCGATCATGCAGAGCGCGATGTTCTTTTCGAGCCGTGGTGAGTGGATTGCCGATGTCACCTTGCCGACCTGCCGTCCATCGACGGACAGTGGCCAGAATTCATTGTTCGGCGATGTCAGCGGATCTCCCTCGATCACAATGCCGATCTGGATGCGGCCAATGCCCTCGGCCTTGATCTGGCGCAGCGCGGCCTTGCCAACGAAATCCGCGTCCATCTCGAGATCGACGAGCCGGTCAAGGCGCAGTTCGAACGGATTTGTCTCGATATCCATGTCGGCGTGATAGGACAGCATACCACCCTCGATCCTGCGGATTGATGAGGTGTGGCCTGGGCGCAGATCATAATCGGCCCCGGCTGTCATGATGATTTCCCACAGCTCCGTGCCGCGTGATCCGTCGCGCAGAAAGATCTCATAGCCGAGTTCGCTGGACCAGCCCGTGCGTGACACCACAAGGGGGATGCCATCCAGCTCGGTTTCGGCAAACCAGTAATATTTCAATTCAGCGATGGCATCACCGAATAGCTGGCGGATGATTTCACGTGAATGTGGTCCCTGAAGCTGCAGGGGCGAGACATCAGGTTCACGGATTGCCACATCCATTCCGGCATTGGCGGCAAGCCCCCTTGCCCAGAGCAGGACGTCGCTGTCACCGATGGAAATCCAGAAATGATCGTCAGCCAGTTTCAGCAGAACCGGATCATTGATGATGCCGCCATGCTGATCGGTGATCAGGATATATTTGGCCTGACCAACGGCCATGTTCGTCAGATTGCGCGGCGTCATATATTGAACGAAACGCGCAGCATCAGGGCCGGTGACTTCAACCTGCCGCTCAACCGCGACATCGCACAGGATGGCGGTCCTTGTCAGGTTCCAGAAATTTTCCACCGGGTCGCCAAAATCGCGCGGGATATACATGTGGTTATAGACTGAATAGCCCGCAGCGCCCCATTTCTCAGTTGCCGCGAAGAAGGGTGACCGGCGGATCTGGGTGCCGAATCCTGCGGATGCGATCTTGGAAGTCGGCTTTGGTGAGGCTGGTACTGAGTTCATCCGATTTAACTTTCACTGGGGTAAGTTGCTGTCCGGCAGTCTGCGGGACAGGACCTGAAGTATTCATATAGGTACGAATGTTTCAATCAACCAACCTGTCACAGTTCTGGAAAGAAAATGTTTCAAAGCTGCCACATCATGGCGGATTTGGTCTTTTGGCTGGTCCGCTTTGCGGCACCGGTGTCTGCATGCGCCATGTTTCCTTGCGGAATGCCGGAACATCACGGTGCCAAAACCAGAAAATCTGTCGATGTTCACTTTTTGTTCTTGACTTTCATGGGGAGTTGTTTTTAATGTCCCGGTCCTTTCAGAACTGACAAAGGACATTTCAATGACCGCCTCTTCCCTGCAAATTCCAACCGATCTGAACGCCGTGCCAGCTGGCTCGGCGCTGTTTGACGCGCCTGTCCCAGCCATGATCGCCTCATGTCCGGGGCCTGATCTGATTGTGGCAATCGGGATTGGGAGTTGATCCGCCCGATCCGTGATGATTACATGATCGGGGTCTGTCCATGGCATTATGGCCACGGGCATCCGGCCTGATCTGAAAATTGAAGGAGCGCTTGATGGCCCATGGTGATATGCAGCACCCACAGTTGATTGAGGAGGTTTGTGACAGTGACGGTGTCCTGCGCCTGACGCTGAATGATCCGGCAACGCGCAACTCCCTTTCGGAGGCGATGCTGGCCGCGCTTGCCGGCACATTGGCGGCGGCACGCGACAATCCCGCGGTTCGGGTGATTGTTCTGGCCGCCAACGGCCCGGTATTCTGTGCCGGCCATAATCTGAAGGAGATGACGGCCGCGCGCACTGACCCGGACAATGCTGGCGACAGGGGCCGGGCCTATTTCAGCCGCGTTCTGAAAAGCTGTTCGGCTGTCATGCAGTCAATCCCCGCGCATCCAAAGCCGGTGATCGCCGAGGTGGCGGGAACAGCCACCGCTGCCGGCTGTCAGCTGGTGGCAAGCTGCGATCTTGCGATTGCCGCCGACACGGCACAATTTGCAACGCCGGGTGTGAATATCGGTCTGTTCTGTTCAACGCCGATGGTGGCGCTGTCGCGCAATGTTACCGCCAAACACGCGATGGAAATGCTGTTGACGGGCGATATGTGTCCGGCCCCCAAAGCGGTCGAGATCGGTTTGCTCAACCGCTGTGTGGCGCTTCCGGACCTCACTGGCGAGGTGATGGAACTTGCCCGCAGGATTGCCGCGAAATCAACGGCAACCCTCGCCTATGGCAAGCCGACCTTTTATCGTCAGGCGGAAATGACCCTGCCCGAAGCGTATGATTTCGCCGCTGAAATCATGGTCAACAACATGCTGGCCAATGATGCCGAGGAGGGCATCAATGCATTCATCGAGAAACGTCCAGCCATATGGAAGGACAGCTAGACAGCCGTTATTCAAGGCCATTCAGAAACGCTGTGATATCATTGGCGTAGGCGTTTGTGCTGTCGCGGACGACCATGAAACAGGGCCGCTGGAAATCGGGTGCGCCGTCAAGGGCAAACAGGCTCCTGCCGTCAATTTCCGGCGCAACGAGGCGGTGTGGCAGATAGGCTGATCCTCCATGCTGGCGCAGATGGGCAAGTGCCCAGCTGGCATTGTTGAAGCTGATCTTCGCGGTGTCGGCATCTGCATAGGCGGCGGTATGCTCGCGCTCAAAATCCGGACCGGCCTCGACATAGATGTAACCGGGATCATGCCGGATCGGGCGGTCTGGCTCGGTGCCGACAAGACACAGCCGGTCAGCGCTGAGGGTGTGGAGCATCTGGCCGGCCTGTCCCGGCGGAGGGGCGAAGGTGAAGGCAACATCAACAAGCCCGTTGGCCAGCCATTGGGTGATGCGGCCGTCATCGCCCTGCCAGACGGACAGAGCAATCGAGGGGCGGGTCCGGCGCAATGACTCGAAGAACAGGGTCCCATACCCCGCCCATAAATCTGCATGTACGCCGATATTGCAGATGGCGTCGATTCCAGGTGGCAGCGACGTTTCCTGTTTTGCCTGGAGCCAGAGTTGAGTCATTGCCTCGGCATAGCGCCGGAGCTTGATTCCAGCGGCGGTGAGGGTCGCGCCATTTTTCTGCCGTAGGACGAGTGTCTGGCCAAGCTCGGCCTCAAGGGTCTGCAGGCGTGATGTCACAGTTGACTGGGTCACATTCATCGCGGTTGACGCCCGCACAAGCGACCCGGTTCTGACGATCGCAAGGAAGGTCTGCAGGGCAACCAGATTCATCCACACTCATCCTTTCGCCAAAGTAAATTCGAATTTCTAGAATATTATATGAAGAAAATTTTGATTTTCAAATATGAAATCTACTGTAATCTCAAATCAATCGTCTGGGGAGACAAACATGACAGACAATAATGCCAAGGGCATTTCAACGGTCGATGCCGCCGGCATCAGGACTTATTCAATGCTGATCAATGGCCAATGGTCACAGGCGGCGGACGGCGGGTTGTTCGACAGTGTCAATCCGGCGACGGGTGCGGTGTGGTCCCGCGTTCCCGAAGCGACGGCTGAGGATGTTGACGGCGCCGTCAGGGCGGCACATGCCGCGCTTTACAACGGTCCATGGGGCAGGATGACCGCCACTGAGCGCGGCCATTGTCTGCGCAGATTGGGAGATTTGCTTGCCGCGCATTCCCAGACGCTTGGTGAGGTGGAAACCACCGATACGGGTAAGATGCTGAAAGAAACGCGGTGGCAGGCAAAATACATTGCTGAATATCTGCATTTCTATGCCGGTGCCGCCGACAAGGTTTCCGGTGAAACGCTGCCAATCGACAAGCCGGATATGTTTGTCTTTACCGACAGGGAGCCGCTGGGCGTGATTGCGGCGGTCGTGCCATGGAATTCCCAGCTGTTTTTGAGCGCTGTCAAGATCGGGCCGGCGCTCGCCGCTGGCAACACGATTGTATTGAAAGCATCGGAACATGCCTCGGCGGCCATGCTCGAATTTGGAGGATTGATTGCCGAGGCTGGCATTCCAGACGGTGTGGTCAATATTGTCACCGGCCATGGTGACCCATGTGGCAGGGTGTTGACCTCACACCCTCTCGTCGCCCGCATTTCCTTTACCGGTGGCCCTGTTTCGGCGCAGCATGTAATCCAGAATTCGGCGCAGAATTTTGCCGAGGTGTCGCTTGAACTGGGTGGAAAATCGCCTTTCATCGTGTTTGAGGATGCGGATATCGAGAGTGCGGTCAACGGGTCCATCGGTGGTATTTTCGCCGCCTCCGGGCAGAGCTGCGTTGCTGGGTCGCGGGTCTATCTGCAGGAGGCTGTCGCAGATGAGTTCCTGCAGCGGATGACGGAAATTGTCAGCAAAATCCGGATCGGTGATCCGCTCGCCGAGGCGACCGAAATGGGGCCGCTCTGCACGCCAGCCCAGCTTGCCACGGTTGAGAGCGAGGTTGCGCATGCGCTGAGCGAGGGTGGCAGGCTGCTGTGCGGTGGCAATCGTGTTGCCGGGTTGGACGGCTATTTCTTCGAGCCAACCATCGTCGAATGTCCAAGCCAGTCGCTGCGGATCGTCGATACCGAGCTGTTTGGCCCGGTGCTGTCGGTGATCAGGTTCAAGACCGAGGAAGACGTGATCGCGCTGGCAAATGACACCCGACATGGGTTGGCCGCCGGCATTTTCACCCGTGACTCTGCCCGTTCACTGCGCGTTGCCAAAGCGGTGCGGGCCGGTATTGTTTGGGTGAATACCTATCGCGCCATTTCTCCCATCGCAGAATTTGGTGGCACCAAGACATCGGGCTATGGGCGTGAAAGCGGCTTTCAGGCAATCTATGATTACACGCGGCCAAAGACTGTGTGGATGAATACATCCAGCACACCGTTGGCGAGCCAGTTTGCACCACGCTGACAGTAAGGGAGGGCAGATCATGAAATTCCACCTTGCGGTCAATCTGGAGAGGATGAATGACGCCACCGACATGATGGCGGTGCAAAAACATACGCTGGAAATGGTGCAGATGGCTGATCGCGCGGGGTTTGAAATCGCCTGGGCAGCTGAACATCATGCGTTGGAAATGACGATTGCGCCAAACCCGTTTCAACTGCTCACCTGGTGGGCCGACCACACTGACAGCATTCGTCTCGGATCTGGTGTTGCCAATGCTGCCTACTGGCATCCGATCAATATCGCGGGTGAGGCGGCGATGGTGGATCTGATCTCCGGCGGACGTCTTGAATTCGGTCTCGGCTCGGGTGCCTATCAGCGCGAATTTGACCGGATGCACCCCGGCCTCGACCAGAAGGACAGCTATCGCTACATGCAGGAGATGCTGCCGCTTGTGCGTCAGCTCTGGCAGGGCGACGTGGCGCATGAGGGTGAGTTCTGGCAGTTTCCAGCGGCAACATCCTGTCCGAAACCGGTGCAAGAGGAAGTGCCATTCTGGGTTGCGGCACGATCACCCATTACCTTTGACTATGCAGTCGCCAATGACTGCAACATCATGAGCTGGCCGCTGACGCTGCCGATGTCCGAGGCCGAGACATACCGCCGGAATCTTGATGAGGCCATCGCCAAGGCAGACAATGGGTGGGCAGGAACTTTTGCCATGATGCGCCATACGGCTGTCTATGCAAATGCTGCCGACCGCAGCGCCACGATTGCTGCCATCCGCAATGTGCTGGCGCAATTTGGCAATCTGATGATGAAACGGGGCAGGGTTGATAACGGATTTCCCGAACCGATCCCCTTTGCCGCGCTTGAGGGCAATGTCCGGGTTGATCCCGACATGCTGGAGGAAAATTTGATGTTTGGATCGCCCGAGCAGGTGATCGCCAAATTACAGGATTACCAGAGGCTGGGGGTAGACGCCTTCATCTATTATGCGTCGATGGGCCTTGGGATGGATGAACAGAAACGCTCAATGGAGCTGTTCTGCAGGGAAGTCATGCCTGCCTTTCAGTGAGAAGGCGGGGATTTGAGGGGATGTCAGCTGAATGGATGAGGCTGCGATGACAGGGCAAAGTGATGGCAAATGTGAGGGGACAGCCTATTCATGGCATCCCGCCCATGACCGCAGTGCCGATGCCGGGGTGCCTGATGCCGGGGTGATTGTCCTTATCCATGGGCTTGGCCTGACGCGGGCCACCTGGGCTGGGCAGATTGTGGCGTTGAGCCAGCATCACGATGTTCTTGCCTATGACCTTGCCGGACATGGCGAGTCTGATCTGCCATCTGGCACACCGGATTTGACGCTGTACAGCACCCAACTGCGCCACCTGCTTGACAGGCTGGGCATCGGAGCATGCCATCTGGTCGGCTTTTCACTTGGCGGCATGATCAACCGCCGGTTTGCGATGGATCACCCTGACAGGGTTCTCTCACTGGTGATCCTGAACTCACCCCATGAACGATCGCCGGAGGCGCAGGCACTTGTTGAAAAACGCGCCGCGGACACAGAAGGGGGCGGCCCGGGGGCCACCATTGATGAGACGTTGGCGCGCTGGTTCACGCCAGCCTTCCTCACTGAACGCCCCGATGTCGTTGCGGTTATCCGCGATTGGGTTCTGGCGAATGATCCGCAAGGCTATGCCGCCTGTCGTGCTGTTCTCGCGCATGGCGTGCGTGAATTGATCAGACCGGAGCCGGCGATCACACATCCGGCTTTGGTTGTCACCTGCGAGAATGACAGCGGCAGCACGCCGCCAATGTCGTATGCCATTGCCAGTGAAATCACCGGGGCGCAGGTCGAGATCATTCCCCGTCTGCAGCATCTGGGCCTCATTGAGAATCCTGACCTGTTCACAGCATCAATTCTGCGGTTTATTGAGGGGCTATCCCCCGACTGCCAACCCAACCATTCCCCGGCCAATGTCTCGAAGGAAAAATCTCATGGGCAAGACTGTTAACAACATGATCTCAGGTGGACAGGCAGCGGTAAGGGCGCTGCAGGTTGAAAAGACGGACCATGTGTTTGGCCTGATTGGCTCAGCCACGATGGAAATGTTTGATGCGCTTTATGATGCGGATGACATCAATTTCATTGGCATCCATGATGAACGGACCGGAACGCATATGGCTGATGGATATGCGCGTGCCTCCGGCCGTGCAGGCGTTGTTCTTGCTGGCCAGAATGGTCCCGGGGCGACCAATCTTGTCACCGGTCTTGCCCAGGCGAAAGCGGCCTTCTCGCCAGTGGTGTCGATTGCTGGTGCGCTGTCGAGCGAGCATCAATATCGCGACGCCTTTCAGGAAGTGGACCAACAGGCGCTGTTTACGCCGGTCACCAAGAAAACCTGGACAGCGCCAAGTGCAGAGCGTGTTCCCGAACTTTTCCGCGAGGCGTTCCGTCTTGCACTGACGCCTCGTATGGGACCGGTACAGCTGAATCTGCCGCGCGACGTGTTGGCGGCGCAGATTGACGCTCCAGATTTTCAGGAACCGCACCAATACAGGACAACATCACGGCCTGCAGGCGCCACCTCTGAAATTGCCGCCGCCGCAGCTTTGCTGGGTGGCGCGACGCGGCCGGTGATCGTTGTCGGAGGTGGCATAAAGAATACGGGCGGGGAGGATGCTGCGCTGGCGCTTGCCACGGCGATCAATGCACCACTTGTTGCGGCACCGGGTCATGGTGATGCGATTTCCTATGGTCATCCGCTGAATGCTGGCCAGATGGGTCCGAGGGGCAATGCGGTTGCATCACGACTGGTCCGTGAGGCTGACGTCATTCTGGCTCTGGGAACGCGGCTTGGCTTCAACTCGACCTTCTATTCCTATGACAATATCAACCGTGATGCCAAAATCATCCAGATAGAGCTGGAGCCAACTGCCATTGGTCGTTTTTTTCCGATTGAGATTGGGATTTGGGCCGATGCTCCCACCGCCGCCCTGCAGCTGGCCGAAGCCGTTTCGGTGCAGCAGGCGCGATCTGCCGTTGACGCCTGGACAGCGCAGTTTCAGGATGATCGCGCGGCCTACCGCGCCCAGCGTGATGCGGATGCGGTGCTTGATACGGCGCTGATCCAACCGTCCGGCCTGTTCAAGACATTGCGTGATGTGTTGCCTGCCGAGGCAGCATTCACCATGGATGCGGGGACTTTGTGTCTGCAGGCCACTGACGCGATGAATTACTGGCACCCAAAATCGCTGTTCACGCCATTGGATTTTGGCCTTGTCGGCTTTTCCTTCTCCTGTGGTCTTGGCGTAAAACTGGCAGATCCTGAACGGCCGGTCATCTCGATGATGGGGGATGGCGGTTTTGGCATGACCATTTCCGAGCTCAGCACAGCGGTAGATCACGGTATCAACACCGTGACCATCGTGATGAACAATCAATGCTGGGGGGCAGAGAAAGCCTATCAGAGAGATTTCTTCAATGGGCGCTATATTGGCGCAGATGTCTCCAGCCCGTCCTTTGACAAGGCCGCCGAGCTTTATGGCGCGGCAGGTTTCAAGGTTGATCATCTGGACCAGATTGGTGACGCTGTTGGCGCGGCTCTTGCTTCCGGCAGGCCGGCGGTCATTGACATATCTGTCGATCCTGCCGCGCTCTACAGTTTCCGGCGGGACAGTTTCAAGCACCGGGGTGGGTGATGTTACAGCGATTTCATCAGGGCTTTGACCCCGGACGAGAGCGGCACCGCCTTGGTCTTGTTGAATTCCTCATGGTTCTTTTCCACCACATCCAGATCATAGCGATAGTTCACCATCAGCCCACCGGCCTGCGTCGCGGCTTTTGGTGACCGGTCGCCGCCATAATTCAGCTGTTCCAGAAAGGCGCCATTGCCAAGGTGGAATCGTGCCACGGGGTCGTTCGGCAACCCATCTGGCCGGTCTGACACGGTAAGATATTCCAGGGCGGCCCGGGTGAAATCTGTTTGCAATTCCCCGGCCTTCTCGGACCAGAAATCATCATCCATCCCGGTAAATTCTGCGGCCAGTTCTGGGTGGGCAGCGCTCATCCATTTCATCAACCCGGGCACCGGAGACAAAGTGACAAAGCGCGACAGGTTCGGCAGTTCCTGACGCAGCTGACCGGCCACGCGCTTGATCAGAAAATTGCCAAAGGAAATGCCCGCCAAACCGCTTTGGCAGTTCGAAATGGAATAGAAGACCGCGGTCGTTGCCGCACTGGCGGCATCGGCATCGCGGTTCAGTGCCAGAACATTGTCAATGCGCTGGGGAATGTCCTTGGTCAGTGCCACCTCCACGAAAATCAGCGGCTCATTGGGCATGGCAGGATGAAAGAAAGCGAAACAGCGCCGATCCTCAGGTGCGAGGCGCGCGCGCAAATCGTCCCATGAAGTGATTTCATGGACCGCCTCATAGGCGATGATTTTTTCCAGGATATTTGCAGGGGTCGACCAGTCGATTGGTTCCAGAACAAGAAAACCGGGGTTGAACCAGTTGCGCAGAAGCCGGACAAGGCCCGAGTCAATGCGTCGGAAATCTGGATGATTGCGCATCAGGTCACGCAACCTTTCCCGGAAATGGACAAGACGGACGGTTCCATTGGTGGTTGCATTCAGCCGTCGGAAAAGTTCCATCCATCCGGGTTCGGCTGCATTTGCGATGATCTCAATGCCACCATGCGTCGGGGCGTTGGCATAGTTTGTCGCTGCCTTGGCCAGAGCCGGCGCGTTGATGTCATGGGTGTCGAGAAGGTGTGCAAGCAACGCCGCCAGTTCTGCATCATCCAGCGCCTCAATCAAATTCAGCAGGTTCTCCGCATAGACGAGCGAGGATACCTCTCCAGTGGCCGACAGCACGGCCTTGACCGCCTGTTGTGGCTCTGAACTGAGGTCGGAGACATGCTTGCGACCAAAGGCAGACAAACCCATGGTGCCGCGCATCAGGTTGGATAACATGTCCTGTAAAAGCCGCATATTCTGATCCTCCACCGGGATAAGTCGCATTGTCTACGATTCAATATGTGCATTTGACCCGGTTTTTCCATGCCCGGCCAGTCATTTTCGCGCTGCAGATTTTCATGCTTATTGTTGATTTGTTACAACCGTTACACATTTCCGTATTAATGTGTAAATTCAAAAGATGAGGCGGCGACGCGGTTGCAAATCAGATATCTCTGATTGCTGGATTTTTTGTCACGTGCATGAATGACATAGGGAGATGCCAGGTTCGCATGAGAGTGGCGTTGAGGATTGGAAGCTATGGCAAATGATATGATGTTTTCAGGGTTGACCGAATCCATCCTGCCACCGGCAAACAGCGACAATCGCTATTTCAATCGAGAGTTAAGCTGGCTTGCCTTTAATGAGCGCGTGCTTGCACTTGCTGAGGATGTGTCGCTGCCCTTGGCCGAACGATTGCGATTCGTCTCGATTTCGGCGGACAATCTGCACGAGTTTTTCATGGTTCGGATCGCCGGTTTGCGCCAGCTGCAGCAGCGTGGTGTACACAGGGTGCCGGTTGATGATACCGAAATTGATACGCTCCTCTCGCTGCTTCACCAGCGAAGCTCAGCGCTTCTGGCCAAGCAAAACAGGCTGCTTGCCTCATTGATTGCCGCCTTCAAGGCAGAAAATATTCTGATTCTGGATGAAGTGCCAACCGATGGCGAGGATATGGAATGGCTGGAGACGCATTTTGTCACCAATATTCTGCCATTGCTGACGCCGACGACATTGGACCCAGCGCACCCTTTCCCCTTCTTCCACAATCAGGGCAAGGGCATGCTGTTCGAGCTTGCCGACACAAATAAAAAGCTTGTCCATGGTGTGATTCTGCTGCCGGAAAATCTGGGCCGCTTTGTAAAGTTGCCGGGTGACAATCTGCGGTTCGTCCTTGTGGAAGCGGTGATCAAGGCCTGCATCGGCAAGATTTATACAAAGCATGTGCTGAAATCGTCGTCAGTGTTCAGCATCATACGCGACTCGGAAATTGAAATTGATGATGAGGCAAATGACCTGATCAATGAATTCGAAACAGCCCTTCGCGCGCGAAAACGCGGCAGCGTTGTCCTGCTGACCCTGACCTCTGATGCGTCTGCCTCAACGCTCAATCTTCTCTGTCAGGCGATGGCGATCGAAAAGGACAGATGTTTTGGTGCGGATGGACCGGTGTCGCTCAACAATTTTGCCGAGCTGATCAGCTATATGCCAAAGCATCTGCTCTATCCCACATTCAATCCCCGTTTCCCCCAGCGAATCCGTGATTTTGACGGGGATTGCTTTGCTGCCATCCGCAACAAGGATATCGTCGTTCATCATCCCTATGAGAGTTTTGAGGTTGTCGTTCGATTTCTGCAGCAGGCGGCGCGGGATCCGGATGTGCTGGCCATTCGCCAGACGCTGTATCGCACCACACCAAACTCGCCGATTGTCCGCACATTGATTGAGGCGGCTGAGAGCGGTAAATCCGTTACAGCCGTCATTGAACTGAAAGCGCGGTTTGATGAAAAGAACAATATTCTGCTGGCCCGCGATCTGGAAAGGGCCGGGGTGCATATTGCTTACGGGCTCACCGATCTGAAGATTCACGCCAAGATGTCGGCCGTTGTCCGGCGGGAGTCTGGGCGGCTCGTCACCTACACACATCTGGGAACTGGCAATTATCATCCGATCACGGCAAAGGTTTATACCGATCTGTCATATTTCACCTGTGACAAGGATGTGGGTCGTGATGTCTATGAGGTGTTCAAATATCTGACCAGCCATGTGCATCCGGAAAAGCTCAAGAAAAGTTTCATTTCCCCGTACCAGTCAATGCCACGGCTCAGCAGCCTGATCGACGCAGAGATTGCAGCAGCCGGAGAGGGTAAACCATCCGGCATATGGATCAAATGCAACGCAATTGTTGATCGCAACCTGATTGACAAGCTCTACGAAGCCTCGTGCGCCGGAGTGAGGATTGAGATCATTGCGCGGGGCATCTGTTGCCTTCGTCCCGGCATTGATGGTCTGTCAGAAAACATAACCGTGCGATCGATCGTGGGCCGCTATCTTGAACATGGGCGCGTCTATGCTTTTGCCAACGGCGGCAGGTTTGGGTCGTCGAAGAACACGGTATTCATGTCATCGGCCGACCTGATGCCGCGCAATCTGCTGCGCCGGGTGGAAATGTTTGTCCAGCTGGAAAACCCAACGGTGCGCAAGCAGGTGATCAATCAAATTCTGACAGCACTTTTGCAGGATGAGAGGAACAGCTGGTTTCTGATGCCTGATGGTAGTTATAGACATCCAGAGACGGGTCCTGATAGTTTTTCCGCGCATGATTATTTTATTGCCAACCCAAGCCTGTCGGGCGCCGGTAGCCTTGCGAAAGAGACCAAATGAAATCAACAGTGGCACCTGTTCCAGACACGCGGCAGATTGCAAACTCACATCCCCCGCAACTTGCACCGATGGCCATTATTGACATTGGGTCAAACTCCATCCGCCTTGTTATATACGCATCGCAGGGTCGCTATCCCTTTCCCCTGTTCAATGAGCGCGCAAACTGCCGGCTTGGCGAGGGGGTGGGTGATGATGGCATGTTGCGTGAGGAGCGGATCGAGGTCGCGCTGGCAACGCTTGCCAGATTTGCCAAGATTCTGGGCAATATGGGAATATCAAAGGTCCACGCGGTCGCTACAGCGGCAGTCAGGCGTGCGAAAAATGCCGAACAGTTCACCAGACCGGCCGCCGCCTTGCTCAATCATGAAATTTCAGTTCTGTCACAGCAGGCGGAGGCCTATCACGTCGCGCGCGGGCTGACACTCAATCTGCCACGGGCAACTGGTCTTGTCGCCGATCTGGGCGGCGGCAGCATTGAGATCATCAAACTGTCAGACGGTCAGATAGAGCGGTCAGCGAGCTTTGACTTTGGTCATTTGTCTGATGTCAAACGGTCCCAGATCAATGCTGCCTTTGCAGCTACGGACTGGATTTCTGCCGCTGCACCAAAACGGCTCTATGGCGTTGGTGGGTCGTTCCGTGCATTTGCATCAGCCTATATCAAACAGTCAGGCTACCCATTGCCTGTGTTGCATGGCCTGACCATTCCAACAAAAGCTGCACGGGGGTTGCTGACGGCATTTGCCGGTAAGTCGCCCAAACTGGGTGGTGTGCCACTTGGACGGCAGAAAACCATGCCGGTGGCAGCAAAAATCATTGATTGCCTTTTGGATCATTGTGGAGCCAAAGAAATCTATACAAGCGGGACAAGCATTCGCGACGGTGTTCTGGCAGAAAGGGAACTGAACGACGATGAACGGGCTGATTTCCTGCAGGCTGTCTGTGGTGAAATTTCAAAGACGAGTCATCGGTTTGCTGACGTACCAGACAGTCTGTTCAGATTTCTGCGTCCCCTGGGAGGCTCGTTGGCTGATGCGCCCGAAAAAGCCGATAAATCCCGGAGACGGAAATTTGAACGTCTTTTGCAGGCCGCCTGCCTGATGTCGGATCTGTGCTGGAACGAACATGAGGATATACGCGGTGACATCGGCGCAAGGCGCGTTCTAGGACTGCCCGTGAATTGTGTGTCACATAAGGAACGGGTCTGGTTGGCGACCGCGATCTATCATCGGTATGTCGGTCACAAAACAAACAAATCACGACCGCCAGAACTTGGCGCCATTCTTGGGCGCAAGCGGCGGTCAGAAGCTACCACCGTTGGTCTTGGGCTGAGATTTGCCCTGATGTTTTCCGGCGGAACCGCGAACTGTCTCGAATATCTCAGCCTGACCAATGAGGCAGGGGTTCTGACGCTGCGTGTCAAGGCGCAGGGCCGAAGTCTGCTGGACAAACATACCTGTCGGCGGTTCGCACAATTGGCGCAGAGCGCGTCACTTATTCCCGAGATTGAGCAGGAAAGCGTATGATGGGAAGTGATGGGCAGATCATGGATGGAAGTGCGCCGACATTGGAATATGCCAGTGAGGTTGGCCGGTTGCTGGATGATGGATTGCTTGTGGCTAATAGCGGCGGGACAATCCTGACAGTGAACAGTGCAGCTGTCAGACTGCTTGGTGAGAGTGTTGTCGGCAAAAACATCGCCGAGGTTGTTGAGCATGACGAGGCGACCGAAAAACTGACACGGTCAGCAAATAGCGACATTGATCAGGAGTTTGTATTTCAACCCAATTCGGCTGTGCGGCGTGAGTTCAAGGTGCGCATCAAACAGCTGGAGAATGGTTTGATCCTGGTGCTGCTGATGGACATGACGCTGCAACGCAACCTTGAAAAGGTGCGGCGCGATTTTGTGGCGAATGTCAGCCATGAATTGCGCTCACCCCTGACCAGCCTTGCAGGGTTCATCGAAACGATTCTGGATAATGAGATTCAGGATCACGAAACACTGGTTCGATTCCTTAAAATCATGGATGAGGAGGCAAAGCGCATGGCACGCCTTATCGATGACCTTCTCTCGCTGTCGCGTGTTGAGGTGGATGAGCATATTGTGCCATCGGAGACGGTGCCTTTGATGGAGGTTGTCCGCTCGGTCATTCACTCCTTGGAGGATCGTGCACAGCGTCGCGAGATGCGTATCGATTTTGTGGATGACCGCCCGGCAGGTTCAGCCAATGTTTTCATGTATGGCTACGCTGATGAGATCAATGAGGTGTTTCACAACCTTGTCGAAAACGCGATCAAATATGGATCTGAGACAACATCGATCATCGTCCATGTCAACGCACAGCGGGATGATCATGTGATCATTTCCGTGAGCAATTTTGGTGACCAGATTGCCGAGAAACACCTGTCGCGTCTGACCGAACGCTTTTACCGGGTGGACAAGGCGCGCTCCCGGCAAATTGGGGGGACCGGCCTTGGTCTTGCCATCGTCAAGCACATTGTCAACCGCCACCGCGGTATGCTGTCGGTTAAAAGCCTGCCCGAGGGCAGAACCACTTTTACTGTCGAATTGCCAATCATCATCGGATCGGAACGGCAAAACGCATCAACATGACAGAATGCTTCTTCATAAAAATGTAACAATGCACCGGCATATGTTAGCCTGTTCGAGGTAACAGGGGTGCAAACAGGGAGACATGACCATAGCTATTCGGGTGCTTATTGCTGACGACGAACCCAACCAGCTTGAGTTGTTGTCATATAATCTGAGCCAATCCGAGTTTGAGGTGATCCGTGCCAATGACGGTCAACAGGCTCTTGAGATGATCGAGGATCATCGTCCCGATCTTGTGATCCTCGATTGGATGATGCCCAACATGTCCGGGATTGATGTGTGCCGCACCTTGCGGAGTCGTTCCGAGACCAAATTGCTGCCAGTCATTCTGCTGAGTGCGCGCGGTGAGGAGGGTGACAGAACGCTTGGCCTGGATGTTGGCGCCGACGATTACATATCAAAGCCCTTCTCACCCCGCGAATTGATCAGCCGGGTAAAGGCGCTTCTGCGACGCTCGCGGCCGGCATTGCTGGATGATGTTCTGGAATGTCATGATCTGATTCTCAATCAGGCAACGATGGAAATCAGTCGCGGTGGTCACGCCATTACGCTGGGGCCAAAAGAATGCCGCCTGCTGTCAATTCTGATGGAACGGCCGGGACGTGTTTTCAGCCGGGCGCAGTTGCTGGATATGGTGTGGGGCCATGGTGTTTATGTGGAAGAGCGCACGGTCGATGTCCATATGAGCCGCCTGCGCAAGGCAATCAACAAACCGTTCAGCGATGGTGAGCAGGTTGCCAATCTGATCCGCACGGTACGGGGAACGGGCTATGCGCTCCGCGCGCCGGCAGATGTTCTCTAGCCTACTCCGGGATATCGGCAGATACGACGAGTTGGGATGACCCTCACCATGTCATCGAGGATGGCATTGCGCTGCGTTGCGTGCGATATAAGAGCAAACCGACCTTCCAGACCGTGAGCCTTCCCATGCCTGACAGCGATATCCAAAACAGCCCCGCCCATTTTGTGCCGCTCTCCGCGATTATGGATCAGTATGCTGGGCAGCTTCTTGACTATATGCAGGAACATGAGGCGCGCAATGTCGTCATTACCCTGCAGGTGAAGATTGATATTGCGGGCAAGAAGAAACAGCCCTTTTTCGTTGCTGTCGGCGTTACATTTGATTTTGAGACACCCGAAGCGCTTGTCGATGAGGCCCAGCGCCAATGCCCGCATGATCATGACTGCCTTTTTGCATGGGTACCCGCGCATCTCTTTGGCAGTGAGGATTTTGGCATCGCAATTGACGAAATTGGGGTTGGAGAAAATCTGCAGAATGGCCTTGTTGGCGAGGTGATCGACAAGGCGGCAGTGGAACAGGCGGTCACCGCGCTGGCCGCGTCCTGGACGGTTTGATGCCATGTCGAGAGTGATCTACATCGATGCTGATGCCTGTCCGGTCAAGGATGAGACGGTGCAGGTTGCCCGCCGGCATGGCTTGTCCGTCTACATTGTTTCGAACGGAGGAATCCGTCCGCATCAGGACCCACTCGTGCAGACCGTGATTGTTCCAGATGGCCCTGATGTTGCCGATAAATGGATTGCTGATCGCGCCTCTGACGGGGATGTTGTGGTGACTGCGGATATTCCGCTGGCAGCCCGGGTGATTGCCAATGGGGCAGCCGCATTACGCCACAATGGTGATGTCTTCAGCGCCGAGAATATTGGCTCACAGCTTGCAACCCGTGATCTGATGGCTGATCTGCGGGCTGCGGATCCGTTGATGACCGGGGCTGGCAAGCAGGGGGGACGGGCATTTTCAAAACAGGACAGATCACGGTTTCTGGAGCGTCTGGAGGCCTTGATCCGCAAGGCTAATCGCTCTTAAATGCCCGTTTGTTCCCGTTTCCAGCACAGGCCTTCGAGCAATAGCGCACATTCTCCCAGTCGCGTTCCCATTTCTTTCTCCAGAAAAAGGGACGTGAGCACGTCGGACAGACTTTCGATGGAAGATTCTTCTTTTTTAACATTTTTGCCATGGAGCAAGCCTATCGTCTGTCCTTTGCAATTCCAAGAGCCAGGCAGATGATGATTCTAGCTAAAAATATTCTTTTTCTCTGTACTGGAAATTCTGCCCGCTCGGTGATTGCCGAGGGCATCCTGCGGCATCGGGGTGCGGGCCGCTATTGCGGCTTTTCCGCAGGGTCAATGCCAACGGGAAAACCAAATCCCTTCGCGTTGCGGGTGTTGGAGAGACATGGAATTGAGGCCAGCTTTGCGCGGTCGAAGAGCTGGGATGAATTTGCCGGACCACAGGCAAGGATGATGCATATTATCATCACCGTCTGTGACAATGCCGCGGGCGAAACCTGTCCGATTTGGCCGGGCATGCCGGTTTCGGCTCATTGGGGCGTTGCCGACCCGGCCGCTGTTACCGGCTCTGACGAAAAAATTGCCGCCGCCTTTGAAGTGACCTATTCTCAGATGTGCCGCCGAATTGAAAGTTTGCTGGCCCTGGGTGATTTGAATGAGACTTCGTTACAAGCCGCACTTGCTGAAATCGGTGATATGGATTGATCATGAATAATTTTTACCGCGCCCTTGTCAGCGAATGGCTTGGCACAATGTTCCTGCTGGCCGCTGTCATCGGTTCGGGAATCATGGCCGAAAATCTGGCGGCGGGGAACATGGCCATTGCCCTGCTTGGCAATACAATTCCAACAGGTGCCATTCTCGTCGTTCTGATCACCATCCTCGGTCCGATTTCCGGGGCGCATCTCAATCCCGCGGTAACCATTGCCTTTTTGCTGCAGGGCGAGATTCAGCCAAGGCTGGCTCTGGCCTATGTCGGGGTTCAGATTGTGGGTGCGGTTTGTGGGGCCATTCTTGCGCATTTCATGTTTGAGCTTCCACTCATCCAGGAGTCGGCAAAGCTGCGGACCGGCATGGCGCAATGGGGATCGGAGTTTGTGGCAACCTTTGGTTTGCTGGCGACGATTTTTGGCACATTGCGGTGGCGGGCAAAGGCTGTGCCGATGATGGTAGGCCTCTATATCACCGCCGCCTATTGGTTTACCGCCTCCACCAGCTTTGCCAATCCAGCCGTGACCATTGCCCGCTCCTTCACAAACACGTTTTCAGGTATTTTTCCGGAACACGCGCTTGGTTTCATTATTGCTCAGCTTGCCGCTGCGGTGATCGGCGCCTATGTCCTGCGCTGGTTGTTCGCGCCGACACGTTGACGACAGTTCTGTTTTTTTTGTGCGGCTGTTTACCATGTTCAAAAAAACTCCGGCCGATGGCTATGGGCAGATTGTGAAGCCAAAAATCCGATTGCCCATCCTGCTGCTGGTCATTCTATCGGGCCTTGGCCCGTTCTCGATGATTGCCGTTGTGCCGCTGATCCCGGCGATAGCTGACAGCTTCGACACCAGCTATGGCACGGCGCAACTTGTCCTGAGCATGTATTTTGTGATATTTGCGGTGGCACAACTCATGCTGGGACCGCTGTCAGACCTCTTTGGCAGGAAGCCCGTTCTCGTCGTCGCGCTGGTCAGCTATGTGGCTGGCAGCTGTGCCTGCTGGTATGCACCATCGATTGAAGTCACCATTGCCGGGCGTTGTTTGCAGGCGGTTGGGGCGGCTGCCGGTCAGGTTCTGACGCGTGTGGTTCTCTTTGACGTCTATGGCAAATCGCGGTCGGCGAGTCTGATTGGCTATCTGACCATCGCCATGGTACTCGGACCGATGATGGCACCAGCCATTGCAGGATTTATTGCCGAGATATCTGGCTGGCAGCATATGTTTTTTCTGATGCTGCTTGTCAGCCTGTTTACGCTTTCCTGGCTGGTCAAATCGCTTCCTGAAACACGATGGATTGGGGCCACCCCACAGGACCGGGCGCAAGGTTTCCTCGATGGATTGCCCTTGCTGAAAAACCGTGACTTTCTCGCGCTGTCGGGCACATGGGCCTTTGGTGTGGGAATCTATTTTTCATTTCTGGCTGGTGCTGCCTTTGTTGTGATCGAGGAAATGGGGCGCTCCGAAATCGAATATGGCGCCTATTTTATCGGTGGCGGGATATGCTTCATGTTTGGCAATCTGCTCTCGGCACGGTTTTCGGCAAGAATTGGTCTGTTCCGTTTCATTCAATATGGCACAGCGCTGGCGATGGTCTCGGTCCTGACCCAATGGCTGTTGATTGGCATTGAGCATCCGCTGATCGTTTTTCTGCCCATGTATGGGGTTGCCATTGCCAATGGTCTTGTTTTGCCAAATGCTGCGGCAATGGTCATGGGGGTCGTACCCCGTTTGTCGGGTGCGGCGTCTGGCCTTGCAGGATTTCTGCAGATTGGATGTGGTGCCGTTGTCACCTGGCTGGTTGGCCATTTCCAGTTCTACAGTTCTATTACCCTGATTGTTGCGATGAATGTATGTGCGGTGCTGGCCGTCATCTGTCTGTTTCTGGTGCGCAAACGAGCTATGACGGAATGAGCTCAGCAAATTAATGCTTTCCCTTGATCCGGTTTGCCATTAGGAATGCGGCGCGAACAAGCAACACGCACCCATCCTAAGAGAAATGATGATGACCCAGGAATTGCGCAATATTGCGATCATTGCCCATGTTGACCATGGCAAAACCACATTGATCGACAGCATCATGAAACAGTCTGGCACCTTTCGTGACAACCAGCATGTTGATGAACGTGTCATGGACTCTGGTGATCTCGAGAAGGAACGCGGCATCACCATTCTGGCAAAGCCGACCTCGGTTCAGTGGAAAGATGTTCGGATCAACATCATCGATACGCCAGGCCATGCCGATTTCGGCGGCGAGGTTGAGCGTGTTCTCGACATGGCGGATGGCGTGATCCTGCTGACGGATGCAGCCGAAGGACCGATGCCACAGACCAAATTCGTTCTTGGCAAAGCGCTGAAACAGGGTTTACGCCCGATGGTCATCATCAACAAGATTGACCGCAGTGACAGCCGGGCCGAAGAGGTTGTGGATGAGGTCTTTGATTTGTTTGTGGCTCTTGATGCCAATGAAGAACAGCTGGATTTTCCCATCCTCTATGCATCGGGCCGTGATGGCTGGTGTGTTGAGGATCTTGAAGATGAGCGGGTTAATCTGCATCCGCTTCTCGATCGCATCCTGACACATGTCAACTGCCCAGATGTTGACGCGCAGAAACCATTCGCAATGCTGGCGACGCTTCTGGATTCCGACCCATATCTTGGCCGCTGCCTGATTGGGCGGGTCATTCAAGGGGCGACCAATGTCAATGCGTCGGTGCGGGCGATCAATCTGGATGGTGATACCGTGGAAACCGGTCGCCTGACGAAGCTGTTGCGCTTCGAGGGCACGCAGCGTGTTCCGGTCAATGAGGTCAGCGCTGGTGACATCATCTGTGTTGCGGGTCTGACAAAGACGTCGGTGTCAGACACCATTGGCACCCCTGATATCACCGAACCTCTGTCATCAACGCCCATTGATCCGCCAACAATGTCGGTGACGATCACCGTGAATGACTCGCCATTGGCTGGCCGGGAGGGCAAGAAGGTAACCTCGACGGTGATCCGTGAAAGGCTACTCGCTGAGGCCGAAACAAATGTTGCCATCACATTTGCCGAAAGCGCCTCAAAGGATGCCTTTGAGATTGGTGGTCGTGGCGAATTGCAGCTTGGTGTTCTGATCGAGCAGATGCGGCGCGAGGGATTTGAGATGACAGTGTCGCGTCCGCGTGTGCTGTTTCAGACCGATGAGGCAGGCAACCGGATCGAACCGATGGAAGAGGTTACGATCGACGTTGATGATGAGTTTTCGAGCGCTGTCGTGGACAGCATGAATCGTCGCAAGGGTGAGATGCTCGACATGCGTGCCGCAGGGGCAGGCAAGACCCGGATCGTGTTCCTCGCACCTTCTCGTGGCCTGATCGGGTATCAGAGCCGGTTTCTCACCCAGACACGTGGCACGGGTGTGCTGAACCGCATTTTTCACTCCTATGCGCCCTATAGGGGTGATGTCGAGGGGCGTCGCAATGGTGCGCTGATCTCCACGGACTCCGGTGTTGCCGTTGCCTATGCGCTCTTCAATCTGCAGGACCGCGGACTGATGTTCGTCAATCCACAGACACCGGTCTATCAGGGAATGATTGTTGGTGAACACAACCGCAACAACGATCTTGAGATCAATGTTCTGAAGGGCAAGCAGCTGACGAATGTGAGGGCGTCCGGTAGCGATGAGGCGGTCAAACTCGTTCCCGCCAAGCAAATGTCGCTTGAGCAGATGATGGCCTATATCAATGAAGATGAGCTGGTTGAGGTGACGCCACAAAGCCTGCGCCTGCGCAAGATGTTTCTTGACCCGCATGAACGAAAGCGCGCAGCACGCGCATCCTGATTGACATGCAGTTGGCTCTGATCTGTTTGGTTGAAAATCACTGATCGCAATTTGGGCCGCGATCTGATCAATAGTCATTCACATCAGGATTATCTTCGGTTTTGAGACGCCGTTTGAGCAATCGCATTATCGTGGAGGCGGCCAGAGCAAGCAAGCCATAGCTGACCAGTGAATGGCCCCAATGCTCAATCAAAATATCCATTTTCAGGACGGCGTGTTTTTGCATTGCCATCAATAGGCCATTGATCATCGAAGCCACGCCCAGCGGCAGGAAGACAACAAAGCTGCCGTCAAGTGTTACCTCAAGAATGATCAGTATGATTCCGAGAATCACCCAAAGCTCATATGTTAACAGCCAGACGCCCAATATATTCATCTATCTATTTCCGTCCATTCACGGTGTTCCCTGATAAAATCGACATCAGACCCTCAACGCTTCCAAGCACTGCCGTAACATCGGTGGGCATGATTATCGTCTTTGTTGACTGGCCACTGGCAAGTGTACCCAACGCATCGACCTGTCGTTTCATGATTTCAAAATTGACTGCGGGCTGTCCGTTTTTGGCGATTGCGGCGGCGATCACCTTTGTCTGTTCGGCATCTGCATCAGCTTTTACCCTGACCGCATAGGCCTCGGCATCGGCCTCAATCCTGATGGCTTCGGACGCTTTTTGCGCCTCATAGAGTCGCGCGTCGGCAGCCAGCTCAATGGAGCGTTTCTCACCCTCCGCTCTCGCGATTGATGCGCGGCGCTCTCGTTCTGCATTAAGTTGCTGGCGTTGGGCCTCTTTCGTCTGATCATCTACAATTACATCGGTAATTTCGGTGCGGGTGATGTCGATGCCCCATATTTCTGCGGCTTCCTGCAAATAGGTGGCAATTTCCTTATTCATCGACTCACGGCTTGACTGCAACTCATCCAGTTCAAGTTTACCGGCAGCCGATCTCACAATCGAAGATGCTGCGGTGTGGATGGCATTATCGACATTCTGGATTCTGTATACGGTTCGACTGGCATCAACCACGCGGTAGGAAACGGTTGTCTCAAGCCGCACCTCCACATTGTCACGCGTGATCACCGAGATGATGAATTCGGGTAACTGGCGCTCCAGAATGGAGATTCTGTGGCCGACGTGATCAAGAAATGGCACGATGACTGACAGTCCGGCTGTCAGGGTTCTCGTATATTTGCCGAATCGCTCGATAACATAAACCTGGGACTGAGGCACAATCTTGACTGCCAGATAGATTGTCAAAATGATCAGAACTATGAGAAAGCCGGCGACGCTGCCTGGCAGATAATCGGGCATGTACATTCCATCTCCCTGTTGACTACCTGAATTTAGTGAGCCTAACGATATCGGCTGATAACAATTAGCGTCCATAGATTGTTATGCAGAAAAATCCAATCTCACATCAATGTGATGACCCGGTTCCTGATGACAGGGTGGGTGTCACGTAATATGATGCGCCGCCGCGTTTGCGAGGTGGCGCTCATTCATTTTTTCCCGGAGTCAGTGAAGTGACGAAAATCCATACCTATGACAAACAGGCCATCGCCCGGTCCGTTGCCCGTATGCTGCTGGAGATTGATGCTGTTCTTTTTCGTGCGGATGATCCGTTCAAACTGACCTCAGGCATGATGAGTCCTGTCTATATCGACTGCCGCAAGATCATTTCCTTCCCGAGGATGCGGGCCGCGATGATGGATTATGGTGCAACGGTCATCATGCATGATATTGGCCATGAGAGCCTCGATGCACTTGCCGGTGGTGAGACGGCAGGCATCCCCTTTGCCGCCTGGCTTGCTGAGCGCATGGCGCTGCCGATGCAATATGTGCGCAAGAAACCCAAGGGTTTTGGACGCGATGCCCGGATCGAGGGTACCATCTCCAAGGGTCAGCGCGTGCTTCTCGTCGAGGATCTGACGACAGATGGTGGCAGCAAGCTGAATTTTGTTGAGGCCCTGCGTGAGGCTGGTGCAGAAGTGGCGCATACATTTGTTGTTTTCTATTATGACATTTTCAGGGACACGCCTGAGAAACTGGCTGCCGAGGGCATAAATCTGCATTATCTTGCCACCTGGTGGGATGTGTTGGCCGAATGCAGGCAGACAAATCGTTTCGATCCTGACACTCTTGAAAAAGTCGAGGCGTTCCTGAACAATCCCCGTGAATGGTCACAGGCGCATGGCGGCATCTGATCCATTTTCTGGGTGTATTGGGTTAAGGAATTTCGGGGTGTATCATGACAGTTGACTGGCTCGCCTTTACACCGGTTTCTGCCTTGATCGGCGGATGCCTCATCGGCTTTGCTGCGGCTTTGTTGATGGCGGCAAACGGCCGGATCATGGGCGCCAGCGGCATTCTGGCGGGGCTGATTGTACCGGCGAAGGCCAGTACAGGTGACAAATCCTGGCGGTGGCTTTTCATCGCCGGAACCGTGATTGGTCCCCTGCTTGTCTGGCTGGCAGGTGGCAAAGCGATTGAAATTCAGCCTGTCGCCAGTGGCTGGATGTTACCGGCCGCGGGCCTGCTGGTTGGGTTTGGTGCGGCCTTGGGAAGTGGCTGCACCTCTGGCCATGGTATATGTGGTCTGGCGCGGCTGTCTTTTCGGTCGCTGGTCGCGGTACTGAGCTTCATGGCCTCGGGTCTGATTACCGTTTATCTCATCCGGCATCTGTTTTAGGTCCGGCCATGAAACCATCTTTTCTCGTTTTCTGTTCTGGTGTGATCTTCGGTGCAGGACTTGCTGTATCGGGCATGCTGAGTCCGGCAAAGGTCGCAGGGTTTCTTGATCTGTTTGGTGTGTGGGACCCGTCACTTGCCTTTGTCATGGGGGGTGGCATTCTGGTCAATTTTATCGGTTTCAGACTCGCAACCCGACATGGAAAACCACTATTTGCCAAGGGGTTTGTGCTTCCCACGAAAACAGATTTCGAAATGCTGGTTCTTATTGGTGCAGCGATTTTTGGGGCAGGGTGGGCAATGGCCGGACTTTGCCCCGGTCCCGCAATCGCGTCGCTTATGCTCAATCCAGCCGATGGTGTTCTGTTCCTGTTTCCCATGTGTGTTGGCCTTGGTGCGGGTCGTTTGCTGACACGCCGGCTGGACGGGTGAAAAGCTGTTCCGCGTAATAGATTTTTCGCCTATGTTGCGTTTGTTGTCGGTGTCGGCGTTTGTGGACAGGCCAGATGCAGGATTTTGACTATATCATTGTCGGTGCCGGGTCGGCTGGCTGTGTTCTCGCCGACAAGCTCAGCGCGTCAGGCAGACACAGGGTGCTGGTGCTTGAGGCAGGGCCATCTGATCGACGTTTCTGGGTGCGAGTCCCCATCGGCTACGGCATTTCCTATCATGACGCCCGGGTGAACTGGAAATATCAAAGCGAACCTGATCCCGGCATTGATGGGCGGCGAATGTATTTTCCGCGGGGCAGGGTTGTCGGCGGCTCCAGTTCTATCAACGCGCTCATCTATCATCGTGGTCAGGCCCATGATTATGATGATTGGGCAGCCGCAGGCAATCCCGGATGGGATTATAAATCTGTTGCAAAGATCTTTGACAGTTTTGAACGGGTAAGCAAGGTCGGTGACGAGCAGGACATTCCACCCGGTGTGTCGCTTCTGTCGGTTACAGACGCCACTGCCAGCTACCACCCCTTAAAGGACCGGTTCGCCGATATGTGCCAGCAGATGCAGATGCCGGTATCGCGCAATCCGGTGATGGAGGGTCACAGCGCTGGCCCCTATTTCATTACCACGCGGCAGGGCCTGCGCTGCTCGAGTGCAGTTGCGTTTCTGCATCCCGCAGCAAAGCGCTCGAACTTGACCGTGATGACCGATGTTACCGTTCAGCGCATCGGGTTTCGGGGCCGGCGCGCGACCCATGTTGATTGCCTTCATGGTGGCCGGCAGGTCACCTTTAACGTGGGCCGTGAGGTGCTGTTGACGGCAGGGGCGATCAATTCTCCACAATTGCTTCAACTCTCAGGAATAGGTCCGCAGGATGTCATACGTGACGCAGGGCTGGAGGTTTTGCTCAACCAGCCAAATGTTGGCAGTCATATGCAGGACCATCTCGGAGTTAACTACATATACAAAGCCAATCGGCCCACTCTGAATGATGTTTTGGGCCGGTGGTCAGGTCGTATTCTCGCTGGAATGGAATATATGACACGTCGAACCGGTCCGCTCTCGCTCAGCGTCAATCAATTTGGCGGGTTGGTGAAATCAACGCCTGACCGGGCCTTCCCCGATACCCAGCTTTATCTGAACCCGCTCAGCTACCAGTCCTTTTATAAAGGTCGGCGGGCGTTGACGAAGCCTGACAAATTCTCTGGCTTTATCATGAGCTTCAACAGCTGTCGCCCGGTCAGTGAGGGTCATGTTCGAATACGTTCATCTGATCCGACAATGCCGCCTGCAATTACGCCAAATTATCTGTCAGCACCAAGTGATGTCGATGATGTTATCCGCATGGCTCGGTTGATCTTGCGCATGCAGCAGACCCCTGCAATCCGCGAAACCCTGTCCGCGCCACCGCTCACGCCGCTGGAAAATATGACTGATGACGAGATTGTGAACGATTTCCGCCAGCGTTGTGGTACAGTGTTTCACCCTTGTTGCACTGCCAGAATGGGGCCGGATCCCAAGACGTCTGTCGTAGACAGCCGGTTGAAGGTGCATGGTTTTGAGGGTTTACGGGTCTGCGATGCATCGGTGTTTCCAAACATTACCTCGGCAAACACGAACGCGCCAACGCTTGTGGTTGCCCATCGCGCTGCTGAAATGATTTTGGCAGATGCCTGAGCGTTGGTGAGACTTGCTGAGACCAGGCCATCGATCCTTGTTTAATTTGGTTTTGAGGCCTATATGACACGGAGTCTGTTGCTGGGAATATCATTGGGGGATGGTTGAGAATTCCTATGAAAATTAGATCTTCATATTTATGGGCTGGCCTTGTCGCGCTCGGTGTTGTTGGCTGGATGGTGTCGGATGATCTTTTGCGTCCACAGGCCGATGATGCAGGTGTCGAGATATCGTCATCGGATGTGAATGCAATTGATGCGCCCAAGGATGACGGTGACAGCAGTGCCGGCACTGTCCCGCAGCCTGCATCCGTGGAGCGTAGTTTCATCGTTTCCGCCCTTCGCGTGAAGAACGAGACGATCCCGCGGTTGATCCGGGCAAATGGCATCATTGAGCCGGAATATGAGGTGACAGTATCGTCAAAAATTGATGGTAACATTGTTGCGGTTCCGGGACGTGAGGGTGCAAGCGTGAAAGCGGGCGATGTTCTGGTGGTTCTGGACAAGGATACGCTGCCTGCGCAGATCGCCGCAGCACGCGCCGAAATCCAGGCGGCTGAGATGGCTCTCAATGCCGCCAGGGAACAGTCACGTGGCACACTGGAAGAAGAGCTGGCAGCAGCTGAGGCAAATCTTGCGGTCGCCAAAAAGCGGATGGAAATTTCGAAAAAGCTGGCCCAGCAGAACTTCAGTGCGCCCCTTGAACAGGTTCAGTTGAAAGCGGATTTTGAGAATGCCCGGGTCACGCTTGCCAAAATCAGGCTGAAGCAGAATTTCCAGGCGGATATCGAGGTTTCGCAGAACACCGCCCGCCTTGAGGCGGCGCGGTCGAACCTGTCGGTTCTGACCTCACAATTGGATGACTCGACCATTGTTGCGCCAATCGATGGCAGGCTGGAGACAATCCATGTCGATGCTGGTGAGCGACTTCGGCGGGACCAGGCAGCGGCCACCATTCTTGGCATGGATCGTCTGTCAGTTGTTGTGGCGGTGCCACAGACGAATGTCTCGCGGATTTCGATTGGTGATATGGTTAAGGTCGATATTGCCGGTGCTGGCACGCATCAGGGACAGGTGGCGAAGATTGCCTCGCAGACAAGTGCGGCAACACGGACTTTCGATGTTGAGATCACCGTTCCGAATGATGAAGGCAGGCTGCGCGCCGGTGTAACTGTTGAAGCCGCCATTGATATTGGGTCGGTGAACGCATTTGCGATGTCCCCGGCCCATCTGTCGGTCGCTGGGGATGGGTCACTCACTGCAAAGGTCAGTGACAGTGACACTGTCCGCATAATTCCTGTTGAAATGGTCCGCTCGGGGGCTGAACGCGTTTACGTGTCGGGGCTGGAGGACGGGATGATTCTACTCACCGTCGGTCAGGCATTTGTAGACGCAGGTGATACTGTGAACTACGCGCTTGGTGACAATTCATGAATGCGTTGATTGCGGCGGCATTTTCCCGGACCAGTGCAATATTGCTGACGTTGGTGCTGCTGAGCGCCGTGGGCGTCGCCTCCTACATCCAGATTCCCAAGGAAGCGCGACCGGATGTCGATATACCGGTTGCCTATGTCTCCGTCAGCTATGAGGGCATTTCGCCGGATGACGCGGAAAGATTGCTGATCAAGCCCCTGGAGAAGCACCTCCGCACGGTCGAAGGCCTCGACGTGATGAAATCTGTTGCGTCTGAGGGGTATGGTTCGGTTTCGCTGGAATTTGCCGCTGGCGAGGATATTGATCTGGCTTTGGCAGATGTACGCAAGGCCGTTGATGACGCAAAGCCCGATTTGCCTGCGGATGCGGATGAGCCAAAAGTAATCGAGGTCAGCCTCTCACTCTTTCCGGTGCTGACGGCTGCCTTGTATGGAACCGTATCTGAGCGTGACATGGTGCAGGCTGCCCGTGACATAAAGGACAAGCTGGAGGCATTACCAGGTGTTCTTGAGGTTGAAATTGGCGGTGACCGCGAGGAAGTTCTGGAAATTCTGGTCGATGCAGCGGCGATGGAAGCCTATGGTCTCGATCCAAATGTGGTTACTGGTCTGGTCAGCGGCAACAACCAGCTGGTTACCGCCGGTGCGATCGATGATGGTGGTGGGCGTCTTCTGGTGAAAGTCCCCGGTGTCATCGAAACCATAGATGATCTGATCAATATGCCCATCAAGGCGAGTGATGGCACAAGTATCAAGTTTGGCGATGTTGCCATTGTACGCCGGGCTTTCCGGCAGGCTGAGGGGTGGTCCCGGGTCAATGGTGAGGCCGCCATCGTTCTGGATGTGCGCAAACGCGTCGGCTCGAACATCATCAGTGTCATCGAGGCAGCCCGTGAGGTGATAGATGAGGAGACACCAAAGATTGGTGATGACGTAAAGGTCAGCTATCTATTTGACGATTCCAAGGATGTCCGCAGCCTGCTCAGCGATCTTGGCAACAATGTTGGCGCGGCGGTGATTATCGTGATGGTGGTGGTTCTTGCCGTGCTGGGAATTCGCAATGCGTCACTTGTGGGCCTGGCAATCCCCGGCTCTTTCTTCATGGGCATTACCGTGTTGAATTCGATTGGCGTTACAATGAACATCATCGTTCTGTTCTCGCTTATTCTGGTTGCCGGCATGCTGGTCGATGGCGTGATCGTCACAACAGAATATGCTGACCGCCGGATTGCCATGGGTGAGAGCCGCCGTAACGCCTATCGTATGGGCGCACAGCGAATGGCCTGGCCAATTATTTCCTCGACTGTGACAACATTGATGGTTTTCATGCCCTTGCTGTTCTGGCCGGGAATTGTTGGCCAGTTCATGAAATATCTGCCGATGACGGTGATTGCGGTATTGCTGTCATCGCTATTCATGGCTCTGATTTTCATTCCAGTCCTCGGTGGAATGATCGGCAAGAAAACCGTGGCGAAGGGTGCAGTGTCAGCGACTGCCCCACGATCCTACCGGCGTCTGTTGAAGTTTGCCGTCCGGCGACCCGCCATCACCATGCTGCTGGTTATCGCGGTGATTGTATCCGCCTTTATGGGGTATGGCCGTGCTGGTCTTGGCGTGTCCTTCTTTCCTGATATTGAGCCTGATCAGGCGCAGGTTCAGGTGCTTGCAAGGGGCGACCTTTCGGCGCGTGAGCGCGATCTTCTCGTGCAGCAGACAGAGCAGAATATCAGCACCGTTCAGGGAGTTCAGGATTTCTACGCGCGGTCCTTCCGTTCGGGCGGGGATGGCAATCAGGCACCAAGAGATTCGGTTGGTACGATCCGTACAGTGTTTACTGAATGGAATGAGCGGGAAAAGGCATCCAGCCTGATGGACCAGATGCGGGCCTTGGTAGCGGACCTTGCGGGCGCCGACATCAGCATCACAAAGCAGCAGGAAGGTCCGGGTGGTGCGCTGCCGATTGCCATTGATGTTCTTGGTGACGATCTTGATGACCTCGCCGCCGCCACGGATGATCTGGTTGCCCGCATGGAATCGCTTGGCGGTTTTGTTGATATAACAGACAGTCGCCCACTGCCTGGCATGGAATGGACACTTGTTACGGATCGGGATGCGGCAAGCCGGCATGGTGTGTCGATTGCCGGTCTCGGTACGATGATCAAATTGCTGACGCGCGGTGTCCGTATTTCGGACTATCGCCCTGATGATTCGGAAGATGAACTGGATGTCGTCATGCGGTTTCTTGGCGATCAGCGCAATCTTGACAGGCTGAAGGAGCTGCGTGTGCCAACAGCCGCTGGTGCCTATGTGCCATTGTCGGTTTTTGCGACATTGCAGCCCCAGCCCAAACGCGGTGACATCGAGCGTCAGGATGGCCGACGCTACATGTATATCCAGTCGGATGTCACGACAGGTGCGCTGGCTGGTGAGCGGCTTGAAGCCATCAAGAACTCACTCAGCGAACGGCCACTCGCGCAGAATGTGCAGGTGAAGTTTGGTGGTGAGGACGAGGATATTGCCGAAACACAGGCATTTCTGGGACAGTCATTCATGATCTCTCTGGTTCTGATGGTCATCATCCTGATGGTTCAGTTCAATTCTGGCTGGCAGGCCTTTGTCACGATGTCGGCGATTGTGCTGTCCACAGGTGGTGTTGTTCTGGGTCTGTGGGCCGCAGGCCAGCCATTTGGCATCGTTATGTGTGGCCTTGGGGTCATTTCACTTGCTGGCATTGTCGTGAACAACAATATCGTTCTGATTGACACGTTTAACGAGTATCGTGGCCGCGGGTACAGTGCCGGACATGCTGCATTCCGGGCTGGCCTTGTCAGATTCCGGCCGGTGGTGCTGACCGCAGTAACCACCATCCTTGGTCTGATGCCAATGGTGTTTCAGTTGACGATCAAGATTCTCGACCGGGAGATACTTGTTGGTGCGCCCTCGTCGCAATGGTGGACACAGCTATCAAGCACCATTGCTGGCGGTCTTACCTTTGCGACCATCCTGACTTTGGTTGCAACACCGGCTATGCTGGTTATCGGAGGCGCTTTTGTTCGTGGGAACAAACCGGCGTCTCCTGGCCTGATCAGACGGGTCCTGTCATTATGGTCAAAAAGGGCGGCGCCAGCCCAAGGCTAGCCGCGAATGGTCGCCTCGGCACCGGCTGCGATGGCCAGCAGACGCCTGTCATGTTTGTGTGACCCCATGAGAGACAATCCTACTGGGGCTGCGCCGGGTTTGTGGCATGGAATCGTGATTGTTGGCCTGTCGAGAAAATTCGCCAGCGCCGTATTGCGCAGAGCCATGCCGCTCATTTTCAGTTTTGCGTCGATGGTGGAAAGCGCCTCGATCTTAGGGGGAATGAGCGGGGACGTTGGCATTATCAGCGCGTCAAAGACGCGTGTCTGCTGTTGCACCAGCCTCATCGTCTGCCGACGTATCGCGAATTGATCGATGTAATCTGCCGCCAGAATATCGCTACCACTTTTGATGCGCGATGCCACAAAGGGATCATACTCCCGGTGCGCGTTGCTTTGCAGCCGGTCCCGGTGCAGGGCAAAGGCCTCCGCAGCAACAATGCTCTTGGGATTGTTTGCAGGGCGTAATTCTTCGAGGATGTCGAGACTGATCTCGCTGATGGTTGCACCAGCCGCACTGAGCCTCTGGACAGCCTCATCAAAGCTGGTGGCAACCGCATCATCCAGCCCGTCAAACAGATAGCCGACCGGCATCCCAAGGCGCAGGCCGGCAAGGGGAAAGGGTGTTTCCGCCGCACCGTCACCACCAGCCATGATGCTGTCCATGATGGCGGCGCAGTCAACGCTGTTGCTCATCGGTCCTGCTGCATCAAAAGAGGTTGAGAGAGGATAGACCCCGTCGCCCGGCATCCGGGTCGAGGTTGGTTTGAGGCCGACAATGCCACAAAATGCTGCCGGGGTTCGGGTTGAGCCACCTGTGTCTGAACCGATGGTTGCCGGTGCCATACCATCACTAATTGAGACGGCGCTGCCAGATGATGAGCCACCTGCGACCCGGCCGCCATCCGCATCGCGCTCAAACGGGCTTCTGGGGTCGCCGTAATGTGGGTTCATTCCGAGGCCCGAAAAGGCGAACTCTGTCATGTTGGTTCGCCCGATGAGAATGAAACCGGCAGCTTTCAATCGGCTGACAACAAGGGCATCCGTGGTGGCCGCGGCATGGTCTGCCAGAACGGTTGAGCCAGCACGGGTCACTTCACCCCTCACATCGAACAAATCCTTGACTGAAAGCGGGATGCCGGCGAATGGAGGCAGCGCGTGACCTTCCTGTCGCGCTTTGTCAATCTGATCGGCCTCAACGCGCACACGATCCGTATAGACCTCGATAAAGGCGCGCTCGCCATCTTCGCTCGCAATCGCCTCAAGGCAGGTTTCGGTCAGCGCACGCGCGGTGAGATCACCTGCGGCAAGCGCTCTGGACAATGTGCTCAGATAAAATGTCATGCTGTCAGTATGGCCGTGCATCAGGAAAAAATCATCCCGTTTTTGCCGCCCGGCAGACATCTTGACTTGGGCCGGGTGACTGCAGATAGTCATGCCATGAAAACGCAGGATTTCGATTATATTATCGTTGGTTCAGGATCAGCAGGCAGTGCCATGGCCTACCGTCTTGGCGAGGATGGAACGCACAGAATTCTGGTTCTGGAATTTGGCGGCTCTGACATTGGCCCATTGGTACAGATGCCGGCAGCATTGTCCTATCCGATGAATATGCCACGCTATGACTGGGGATATGTTGCTGAACCCGAGGAGGGACTTGGCGGCAGACGGCTTGTCTGCCCCCGAGGCAAGGTCATTGGCGGGTCCTCCTCAATAAATGGCATGATTTATGTGCGCGGCAATGCGGGTGATTACGCACATTGGGAAGAAGCGGGTGCCACCGGGTGGGGCTATGCAGATGTATTGCCCTATTTTCGTCGTATGGAGCAGTCGCATGGTGGCGAGGCGCGCTGGCGTGGGAACGATGGACCGCTGCATGTGACACGTGGTCCCCGCGACAACCCACTGCATGATGCGTTTGTTGAGTCTGCCGTGGCCGCTGGCTATGTCCACACGCCGGATTACAATGGCTACCGACAGGAAGGTTTTGGCCCGGCCGACATGACTGTCTGGAAAGGGCGTCGCTGGTCCAGTGCGAATGCCTATCTGCGCCCAGCGCTCAAACGGGGAAATGTGATGCTGCAGAAGGGTGCTTTGGTCAAAAAAGTGCTTTTTCAGGGTAGCCGGGCGATTGGCGTGAGCTACCTGCATAATGGCCGACAACATGTAGCCAAGGCATCTGCTGAGGTGATTCTTGCATCAGGAGCAATTAATTCTCCACAGATTCTGCAACGTTCCGGCATAGGGCCAGGAGATGTCCTGCAGGCGGCTGGCGTGCCGGTGATTGCCGAGCGCAGAGCTGTTGGTGAAAACCTGCAGGATCATCTGGAAGTCTATTTTCAGGTTGCTTGTCTTCAGCCGATCACGCTCTACAAACATCTTGGGCTATTCTCAAAGGCAATGATCGGCGCACAATGGCTGTTCTTCAAATCCGGCCTTGGCGCTTCGAATCAATTCGAGACTCTGGGCTTCATCAGGTCGCGTGCCGGCGTCGCCTATCCCGACATTCAATATCATTTTTTGCCAGTGGCGATCAGCTATGATGGCACGGCACCAGCTGCAGGGCATGGTTTTCAGTTGCATGTCGGGCCGATGCGCTCCAAGTCACGTGGCTATGTGCGGATAAGAGATGACCGGGCCGAGAGCGCGCCAACAATCAAATTCAACTATATGAGTCATGATGATGATTGGCAGGAATTTCGCCGTTGCATCAGGCTCAGCCGCGAAATACTGCAACAGGCGCCAATGGACCCCTTCAGGGGACCTGAAATCCAGCCAGGTGACGACCAGACGTCAGATGAACAGATTGATGCCTTTATCCGTGACAATGCGGAGAGCGCCTATCATCCCTGTGGGACGGTGCGTATGGGGGCGGCAGATGATCCAGGGGCAGTGGTTGATCCTGAATGCCGTGTCATTGGTGTCGACGGGTTGCGCGTCGCCGACTCATCCATTTTTCCAAGAATCACCAACGGCAATCTGAATGCCCCCTCGATCATGACCGGAGAGAAGGCGGCAGACCATATCCTTGGTCGCCAGCCCCTGGCGCGGGCCAATGATGTTCCCTTTGCTCATCCAGATTGGGAAACCAGCCAGAGGTGAGTCATTGGTTGTGATGAGGGCGGGTTGATGATCAGTAAAAACTACCTTGAATTTTGGCTGAGTGTCGTGCCATCGTTCTTGCAGGATGAATCAAACCAGAAATACCAAAGAGTGAAATGTCCGGGGGAGTTGAGTGATGAAGACGAGAGCTGCAGTTGCTGTGCAGGCAGGAAAGCCACTTGAAATCATGGAGGTTGATCTTGATGGTCCCCGCGCTGGCGAGGTGCTGTTGGAAATCATGGCGACTGGCATATGTCACACGGATGAGTTTACCCTGTCAGGTGCTGATCCCGAGGGTATGTTTCCTGCAATTCTTGGACATGAGGGCGCCGGCATTGTGCGCGAGGTGGGAGCAGGCGTGACCAGTGTCCAGCCCGGCGATCACGTGATCCCGCTCTACACCCCGGAATGCCGTGAATGTGACTATTGTCTGCACCCAAAGACGAATCTCTGTCAGGCCATCCGCACCACGCAGGGGCAAGGTGTGATGCCTGATGGCACCAGCCGTTTCTCAATTGATGGCAAGCCGGTTCTTCACTACATGGGAACGTCGACATTTTCGAACTTCACTGTGCTGCCGGAGATAGCCCTTGCCAAAGTCAACAAGGCGGCACCGTTTGACAAGATCTGTTATATCGGTTGCGGCGTGACCACGGGCATTGGTGCCGTGATCAACACTGCCAAGGCAGAAGCTGGATGCAATGCGGTGGTGTTTGGCCTTGGCGGTATTGGGCTGAATGTCATTCAGGGGCTTCGCATGATCGGGGCCAACATGATCGTGGGCGTCGACCTGAATAACAACAAAAAGGAATGGGGCGAAAAATTTGGAATGACGCATTTCGTCAATCCAAGTGAGGTCAAGGGTGACCTTGTTGGCCATCTTGTTGAGTTAACCAACGGTGGCGCTGACTACTCCTTTGAATGTATTGGCAATACCTCTGTTATGCGCCAGGCGCTTGAATGTGCGCATAAGGGATGGGGAGAATCCATCATCATCGGGGTGGCCGGGGCAGGGCAGGAGATTTCAACCCGCCCGTTCCAGCTGGTGACGGGGCGCAGCTGGCGTGGTACGGCCTTTGGCGGTGCGCGTGGCCGGACCGATGTGCCAAAGATCGTCGATTGGTACATGCAGGGAAAGATTGATATTGATCCGATGATCACGCATACGCTGGCACTTGAGGATATCAACAAGGGCTTTGATCTCATGCATGCTGGTGAGTCAATCCGGTCGGTTGTTGTATTCTGATGGAAACGGTCTCTACAGCCCTGTCCCATGGTGGGGTTCAGGGCGTCTATCGGCACCAGTCGGAAACCACTGGCTGCGAGATGACATTTGCTGTTTTCATGCCGCCGGAGAGCAAGGGGCCTGTCCCCGTTCTCTGGTATTTGTCAGGCCTCACCTGCAGCCACGCCAATGTCATGGAAAAGGGCGAGTACAGGCGCATGGCTGCCGAGCTTGGCATTGCCGTAGTCTGTCCGGACACCAGCCCGCGTGGGGATAATGTGCCGGATGAGGCCGATAACTGGCAGTTCGGATCAGGCGCTGGCTTTTATCTCGATGCTACGGCAGCTCCCTATGCCAGACATTACCAGATGTATTCGTATATTCTGGGTGAACTGCCGGAACTGGTGGCAGCAAATTTTGCCATTGATATGTCGCGTCAGGGCGTCTTTGGGCATTCGATGGGCGGACATGGCGCGCTGATCATGGCGCTCAGGAACCCGGAGAGATTCAGGAGCTGTTCTGCCTTTGCGCCGATTGTTAATCCGATGACGGCAGACTGGTCGGCAACGGCTTTTGGCAAATATCTGGGAGATGACATGGCCGGTTGGCGCGCATATGACGCTGTTGCCCTGATTGAGGATGGACACCGGGTCTCTGATCTTCTCGTTGATCAGGGTGACGCTGACAGCTTCCTGGACAGCGGTCTGCGTCCATGGCTGCTTGAGACGGCATGCCAGAACGCCAATATCAATCTGACCTTGCGGATGCAGGCTGGCTACGATCATTCCTATTTCTTCATCTCGACATTCATGGATGATCATCTGCGCTGGCACGCTGCGCGCCTTTAGGTCTGGACTCAAATCTGTAAAGGGAGGTGGCGATGAGTGACAATGAGCTGTTCCAGCCGCTTGGTGGCAATGAGATGCCACGTTTTGCGGGTCCTGGAACGATGATGCGGTTGCCAGCAGCAGCCGATGCCGCCGGGCTGGATGCGTGTTTTATCGGCATTCCGCTGGATGTCGGCACTTCAAACCGGCCTGGCACGCGCTTCGGACCAAAGCAGATCCGTGCTGAGTCGGTGATGCTGCGCCCCTATAATATGTGGACTCGTGCCGCGCCGTTTGACTCGCTTCGGATTGCCGATATTGGCGATGTGCCAATCAATACATTTGATCTAAAGGATGCCGTGCGCCGCATAGAGGTGTTCTATGACAATGTCCTCACCCATCCGGTCATTCCCATGACCCTTGGAGGAGACCACACACTGACCCTGCCGGTGCTGCGGTCAATTGCCAGAAAACATGGGCCTGTCGGTCTTGTTCACATTGATGCCCATGCCGACATCAATGATCATATGTTTGGTGAGTCAATTGCCCATGGAACGACGTTTCGCAGGGCATTTGAGGAAGGGCTGATCGATCCGGATCACACATTTCAGATCGGGCTGCGCGGCACCGGGTACACCGCCGAGGATTTTGACTGGGCGCGCGACAAGGGTTTTACAGTCGTTCAGGCAGAAGAATTGTGGCACAAATCAGCAACGCCACTCATTGACGGTATTCGCGCTAAAATGGGGACGCGCCCGGTTTATCTGACATTTGACATAGACTCGCTCGACCCAGCCTATGCACCTGGCACTGGCACACCGGAAATTGGTGGCCTGACGTCAGTTCAGGCGATTGAGCTTATTCGCGGCTGTCAGGGGCTGAATCTGGTTGGCTGTGATCTGGTCGAAGTATCTCCACCCTATGATTTGCAGGGCAATACGGCGCTTCTTGCGGCCAATTTGATATTTGAGATGCTGTGTGTGCTTCCCGGTGTTGCCTACAGGATGAGCGACTAGCTGTTACAGGTGATGGAGACGGTCATGGCACCTGCATTTTCCAGAGCTGAGTATGATGACAGGCTGGTCCGGGTCAGGGCTGAAATGGTTGCGCGTGGGCTTGACGCTTTGATCATCGGCGATCCGGCCAATATCAATTGGTTGACAGGCTATGATGCGTGGTCGTTCTACACGCCGCAGATCATGCTTGTCGATTTGCAGGACGGGCCATTCTGGATGGGGCGCCTGATGGATGCGGGATCAGCAAAATTCACCACCTATCTGACAGACTCGCAAATTGTTGCCTATCCAGAGCCGCTGGTGCAGCGTCTCGACACCCATCCGATGGAGTTTCTGGCAGATTGGATGGCTGGCAATGGCTTTGCCACGGCGCGGATCGGCTTCGAGGATGATGTCTATTACCTCACACCACGTGCTGTTGGAGCCTTGCAGGCTGGCTTGCCGAATGCCAGCTGGACGGGGGCTGATTTGCTGGTGAACTGGGTACGTTTCATCAAGAGTGATGCCGAAATTGCCATGATGAGGCGGGCGGGTCAGATTGCCGAAGTCGCGATGCAGACGGCATGGGATGGTGCGCGAATCGGCGTGCGGCAATGCGATCTGATGGCTGATATCACCGCCTCGATGATCAAGGGGACGCCAGAATTTGGCGGCGACATGCCTGCCCTGCATCCTTTGATTCTGGCGGGTGAGGCGGCAACGGCGGCGCACCCCATGTGGAATGACTCTCCGCTGGAGGCGGGGCAGACCGTGGCCTTTGAACTGGGGGGATGCCGCAAACGCTACAATGTCGGGCTGGCAAGGACAGTTCATTTTGGCGATCCATCAGATACGTTGATGCGGACATCGGACGCGGTTCAGGAAGGCATGGCAGCAGTGATGGATGCGCTTCATCCCGGCGCTGTCGCTGGTGATGTACACCAGGCATGGCAGAAGGTCCTTGATCGCTATGGCCTCGAGAAAAAGAGCCGTATCGGTTATTCGATCGGCAACGCCTATGCGCCTGATTGGGGTGAGCACACATTATCACTGCGGCCTGCGGAGCGGACAATTGTGCCTCAAAACGCTGTCGTCCATGTGATTTTGGGCATGTGGATGGATGATTGGGGAATGGAATTGAGCGAGACTTTGCACATAACGGACACAGGCTGTGTCCGGTTGTGTGATTTTCCGCAGCATGTCCATGTGATCTGAGCGATGTCTGACCGTCTTGAGAGAACAATCAATCTTCTGGCCGACCTTGTGGCCTTCCCGACCGTCAGTGGCGAGCCAAATGGCGAGATCATCGGCTACATCAAATCCTATCTGGAGTCGCATGGCGTCAACGTGTTGCTCGATGTGACGAATGATGGCAAGCAGATGAATCTTTTTGCTACGATTGGCCCAAATGTCGATGGCGGCATTATTCTGTCGGGCCACACCGATGTTGTTCCAGCGTCAGCTGAGGGGTGGCAGAGCGACCCCTTCATTCTCAGGCGGGATCAGGGACGGCTCTATGGGCGCGGCGCTGTTGATATGAAAGGGTTTGTTGCCATCGCGCTGGCTATGGTTCCGGATTTTGTCGCGGCGCGTGACAGGTTGCGTGTGCCTGTTCACCTCGCTTTTACCTTTGATGAGGAAGTCGGCTGTTTTGGATCCGCCCGGATGCCGGAATTTCTGGATCGCCATGATATTTCCGCCGAAATGGCGATCATTGGCGAGCCGACGGAGATGCGCCCCTTCATCGGCCATAAAGGCGGCATGGAGCTGTCAGCAGAAGTTACCGGAACATCCGGGCACGCGTCAAAGCCGGCAGGCAAGGTCAATGCCATTTTCTATGCGGCCCGTCTGATTGAATTTATCAATCAGACCGCCCGTGATATTGCCAGCAGGCCAGATGCTGACTCACCGTTTGATCCACCATACACCAGCATTTCTGTAGGTTTGATCAATGGTGGCGAGGCACGAAATGTCATTCCGGCATTTTGCCAGTTTGATTGGGAGATACGACCTCTTCCAGGGGACGATCCGCATTCTGTTCTGGCAGATATCCGCGCCTTTGCTAATGATGTTCTGGTGCCGGAAATGAAAGCCCTTTCAGACGAGGCGGATATCACATTGACAATCGTCTCGGATGTCCCCGGAATGGAGGCCCGTCCACATTCGACGGCCGCTGAACTTGTGGCGCGCTTATGGACAAATGAAGAGCCGGGTGTTGTCTCATTCGGCACTGATGGTGCCTATTTCCAGAAGGCTGGAATGGAGACAATCGTATTCGGCCCCGGTGGAATGGCGCAAATGCATCAACCCGATGAGTATATGGAAGAAGCAGCAGTGGAACAGGGGTTGCAGTTTCTTGACCGTGTCCTTGATCATCTTGAATCGGCCAAGTGAGCCTTCGGCTCCAACCCCAATTGAAGTGATGCCGCGACGATGACGATTAGACATATCCTGATTGCACTTTTGGTGCCGCTGACATGGGGGTTTGGCTTCGCCCTGGCAAAGGCTGGGCTGGATCATTTTTCCCCGCTATTGCTGATGGGCATGCGCTTCCTGATTGCGGCGACGGTGTTGGTCTGGTTTGTCCCGGTTCCACATGGCTATCTGAGACAGATCTGCGGCATCTCCTTTATTGCCGCGACATTGCAATATGGCCTGACATTTTCCGGGCTGGCCAGAATGGATGCCACCCCAGCTGTGCTGCTGGTGCAGGCAGAGGTCATTTTTGGGGTGATCATCGCAGCATTGCTGCTCGGTGAAAAACCGTCAATGAGGCAGGTTGTGGGCATTGCCATTTCCTGCTTCGGCATTTTGACGATAGTCGGGGCACCCTCGCTTGAGGGTCAGATTTTTGGTGTGATGCTGATCCTCGGTGGCACGCTGGCATTTGCACTTGGACAGGTTCTGATCCGCCGACTGAAAGGTGCGCTGACAGGATTTCAGCTGACAGCATGGATGGGAGTCATGGCCGGCCCGCAGATGATCCTTGCCGCGATGCTTTTTGAGGGTGATCTGGTCCGGCAGATTTCGACAGCGCCGATGGTGGCGTGGGGAACTGTCCTATATCTGGGTCTGATTATGACAGTCATCGGCTATTCGGCATGGTACTTTGTTCTCGCCCGCTATCCGGTGCCGATGGTGATGCCAGTGCTGCTGCTTTTGCCTGTAGCCACCATCCTCGGGGCAGTCAGCTTTTTAGGTGAGCGCCCAGATCTGATTGTCCTGCTTGGCGGCACCATCGTCATTGCCGGTGTCGGCGCGGTGATTATTGACCCGTCGGTCTTTGCAAAACGGCAAAAGCCGGAATGACCTATCCGGTAAATGCCTGAATGCCTGTGATTGCACGTCCCAGAATCAGTGCATGGACGTCATGTGTGCCCTCATAGGTATTTACCGTCTCCAGATTCATCAGATGGCGCATGACGTGATATTCCTCGGCGATGCCGTTACCTCCATGCATGTCACGTGACATACGGGCGATGTTCAGCGCTTTGCCACAGCTGTTGCGCTTGATTGTAGAGATGTTTTCGGGCGGGCAATTTCCGTCATCCAGCAGACGGCCAACACGAAGACATGCCTGCAGACCAATGCTGATTTCGCTGTGCATATCCGCCAGCTTAAGCTGGATCAGCTGATTGGCCGCCAGCGGCCGGTCGAACTGTTTTCTGTCAAGTGTATATTGCCGCGCTGCGTCATAGCAGAATTCGGCCGCACCGAGGGTTCCCCAGGCAATGCCGTAACGCGCTTTGTTGAGACAGGAGAATGGCCCCTTCAGTCCGGATATCTCGGGAAAGATGTTGTCATCGCTGACAAAGGCTCCGTCCATCTGAATGGACCCTGTTATCGAGGCGCGGAGCGAGAGCTTGCCCTCAATCTTGGGTGTCGTCAGGCCCGGACCAGCTGTTGCACGATCAATGATAAAGCCACGAATGACGCCATCGAGCTTCGCCCAAACAACCGCAATATCGGCAATCGGCGCGTTGGAGATCCACATTTTGGACCCGCTGAGATGATAGCCGCCATCCACCTTGACCGCCTTTGTCGCCATGCTGCCCGGATCCGACCCGTGGTCGGGTTCAGTGAGTCCAAAGCAGCCGATCATTTCGGCTGTCACCAGTTTTGGCAGATATTTTGTTTTCTGTTCATCAGTGCCGAAGCTGTGAATCGGGTGCATCACCAGTGATGACTGAACCGACATGGCGGACCGATATCCGGAGTCAATCGCCTCTATTTCACGTGCCGCAAGACCATAGGCAACATGATTGACACCAGCGCCGCCATACTCCGCTGGAATTGTTGCTCCCAGCAGACCAAGTTGGCCCATTTGCTGCATTACCTCGGGATCAAACCGTTCCTCCCGGAAATCATCAATGACCCGCGGCAACAGGACATCGCGCGAAAACTGCCGGGCGGTGTCACGGACCATGCGCTCCTCATCAGAAAGCTGCTGATCGAGAAAGAACGGGTCGGTCCAGTCAAAAATGGGCTTGGCCATGAGAATTCCTTTCGGTTACGCACTGTTTATATAGGAATTCCGATTGCCTGCAAACATCAGGCAATGCGGCAAAATTTCACTGGATTTCACCCTTTATGGGGACAGTTTTAACCTCAGCGAAAGAGACTTTTGACTGTGTGGACAGGTTGTTTTCTTTCCTTCCGCGTTCTATCAAGTCATACCGCTGCCCCGTTGACGGAGTTGCGGAAAAACTTTTTGGTACGGCGGATGCCGGAAGGGCAGACAATTGGCAAATGACATTATTATAGCGCCATCGGTTCTTGCGTCCGATTTTGGAGAATTGGCGGCAGAGATCGCTGCAGTCGATGACGCTGGTGCTGACTGGATTCACCTTGATGTCATGGACGGCCATTTCGTACCCAATCTGACCTTCGGCCCACCGATCATCAAAATGGTCCGCGCTGCATCAACCAAGATTTTTGATGCGCATTTAATGGTGTCAAATCCTGACCGCCTTCTCGAGACCTATGCCGATGCCGGTGCGGATATCATCACTGTTCATGCTGAAGCCTGTCCACATCTTGACAGGACGGTGTCACGCATTCGGGAGCTTGGATGCAAGGCCGGCGTCGCATTGAATCCCCACACCCCCCCGGATTGTCTGGCCTATGTTCTTGACCGGATTGACCTTGTTCTTGTGATGACGGTCAATCCTGGCTTTGGCGGACAATCCTTCATCAGCGCGATGACGGACAAGATCGCTATGGTTAAAGAGATGATTGGTGAGCGGGACATCATCATCGAGGTTGATGGCGGCATCACCGTGGACACGGCCGGCGCCGTTGTGGCTGCTGGTGCCACTGCCCTTGTTGCCGGGTCGGCTATTTTCAGGGGTGATGGCACCGCCGCCTATGCGAAGAACATTGCCGCCATCCGTCAGGCCGCAGCATCACATAGCGGTCAGGGGGACTAGAATCATGGGATTGCTGGTCGATGGAAAATGGTCTTCGCAATGGTATGATACCAAGAAGAGCGATGGCCATTTTGTTCGTGATACGGCCCGCTATCGGAACTGGGTAACCGCCGACGGTTCCGCCGGTCCAAGTGGCCAGGGTGGGTTTGCCGCTGAGTCAGGGCGATATCACCTGTATGTTTCCTATGCCTGTCCGTGGGCCCACCGCACGCTCATCTTTCGCCATTTGAAGGGGCTTGCGGAGCACATCTCCGTGTCGGTTGTGCATCCTTTGATGCTGGATGAGGGGTGGACTTTTGAAACAGATTTTGACGGCGCAACTGGTGATGATGTGCTGCAGACGGCAAGGCTCTTTCAGGTCTATCTTCAAAGTGATCCAAAATCGACCGGGCGCGTTACGGTTCCCGTCCTCTGGGACCGGCAGAGCGAAACCATCGTCTCCAACGAATCCTCTGAAATCATCCGCATGTTCAACAGCGCCTTTGATGGCCTAACGGGAAATGATCTCGACTTCTGGCCAGCGACACTGCGTGAGGAGATTGAGGAGGTCAATGCCGACATTTACCAGAATGTGAATAACGGGGTGTACCGGTCAGGATTCGCGACACGTGCTGATGCCTATGAGCAGGCAGTCAGCCAGCTGTTTGCCTCACTGGACAGCCTTGAATTGCGTCTGACTGGTAAGCGCTATCTCCTCGGCAATACCCTGACTGAGGCAGATTGGCGTCTGTTCACAACATTGGTTCGTTTCGATGCCGTCTATTTTGGCCATTTCAAATGCAACATCCGGCGTATTGCCGATTATCCTGCGCTCTCTGGCTTCATGCGTGAACTCTACCAGATACCGGGCATCGCCGACACGGTGAACATGAAGCATATCAAATATCATTATTATGCGAGCCACCTGAACATCAATCCGACTGGCATTGTGCCAGTCGGGCCGGAGCAGGATTTTGGCGCGCCCCATGGCCGTGACCATCTCTGACAGGCTTGCTGTCAAGCAGCGGTAAAACGGGCCATTTCGTCTTCAATGATGTCAGCGATAAGGTCACAATCCTCGATTGTGAAGGTCAACGGCACCCGCATATCGACCGTCTTTTCCAGAACACGCAATGTGGTTGGCAAAACAGGCAGATTGTCGATGTACTGCCAGCTGTCATAACGGCTGGTAAAGGCCTTTGGTTGATCATCACCAAACCATTTGAGCTCTACACCACGCGCTGCACATGCGTCGACAAATGACGGGATTTGATCCTTTGGCAGAGCATCGGCACGGAACTGGATTGAGGAACCAACATAGAATTCATCCTGCTTTCTCTTTGGTATGATCACCCCATCCATTGCCGACAAACGGGTGTGCAACCTGTCATACAGGCTGTTCCAGCGATTCAGATTTTCCTCGAGGATGGGCAATTGTGCCCGGAGCATCGCGGCCCGCATCTGGTCCATTCTGCCGGAATAGTTTGGCGAGTGAAGGCGCACCTTCTGAAAAACCTCTTCTGCCGGAATGGCACCATGTCGGCCATACAGCATGTAGGACCCGGATGAAATAACAGCGCGCGCGGCGATTTCCGCATCATTCGTGGTCAGCAGGCCACCCTCGCCGGAATTCATGTGTTTGTATGTCTGGGTTGAGAAGGCGGCGGCCTTGCCAAAATTGCCTGACCGAATGCCCCGCCATTTGGCCCCCATGGTGTGCGCGCAATCCTCGATCAAACAGATGCCATGAGCAGCGCAAATCTCGACCACCCTGTCCATATCGGCAATATGCCCCCGCATGTGGGAAAGTAACAGAAATTTGGCATCACTTTCCGCCGCTTTTGCATCGAGATCCTCGAGGTCGATGTGATAGTTCTCGTCAATATCCACCAGAATGGGATGAGCGCCAACATTGTGAATGGCACCGGGAACGGGTGCCAGCGTGTAGGCATTGGCAAGTATCCTGTCGCCCGGTTTTACGCCACAGACACGCAACGCCAACTGGATCGCATAGCCACCGGAGGTGCAGGCGAGGCAATAGTCAGCGCCCTGCCATTTTGCATATTCCATCTCGAGGCAGCTGGCCTCGCTGTCCTCATCGCCAGCCAGATTATAGCGGTGCAGCCGACCACTTTTCATGATTTCGACAGCGCGCTCAATACCCGCGTCGGGGATGGCCTCCTGCTGGGTGAAGGGTTTGGTAAAAACTGCCTCTGTCATGGGTGATCTCCATCACAATGGATGTCACCTGGACATCACATATACCGTGTCATTGCGTTGCGAGCGGTATTCTATCGGCCCGGAGCCGGCAGCATGCAAGCTATTTCTGCTTGCGATGGGAGGCGCCAAGATGTTCCTTGCCCCGTCCCCTTGCCAGCTTGATCTGTCTCTGCCTTTCGGCAAAACGTCTGGTACGTGCAGGATCCTGGGTAGATTTGCAATGATGGCAACTGATGCCATCCTCAAAATCCGGATGCGTCATTTCTGTCTGTGACAGGGGCATGCGGCACGCGTGACACATACCGTAGCTTCCCGGTTGAAGGTCATGATCGACCGCGACACGGCCATCGAAAACGAAACACTCACCGGTCCATTTGCTGGCGTCATCTGGCACATCCTCGAGATATTTGAGAATGCCGCCCTTCAGGTGATAGACCTCGTTGAATCCTAGATCCTGCATCAAGGCACTGGCCTTTTCACAGCGAATTCCGCCGGTGCAATACATTGCCAGCTTCTTCGGTCTCTTGTCGTCATCCTGCCTTGCCAGCGCCTGCGCCCAGGCCGGAAAATCGCGAAAATTTGTGGTCATTGGATCGACCGCGCCCTCGAACATGCCTATGGCAGTCTCATAGGTGTTGCGGGTGTCCACGACCATGACGTCGGGGTCGGCAATCAGGCTGTTCCACTCATTCGCGTCAACATAGGTTCCGGTCTGTTGCGCGGGGTTGATCTGGGGAACACCCATTGTGACAATTTCATTTTTCAGGCGCACCTTCATGCGTAGAAAGGCCTGTTCGGTGGTGAAGGAAAATTTCAGCGAGAGCGCTTCAAAGCGGGGTTCGCCAGCAAGCCATTCAAGAATGGTTTTCATGCCGGCTGCGGGGGCGCAGATGGTGCCGTTTATACCTTCTTTGGCAAGCAGAATGGTGCCAAGCGCCCCAGCATCGTCGCACAGCTGCTGAACCACCGGTTGAAGCTCCCTGTAGTCTGGCAGGTCGGCAAATTTATAGAGCGCGGCAACCACAAATCCCTCTTCATTCATGGTCCGTCCTGCCTTTGCCAGCATCTGCTTCATTTCGGCGATATGGTCAGTCATTGATCCGGCTTTGGTCTTTTACGATGGTGGTTCGCAGGTGGCTTGCCATTGCCAGCGCAACCTAGCATTCCATCTCCGGTTTTCCAATAGGGCCGGTTGGGAAGACAAAGCCGATGTGGCAGGTGACGAACATCTGCCGCCTGCCTGGACTTGCGGCAGGGGTAGATCATCGGCTAGGATGACAGCATCAAAGGAGCGTTGACGATGTTGAGTGATCTGACCCTGAGAGACGATTGTCTGAGTGTTGTTATTTCTGGCAGCGGTGCTGCTGATTTTGATTATTTCTGGTTGCGCGATAATGCGCGCGATCCAATCAGCTTCGACAGCCGGTCGCATCAGCGTGAGCTCTTCACCTGCGAGGTCGATGCTGATATCAAGCCTGTCGAGGCCGCGCTTGCGGATGATGGTCTGGCGCTGCAGATTAAATGGCCGGACATGGATGACTCGGTTTGTTACGAGGGAGATTTTCTGTCAGCCTATGCCGTCCCCACACCCATGCTGGCGATGCCTGAACCGACGATCTGGGATGCTGCCAGCCTCGAAGATGATGTGGTCCGAATAGCTCACCGCGACGTGATTGCGGATAATGGGATGGGCGGGTTGCTCGACATCATTTCGAAGAACGGCTTTGCCGTGGTCACCGGAACGCCCCGGAATATGGATGCGGTGTCAGATTTAACTGATCGCATTGGCTACGTCAGACACACTATTTTTGGTGGCCTGTGGGAATTCGAGGCCAATGAGAACATGGCGGACTCCGCCTATACACCAAAAGAACTCCGTCCTCATACGGATGGTACATACAGTCATGACGCCCCCGGACTGCAAATGCTGCTGTGCGTGGATTATGATGCGACGGGGGGTGCCTCAATCATGGTTGATGGCTTTCGCATCGCTGCCGAATTAAAACGAACGGCACCTGAAATCCATGCAGATCTCTCGCGCATTGATGTCACCGGTATCTATAAGGGTGATGGCGTGGTTCTGCAGGCGCAGCGCCCCATTTTCCGGACTGACCGGGATGGGAATCTGGTGCAGGTCAGTTTCAACAATTACGACCGCGATACGGTAACTTTGCCAAAGGATGACATGCGTGCGCTCTATGCGGGAATAAGAGCGTTTGACCGTCTGGCAAATGATCCTCGCTTCCAATGGCGGTACACGCTGCAGCCAGGTGAAATGCTGGTGTTTGACAATTGGCGTGTCCTGCATGGTCGTGGCCCTTTTCGGGGCCGACGTAAGATGGCCGGTTCCTACATCAACCGTGAGGATTATGAGAGTGCGGTGCGCGTCAATGGCCTTGCCTGACGCGATGGCTGGCTGGTGTTGTTCGCTGAGTGATTAATGCTGGACCGGCACGCCCCGGGGCGTGTGCTTCAGGTGTTCTGACTGCGGAGTCCGGGGTCGGCGGCCCATACTTCTGCGAGCCAGTCCTGCATGAGATGATTGCCACCCAGATCAAGAGCGGCATTTCGCAGTTTTCCGGCAAGCCCAGAAAAGGCCATGATCTTTCCAGATATATCGGCTTTCTGGGCAATTTTTGCGACTGCTCCAGATCGATGGCGTGCATAGGCAGCAAAGGCACTGCTGACATCGGCATGCTGCGTGAGTGACTGCATCAGACATGCCGCATCCTGCAGGCTTTGACCTGCCCCCTGTGCCAGATGTGGTGGCATGACATGGGCGGCATCACCTGCAAGCACCATGGTGCCGCGGCGCCAGCAGATGCCGGTGCTTGATCGGGGCAGGGGCGTCGATGTCCATTTGATCGCTGGATCAGCCAGAAATTGCAGTGGTGTGTTGTGCCGGAACAGCCGGCCTTGCCATTCGCTGTGGGCCAGGGTTTTGGGCATGGTGGCGACAATGTTCGCACTATCGCCAATCGGATAATGGACAATATGAACGCCGTCGCCAAGCCAGAGATTGCTGACGGCCTGGGAGAAAAAGTTTGGCAGATCCGATAGGAGTATTGTTGACCGCAATGCCACCTTGTCTGTTGCCAGCGACGCCCTTATGGCTGTCTCGGACTGGCCAGAAATAAAGGCACGACCAAAGCCGGCAACGCCATCGGCGGCGACCAGCCCGGCAACATGATGGAGGCCTGCGTCCTTGCCAATGATGGCGACGCCGTCTTCTGTCTGGCTCGCCTGCTCGACAGTCGTGTTATGCTGGCGAAACCGGTCAGTCTGCCCGATCTTCTGCTCAAAAACGGTTGCCAGATCGGCCCGTGCCACACTGGCGTAGACATCCTTGAGCGGCAGCCTTGCCAGAGTTGCATTATTTGTCAGGCTGCGGACGGTGATCTCATGCAGCCGTGTTGCCCGCGAAAGCACATCCTGCGCCAGTCCCAAAACCGATAGGGCGGCCCATCCATTTGGAGCAAGTTGCACCCCACCCCTCATCATTTGCGCGGGTGGTCCGAAGAGCACACAGTCGCGGTCTGCTGCGATAACGGCTGTGGCAGCGGCGAGTCCGGCAATACCAGTTCCGCTGATGGCGATTTCGTTGTCCATTATGCGTCTGCCTCTTTGCTGGTGGGGTAGCGGTGTTGATTTTCGAGCGGATGGTCCGGACTTAAATTGCGCCTGTCACCCTGTCTCATCCCTGATCATATGGTGATCAGGGCAGGGAATGATACCTGTCATCACCAAAATCATGCCGAATCTCGTGTGAATGCCGGATAGACGGGCAGTTTTTCCTGAATTAGCAAGATATGGAGAATCGCTGACTCGGGCGGAAAACATCGAATTGGCAGGTAAGGAAATCAGTCAAATTTTGGGTCGTTCCTGAGCTAAATTCAATGCATTTAGGATTTATATTTCATTTTCTATACAAAATGATACGGTAAAAATGTTTTCAACGAGTGCGATGCCTGTCGAGGTCTGACCTTATCAGGGGTGGTTCGGGTTGGAATATTGAAACCGCAAAGACGCGTGAAATGTGTCACAGGGAGATTATCAATGAACAAGACTTTTAAAAAATACATGGCTGCGTCCGCCATTGTAATGGCTGGTGGCATTGCCTCGGCAGCCCACGCTGCGGACTCCGTCAATGTAGCGTTTTTCCTCGAATGGGCGACCCCGAACCAGATTGCGAAGGTTGACAAGGCTTATGACGATGCCATGGGTGTCGATGTTAACTGGACTGATTTCTCGACTGGCGTTCAGATGACTGAAGCCATGCTGGCTGGCGACATTGACATTGCCTACTCTCAGGGCCTTGCGCCCTTCGTGACTGCGATCCAGCAGGGCGCACCGTTGAAAATGGTATCGATTGCCGTCGTCTATGAAGCAAATGACTGCTTTGTAAATGACAGCCTTGGCATCACGTCTGCCAATGCTTCCGAGCTGGAGGGCCAGACTGTGGCTGTTCCATTGAATACAATGGCTGACTTCTCTTTCAGAAAGCAGATGGCAGCGCTTGATGTTGACATCTCAACAATGACAATTGTTGATCAGGCACCTGCTGACGGTGCGGTATCTCTTGCCGATGGTTCAGTGGCGATGGCCTGCATCTTCGGTGGTGCCTCAGCAAAGGCCGCTGGCGAGGTTGGCACACCAATCATGTCATCTCAGGAAAAGACAGATGCCGGTATCGGTTCTTTCGACGTTGTATCCGTCACCGAGAAATTCGCTACAGAGAACCCAGATCTTCTGCGCACATTCCTGCAGGTGACCGAAGAGGCAAACCAGGCGTGGAAAGGCAAAACCCTGCAGATCAAGAAAGTATCTGCTGATGCCGGTATGGATTTTGAGACAACAAAGAATCAGATGGCAGGTTTCATCTTCCCAACCATCGCAGAACAGCAGAGTGGTTACTTCGGCAAAGATGGTGTTGCCGTTTCTGCAGCTGAGTCACTTGGTCTGGTTTTCAAGAAGCCAGGTGCGTGGAACGTTGATGAAAAGATCGCCAAGGTGATTACAGGCGAATTCCTGGAGTAATTCCGGACGCTATACGAAAAGACACAACAAGGCCCGCGATGCGGGCCTTGTTTGCTAATTAGAAGAATATAAACGGGGAAACATGTCCGATCTCTATTGCAAAGACCTCTGCATGACCTTTGCCGATCCAATGTCGGGGTCAAAGGTTGAGGCGCTGAAAGACATCCAGTTCAATCTGAAGGAAGGTGAAATCCTGACCGTGCTCGGGCCTTCGGGGTGTGGCAAGACCACCCTGCTGAACATGATTGCCGGCTTCATTACGCCAACCAGTGGCACATTGTCACTTGGTGGTGTGGATATTCAGGCGCCAGGCGCCGAACGTGGCATGGTGTTTCAGCAGGGCGCCCTGTTCGAGTGGCTTACAGTTGCAAGGAATGTCGATTTCGGACTGCGCATGAAGGGTATGGGTGAGGAGGAATCCAGAGAGTTGGTCAATTTCTGGCTCGACACTGTGGGTCTCCAGGGTTTTGGTGAGACACCAACCTATCAATTGTCTGGTGGCATGCAGCAGCGTGTTGCGCTTGCCCGGTGCCTTGTGAATGATCCGGATTTGATCCTCATGGATGAGCCGCTTGGTGCGCTTGATGCGTTGACCCGTGAGAAAATGCAGTCGCTGATCCTTGAGCTATGGAAAAAGACAGGCAAGACAATCATCGTAATCACCCACTCGGTTGAGGAAGCTCTGCTTCTGGGGGAGAGACTGTTTGTGATGGCGCCCCGACCAGGTCGCATCCACCGTGAGTATAATTTGCCCTTTGCCGAGATGGGGTTGAAGCGCTCGTTGCGCGAAATCAAGCAGGAAAAAGAGTTCAGCACTATCCGTGAAGAGATCCTGACCATGATTTGGGATATGGAAGAGGAGATTATGGGCGGTGTTTGATTGGATTTCAGATAATCGGGCATCTATTGCCCTTGTCATCATTATCGCATTGGCCGTTGCCTTTGTGTTTTCGATCTTCGTTGGTGTGAAGCAGACAAGGCTGCGCGCCAAGGATGAGGTGTTTGGCGATCCGGAGCGGACCAAGGGTGGCTGGTACTGGGCGTTGTGCGGTGTCTCGGCGCTGTTGCTGGTCTGGTTCTATTACTCTTGGGGTACCGCCCGTGCAGTCTTTCCAACCGCAGCGAATGAACTATGTCAGGTTGCCAAGGTTGAGGAAGCGATGTCGCCCATCACGGCGGCGCTGCCAGTTGGCTCACGCTATTTAAAATCGACAACGCTGGTTGTCAGGAATGCGGCGCAGGTTGACAAGCTGGCGGTATCAATGCCGGCTGAGGTCTTTACACCGCGGGAGCAGGCGAAGCTGACTCTCGCCGTGGCGCAGATCAAGGATTTGCTTGCTGTACTGTCGAATCCTGAATTGTCGGATCCAGCTGCCGAAAGTGCGCTTCTGGCGGTTGAGATGGATTTGCGGGATGTTGCCACACGTTTGCAGGCTGATTATAGCGAGCTGCAACCCCAGAAAGAGGCATTGGAACAGCCGAAATGGGGAACGTCTGAAGTCGAAATCCCAATATTGCCGGTCACCGGCAAGGGGGTCCTTCTCGACAGCGTGACACAGGATGTTCAGGAAGTCGCCAAAGCGTTTCTGAAAGTGCGAAACATCTCGCCGCAGGCAAAGCAGCTGATTGCGGACACCAAGGCGATTTTGAAGGAGCTGAAGACACCCGACCCGCTGATGCAGCTTGATGAGGCCGGGGAGGGCACTCGCAACGCCTATGTCAAGGCGGTCGACCGGATATTCAAACGCATTGATGATGGGACGATTTTCCCAGCGGAATCGATGGATGGTGTCCATTTTGCCGTCAATGAGGTGTTTGCGTCACTGGCTGTTGCCAAAGGTGGTCTGAGCGTTGTCGAAAGCCTGTTCTTCCCGGGTGATGGTGTGGTGAAGTCGCGCACGCAATGTACCGAGCAGGGTTCTGGGCGCTGGTTGCCCAAGCCAACAGATGTGATTGCAACCTTCTCAACACTCGCAAACCCCGATCTGGAGAGCGGTGGTGGTTACAAGGGAACGACCCTGCTGTGGTGGAAATGGTTGCCGATCGCCGATGTTGTCGCGTTTTTGATTCCTGACGGCCTTGTCGATATGCTGCCAGGCAGCTACGGCACACATGGTGACAGTGGTGAGTTCAAGCCAAATTACAAGGACAGGCTGCTTGCGGTTGCGCAGGGCGATGTCAATCTGGGATCGGTGCCGATGCTGGACGGCCATATCTGGGATTCGTTGTTCCGGGTTCTGGTGGCGATGGGCTTTGGTATTCTTGTTGGTGTGCCGCTTGGCATCTATATGGGCGTCTCGCGTTTCTTCAAATCCTTCTTCGATCCGATGATCGAACTCTATCGTCCGGTACCGCCCTTGGCCTGGGCGCCTTTGATTCTGACCATTTTTGGCATTCAGGATGATGGTAAGATATTTCTGCTGTTCATGGTGGCGTTTGCAATCATGGTGATTTCAGCCAGAACCGGTGCCTCGGGAACGCAGCTCTCAAAGATTCGCGCGTCGCATTCCCTTGGAGCAACAAATAGTCAGATCCTGCGCCATGTCATCCTGCCAAATGCCATGCCGGAAATCCTCACTGGGGTTCGTATTGCGATTGGTGTTTGTTGGGGCACGTTGGTTGCGGCGGAGATGCTTGCCGGAACGACAGGCATTGGCTTCATTGAGAATGTGGCGCGAACCGTCTCAGACTATGAGTTGATCTGGGTGACTATCCTGATCATGGGATTATTGGGGCTGATCTTTGATCTTGTGATGCGATGGGCAATTGCGAAAATCATTCCGTGGCGTGGAAAGGGCTAAGTGTCTTTGGGCGTGTGCTGGCACCGCCGTCTCAAAAATTTCATAAAAGAGGGGGCTTTTGGCCCCCTTTTTCCATTCTGATGAATGTCTACTGCAGTTGATCGAGCGTATTGCGGAATTTATCGACTATCTCATCGATATGTTTGCGCTCAGCAATAAAGGCGGGTGCAATGATGGCATTGTCGCCAGTCCATTTAATGTGCAGCCCGTTCCAGAACATCGCTTTTTGCATTTCCATGCCACGTGCGCCGGGGGCTGCCCCGGGATGCACCTCGACACCGGCCATCATGCCGATGCCACGGATGTCAGCAACCATCGGATGATCCTCGAGGCTCCAGATGGCATCAAGGAAATAGGATTCCATGCTGGCCGCCTGTTCGAACAGACCCTCTTCTTGATAGAGTTTCTGTGTTGCAATGCCAGCCGCACACGCAGCTGGGTGCGCCGAGTAGGTGTAGCCATGGAAAAACTCGATGGCATTGGCTGGTGAGGCATCATTGATGGTGTTGTAGATTTCGTCAGTTACGGCAACACCACCCATTGGTATGGCACCATTGGTCAATGCTTTCGCCATGGTGATGATGTCTGGCCTGACATTGAATTTATGCGTTGCGAAGGGTGTTCCCATTCTGCCAAAGCCGGTAATTACCTCATCAAACACCAGCAACAATCCATGCCTGTCGCAGATTTCCCGGACTTTCTCGAGATAGCCGACTGGCGGAACCAGTGTGCCGGTTGAGCCGGCAACAGGCTCAATGAAGACCGCGGCCAAGGTGCTGCCTCCGAGGTTTTCCGCAATGCGCTCAAGGTCCATCGCCATTTCGGCGCCTGTTAGCGGCTGCCCCTTGGCAAAGCGCTGCTCCTCGGTCCATGTGTGGCGGATCATCGAAATGTTCGGCAATGTGAGTCCAAACGTCTCGCGGTTCTTAACCATGCCGGCCAGCGAGACACCGCCCATATTGACGCCGTGATAGGCACGTTCGCGGCTAACCAGACGGTTTCGCTGTGCCTGACCACGGGCGCGCTGGTAGGCAAGAATCACCTTGATTGCAGTATCAATGGACTCAGAGCCGGAGTTGGTAAAAAACACATGGTTGAAATCATCAGGAAGCAATCTGCAGACACGTTCCGCCAGTTCGAATGATCCCGGGTGACCAAGCTGGAAATGCGGCGTGTAGTCATTGTTGAGCATCTGGTTATAGACAGCCTCGGCAATTTCGCGGCGCGCATGACCAGCAGGCGTGCAGAACAGGGCTGACGAACCATCGATGATCTGCCCGCCCTTGTAATCCCACATATACATGCCCTCAGACTTAACCACCATCCGGGGGTTGCTCTTGAAGTCACGGTTTGCCGTAAATGGCATCCAGTGGGCCTCGAGTGAATTCACATCATAAGACATCGCCGGGATCCTTCCTCAATATCACGATTGAATAGGTGCATTACTTGGGACAACGGGAAAAAGGCGCCCGTCTGTCTGGTTCGTAGAAGCAGCACCTCTATGGACGAACGCTAGCCAAGTGTTGCAGCAAACCCATAGAACCAGATAAGGCTTTAACTGGTGCCAGAACCTGTGGTTAAATTGGGGCCTCTTGCTGATTGGACAAATTGACGGTGATGGCGCAATGCAGGACCATATCATTATCACGCTCGACCACGCTTCGGACATCAGCCTGCAGGCGCAAATCAGGCAGTCCGTCGTGGAGGCGATTCTGGCCCGCGCAATTCTGCCGGGCGATAAACTGCCATCCAGCCGGGCGCTTGCCACGCAACTGAAAGTATCGCGCAACACGGTCATTCTGGCCTATCAGGCACTGGTTGATACGGGCTATCTGCAACCACGCGAGCGCTCAGGTTACATGGTCAGCGAGGATGCACCGGTCTCGCAACTCTCCCATCTCGCTTCAGATCGGCTGAAGGAAGGCGAGGCCAGCGACAGCGTGATTGAATGGGATGACAAGCTGGTTCAGTCCTGCGCCGATATCCATCCGGTACAAAAGCCGCTGAATTGGCGTGAATATCCATACCCATTTATCTATGGGCAAGTCGACAATGAATTGTTTCCGATGTCGGAATGGCGCGATTGCGCCAGACAGGCGCTTGGCATGCGGAATTTTGGCACCATGGTTGGTGATTTTGGCATGAATGATGATCCAATGCTGGTCAATTACATTTGCTCGCGCAGCTTGCCACGCCGTGGGATCAAAGCCCGCCCAGAGCAAATTCTGGTGACACTTGGCGCGCAGAACGCCCTTTATCTGGTTGCCCAGCTGATCGTAGATGCCCAGAAACACGTTGTCATTGAGAACCCGGCATACCCCGATTTGCGTGATATCCTGCGCCAACGCACGCCACACATCACCGAGCTGCCTGTCGATGATGGTGGTCTTGTTCTTGATGAGGATGTTCTGAAACAATCCGACTCTGTTTTCATCACTCCCAGCCATCAATGCCCGACCACCTGCACGATGCCGGCCTCGCGGCGGCGGGCACTGCTTGATCTGGCAAGTCAGCATGATTTGTTGATCATCGAGGATGATTATGAATTTGAAATGAATTTCCTGGAGGCAGCGACACCTGCGCTCAAATCCCAGGATGACGAAGGTCGGGTGATCTATGTCGGCAGCCTCTCAAAATCTGTCTTTCCGGGATTACGGCTTGGCTATCTTGTTGCACCTGAAGGCCTGATTGCCCAGGCCCGGGCGCTCCGTCATCTGATTTTGCGGCATCCGCCGGGACATGCACAGCGCACGCTCGCCTATTTTATGGCACTGGGGCATTACGACGCGCAGATCCGCAGATTGCGGCGGCATCTTGCTGGACGAAGGTCTGTGTTGCAGGCGGCGATGGATGAACATGGCCTGTTCACCCAAACGGCGTCACATTTTGGCGGGACCAGTTTCTGGGTCAATGGCCCCGGCTGGCTCGACGCGGGTGATCTGGCATTGCGCGCGCGCGATAAGGGAGTGCTGATCGAACCCGGAGATGTTTTCTTTCGGCCCGAGGAACCATCACTGAATTACTTTCGCCTGTCCTATTCAGCCATTTCAACTGATCGGATCGCCGAGGGTGTGGCGCGTCTTGCCGCGGTCATTGATGAAATGAAAGCTGAGCATTCGGTGTCTCAATCACACCGGTGAGCCGAACGGCGCAATGCACCAAATGGCACTATGATTTGTTGAGGCTGGTTCTATTTGACAGGACCTTAAACAGCGACCATGTTGGGGCACTCTGTCATCAACGCCAGCATTTTCAGAACCCCGCTGGCATTACCTTGACTGACCAGTATTATCGCATGAGCAGTGACATATGAGCAGTGAAAACAGCCCCTTTCTTCGCGCCCCGGATGAAGCCTGTCCGCCCGCTCTGCTTGAGATTGCCAGAAGCAGTGCGCCACGGCGGATTGCCTTTGTACGTGCCATCGGACGCGCCACTCTTGAAACTGCGCGGGATGCGCTGACTCACGCCGTGGCAACTCCTGTTCTGGTTGGCGAGATCGAGCAGATTCGCTCTGACGCCGATGCCATTGGCTGGAGCCTTGATGGTGTTGAACTGATTGCCGCAGAGGGTGAGCAAAACGCCATTGCGCGGGCTATTGAGCTTGTCGCTTCGGGTGGTGCGTCTGGTCTGCTGAAGGGGCAGCTTCACTCCGATGTCTTCATGGGTGCAATCGTCCGGAAACAGGCAGGCATCCGAACCGACAGACGGATGCTGCATATTTTTGCGATGTTGCCACCCGGTGGGGGTAAGCCGTTATTTATCAGTGATGCCGCCGTCAACGTGACACCGAATATCGAAACCCGTGTTGAGTCGGCGCTGCAGATGGCCGATCTGGCGCGGAAAATGGGCACAGTGAGACCGAAGGTCGCGATCCTGTCGGCGACAGAATCGTTGCTGCCAGCGGTGCCATCAAGTATTGAAGCGAACGAGATTGCCGCCCTCGCCGCATCGCGTGATGAAAATGCAGATTTTGCCGGTCCACTGTCATTTGATCTGGCGTTGTCGCCTGAGTCTGTCGCGGTGAAGGGCATTGCTGCAGACAGCCCGTTGGCGCGGGTCGCTGGACAGGCCGATGCGCTGGTTGTCCCCGATATTGTTTCGGGAAATGTTTTGTTCAAATCACTGGCCTATTGTGCCGGTGGGCTGGCCGCCGGTCTTGTAGTTGGTGGTTCGGTGCCAATTTTATTGACGAGCCGCGCGGATCCACCGGCGGCACGACTCGCATCACTGGCCTTGGCGGCAATCGCGGGCAGGAAAGGGTAGATTATGAGTGTGGAACCACAATTGGACACTTCACCGAAGGTCGGTGATGAAGTCCGAAAGACCACCTGTTACATGTGCGCATGCCGGTGCGGTATCAATGTTCATCTGCGCGACAACAGGATCCGTTATATCGAGGGCAATCGCGACCATCCGGTGAACAAGGGCGTTCTTTGCGCAAAGGGGTCTGCGGGCATCATGCAGCATTACTCGCCGGCGCGGCTGCAATCGCCGATGAAGCGCGTGGGTCCTCGCGGTTCTGGACAGTTTGAGCCGATCAGTTGGGAAGAGGCGCTATCCACCGCAACAGATTGGCTGGCGCCGATTCGCAAGAGGGATCCGAAGAAGCTGGCCTTCTTTACAGGCCGGGATCAGTCACAGGCGCTGACCGGATGGTGGGCGCAGCAGTTTGGCACCCCGAATTTTGCGGCACATGGCGGTTTCTGTTCAGTTAATATGGCGGCAGGCGGCATTTACACCATTGGTGGTGCCTTTTGGGAATTTGGCTCACCCGATTGGGATCTGACCGAGATGTTTGTTCTTTTCGGTGTGGCCGAGGACCATGATTCGAACCCGATCAAAATTGGGCTTGGCAAACTCAAGGGTCGTGGCAAGCGCGTTGTGTCGGTCAATCCGGTGCAAACAGGCTACGCTGCGATTTCTGATGATTGGTACGGGGTAACCCCGGGAACTGATGGTCTTCTGATCATCTCGCTGATCCGCGAATTGATGCGCTCCGGCAATATTGATGTTGATTATCTGCGCCGCTACACGAATGCGCCCTGGCTGGTCATTCGCAACCCTGGCGCCGCAAATGATGGGCTGTTCCTGCGCGACAAGGAGGGTGAGCCACAGGTTCTTGACCGGGCAACGGGAAAGCCTGTCTCTCACAAGACAGCAAATGTCAGCGTTGGGTTGCAGGGCGAGGTAAAGGTCAAGGGTGGCGGTGTTGCCGTTCCGGCTTTCATGTTGATGACCGAAGCCTATATGGATGATCGCTATGGGCCCGAGGAAGTGGCTGGAATTGTCGGCATTTCCGCCACGCGGATTCGCCAGTTTGCGGCTGATCTGGCTGAGGCGGCCTTTGCAAGGGAAGTGGTTGTTGACCAACCATGGACAGATTGGAAAGGCGAACGTCACGAGAAGATGATCGGCCGCCCAGTCTCGATGCATGCAATGCGCGGTATTTCAGCCCACTCCAATGGGTTTCAGACCTGTCGCGCGTTGCATGTGCTGCAATTGATGCTTGGATCGGTCGAGGTGCCAGGTGGATTTCGTTTCAAGCCCCCCTATCCGAAGCCACCGCACGCGCATCCCAAGCCGGCTGGTCGGCCGGACCAGGTGGCTGCTGGAAAGCCGCTTGGCGGTGCGCCGCTTGGCTATGTTCTCGGGCCGGAAGATTTGCTTATTGGACCGGAGGGAGAGCCACAGCGTATCGACAAGGCCTATAGCTGGGATGCGCCGATGTCGGCACATGGATTGATGCATATGGTTATTTCCAATGCCGTTGCCGGTGATCCCTATCCTGCTGATGTGCTGTTCATGTATATGGCCAACATGGCGTGGAATTCGTCAATGAACACCCGCGGTGTGATGAATATGTTGACCGAAACCGACCCACAAACCGGTGAATACAAGATCCCCAAAATCATCTATTCGGATGCTTACTCCTCGGAAATGGTCGCCTATGCCGATCTGATTCTGCCGGACACCACCTATCTGGAACGGCATGATGCGATTTCGCTTTTGGATCGCCCGATCTGCGAGGCCGATGGTGTTGCAGATGCCATCAGATGGCCGGTGATCGAACCTGACCGGGATGTCCGCGGCTTTCAATCTGTTCTTCTCGATATTGGTGCGCGGCTTGGCCTGCCGGGAATGGTCAATGACGATGGCAGCGCAAAATACAGTGACTATGGTGATTACATTGTCAATCACCAGCGCAAGCCTGGTATTGGGCCGCTTGCCGGTTTCCGGGGTGCCAATGGCACCAGCGAGGGGCGTGGCGATGTAAATCCTGACCAACTGGACGCCTATATCGAAAATGGCAGTTTCTGGCATACCGACATACCCGAGGAGGCGCGCTATTACAAAATGGCGAACATGGCCTATCAGGATTTTGCCGTTGATATGGGTTTTTATGACAATCCACAGCCCTATGCCTTTCAGATCTATTCTGAGACCTTGCAGAAATTCAGGCTCGCTGCTGAAGGGCATGGTGATGCGCAGCCTCCAGACCATCTGCGGGAACGTGTGCGTACATGTTTCACGCCGCTGCCTTCCTGGTATGCCCCCTTCGAGGGTGAGGCCATCAGTGAGGAGGAGTATCCGCTGCATGCGCTGACCCAACGTCCGATGGCGATGTATCATTCATGGGGGTCGCAGAATCCATGGCTGCGCCAGATACATGGGCACAACCCGATGTTCATCTCTCAGGGCCTTGCCGATGAGCATGATCTTGTCGATGGTGACTGGATCTGGGTTACCTCACATCATGGCAAAATACGCGTTCCTGTTGCCGTCATGGCTGGCGTCAATGACAGGACAATCTGGACATGGAACGCCATTGGCAAGCGCAAGGGAGCGTGGCAGTTGGATGAGGACGCACCAGAAGCCAAGAAGGGCTTTTTGCTGAACCATCTCATCTATGAGTTGCTGCCCCCAAAAGGGGACGGTCAGCGCTGGTCGAATTCCGACCCGATCACGGGGCAGGCCGCATGGTTCGATCTACGTGTACGAATCGCCAAGGCGGCCGCTGATGAGCCTGCCGAATCCGCGCCACAATTTGAGTCGTTGCCGCGAATGAACGGTATGGCGCAGCCGGACAAGACGCTTCGATATGGATTGAAATGGACCGCGAATGCCAGCACGGCAGAGGCCGGTCGGAAAAAAGGAAAAATGTCGTCATGACCAGTTTGCCAGAGCCATCGGCCATCAAGCTAGGCCTTGTCATCGACCTTGATATCTGTGTTGGCTGCCAGGCCTGCGTGGTGAATTGCAAGGAATGGAACACGTCAGGATATGGTGCGCCACTGAGTGATGAAAATGCCTATGGAGCCAATCCCAGCGGCGCGTGGCTCAATCGGGTGCATGCCTTTGAGGCGGGTGAGGGCGAAACAGCCAAAACCATTCACTTTCCAAAATCCTGCCTGCATTGCGAGGAAGCGCCCTGCGTCACGGTATGTCCTACGGGCGCCTCGTTCAAGCGCGCCGAGGATGGCATCGTTCTGGTGAATGAGGATTGGTGCATTGGCTGCGGTTTGTGCGCCTGGTCATGCCCCTATGGTGCCCGTGAGATGGACCCGGCCGAGGGTGTGATGAAGAAATGCACGCTGTGCGTTGACCGTATCTACAATGAGAACCTTCCCGAGGAGGATCAGGTGCCGGCATGCGTGCGAACCTGCCCGACGAATGCCCGTCACTTTGGCGATCTGGGTGACCCGAACTCAGAAGTCAGCTTGATGGTGGCGGCGCGTGATGGTTTTGATCTGATGCCCGAACAGGGTACAAAGCCGGTCAACAAGTATTTGCCTCCACGCCAGCGCCGCCAGACAGAGGATGCGCCGATGTCTCTGGTGGCCATGGCAGATGCCGAAACGCCCAAGGGCTTTTGGAAGTGGGTGGATTCAACTCTGGAAAAACTGGGATAAAGTCATGCGTCCAGCCTGGTCGATTATTTTCTTTACGTCATCATCTGGTCTTGGCCTTGGCCTCGCCGCGTGGATTGTTCTTGGCCTTGTGCCGCTGGAGTCAGCGATGCATCTGCTTGTGATTGCCGGATTTACCTTTGGGCTGATTGGTGCGGGGCTGCTCAGTTCAACTCTGCATCTGGGGCATCCGGAGCGCGCATGGCGTGCCTTGAGCCAATGGCGTTCGAGCTGGCTATCGCGTGAGGGTGTGCTTGCGGTTGCTGTCATGGCGGCATTGTTTGCCTGGTTCGTCCATATACATGATGGCGCGGTACCTCCGTTATGGGCGTCGTCTGTGGTTTTGGTTCTGATCATCGCTACCGTCTATGCCACCTCGATGATATACGCCTCGCTGAAAACAGTTGCGCGGTGGCATCATCCGTTGACACCTGTCTGCTATTTGATGTTTGCGGCAGCTGGAGGCTTGCTCGCAGCCTGTTGGCTGCTGGCGATGACTGGCCAGCCTGTGACCGTTTTCGTCCAGCAATCGACCTTGCTGTTGCTGGCAGCGGCATGGGGTGTAAAGCTGGTCTGGTGGCGGGTTGCGGGGGCTGCAGGTTCTGGCAGCAGCCTTGCAAGTGCCACAGGCCTGACCACGCTTGGTGAGGTGCGTAGCCTCATGCCACCGCACACATCGGAAAACTATCTGCAGCATGAAATGGGTTTTGTCGTGGCTCGCCGCCATGCCGAGAAGCTCCGGCTTTTGTCACTTGGCTTTGGCGCTGTTCTGCCGTTGCTTCTCATCTGGCTGGCGCCGGCGACGGCTCCTGTTCTGGGCCTTGCGCTGGTGAGCCATGTGGCAGGTGTCTTTGTTGAGCGGTGGTTGTTCTTTGCCGAGGCGAAGCATGTCGTTTCTCTCTATTATGGCGAGGTGCATTGAGCGCCTCGACATCTCCCGGAGTGCATAAAAAAACCGGCCCTAAAAGGGCCGGTTTTCTCTTATCTTGAATGTGGGGCTGATCAGACCAGCAACGGTGCAATCACCAGGCTGACAATCGCCATCACGTTGATCAGGATGTTCATTGATGGACCTGATGTGTCTTTCAGCGGGTCACCAACGGTGTCGCCGACCACAGCGGCCTTGTGAACATCGGAACCCTTGCCGCCAAGATTGCCCTTTTCGACATACTTCTTGGCATTGTCCCATGCGCCACCAGCATTGGCCATCATCAGCGCCATCATGACGCAGCAGATCAGCGCACCAGCGAGCATGCCGCCAAGCGCCTTCGGACCCAGAGCAAACCCGATGATCACCGGTGCCAGCACTGCCATTGAGCCTGGCATCACCATCTTGCGTAAAGCAGCGCGTGTGGCAATGTCAACGCAACGGGCTGTGTCTGGCTTGCCAGTACCCTCAAGAAGGCCAGGGATCTCGCGGAACTGACGACGTACCTCGACAATCATTTCAAAGGCTGCGTCACCGACCGCAGTCATTGTCATCGCACTCACCAGAAACGGGAAGATACCACCGATGAACATGCCACACAGTACCATGGGATCATTGATAGCAAGAACAAAGGTAGGATCACCATTGCTGACTTTGGCGATATAGGCGCTGATAAGGGCAAGCGCAGCAAGCGCAGCAGCGGAAATGGCGAAGCCTTTACCGATAGCTGCGGTTGAGTTACCGACTTCATCGAGTGAGTCCGTGATCTCGCGAGTTTCCGGTCCCATCTCAGCCATTTCGGCAATACCACCAGCATTGTCTGCGACAGGGCCATAGGCGTCTATCGCCATGGTGATGCCAACTGTTGAGAGCATGCCAACAGCGGCAAGACCAACACCATACAGGCCAGCTGCAGCATTTGCGCAGAAGATGATTGCAGCGATTGTCAGAACCGGAATAGCTACAGACTGCATGCCCGTTGCGAGGCCAGAAATCATCACTGTGGCTGGGCCGGTCTCACCATCTTTGGCGATTTTGCGGACCGGGGCACCACCGGTGTAATATTCGGTCACGAGGCCAACGATGATACCACCAATGGCACCAACCAGAACAGCGAACCAGACACCGGATGTTGCGCCCATCGCCTGAATGACTGCATAGGCGGCTGCAATGAAGATGACTGCTGAGCCAATGGTGCCAAATCTCAGCGCAACGTCAGCGCTTTTGTGGGAGAACATCTTCACGGCAAAAATGCCGATCAGCGAGCAGACAATGCCAGTGGATGCCAGGGCCAGCGGCATGAATTGCAGCGCACCCTGATCGCCGCCAAGACGATTTACCGTTTCCATTGACATGGAAGCGGCAAGGGCAATCGACGCAATCATTGAGCCACAATATGATTCGAAAATATCCGAACCCATGCCAGCAACGTCACCCACGTTATCACCCACATTGTCGGCAATCACGGCAGGGTTGCGGGGGTCATCCTCTGGAATGCCAGCCTCAACCTTGCCAACAAGGTCGGCCCCGACGTCAGCTGATTTGGTAAAGATGCCACCACCAACACGGCTGAACAGAGCAACGGATGAGCCACCCATCGCAAAGCCCTCAATGGCCTCAACACCATGTGCAGTGCCACCCATGAAGTGGTAAAGTATGCCGATGCCGAGCAAGCCCATTGATGCAACTGTGAGGCCCATGATCGAACCGCCAAAGAAAGCCACATTCAGCGCAGCAGCTGCACCTTCCGTATTGGCCGCAACGGCTGTTCTGACATTCGCCTTTGTTGCTGAATACATGCCTATATAGCCGGCAACACCCGAGCAAAAAGCACCAAGCGTGAAGGAAATGGCTGTGTCGACACCAAGGCCCCAATAAAGGGCAGCGATACAGATCAGACAGAAAATGGCCAAACGTTTATATTCGCTGGCCATGAAGACCATCGCGCCAAGATGAATCTCATCCGAGATTTCTTTGACCCTGCCCTCTCCGGCTGGGGTTTGTAGAATTCTCGCATAGACCATTAAGGCCGCGACCAAGCCCAATATGCCAAGGCTGATCGGCAAAACTGCGGAAGTAAGCATGAAACTTTCCTCTTGATTGTAGTGGAGAAGCGGTTTGTTTGTGTGGTTATCTCCCCGACAAACCGCGCAAAATCGCGCAGGTTATAGAACGAATGCCCATGAGTGTAAAGCTGTGAGTGGCATAACGGTGCGACAGCAGGGTAAACGAAAAATCTGAAAGCTGATTGGCAGTAGATGTGATGTGTGAAAGAAATTCAGTTTCTGGGCGCTTTGCCTGTTTTGCTGTTTGGCGGTAGCGTTTAGACTGGTGGCGTAATTTAGGGGCTGAAACGTGCATTGGGGGATTGATGCGGCGGATTTCTGAGACAAAGAGACGTGTTGTCAATTTACGCGACGCGGTTTTTGAACCATTTGAGGAGGAAGTTGGAACAGGTTTGTTGCAACTGAACCCGAATGCACCAAGGGGTACAGGCTTTTACATTTACCGAATGGAACCGGGTGCGTCTTCATCGCCACACCAGCATGTCGGGGCGGAGGAATTCTATATCATCGAGGGTGAACTGATTGACAATGACGGCACCAGATATCTTGCTGGTGATGTTGTCTGGCTGGATGCGGGAACTGAACATAATTCAACTTCGCCCAGCGGTTGTACCATCGTCGTTTTCTCTGAAAAGGGTGAGTTGCCGCCATCTTCCATGGATGGCCAATGATGTGCCGTCATGACTGTCTCTGGTTTCTCTGATATTCAGGTGAAGTACATCTGGCCCAAAGAAATGCAAGCCATTTTCAGGAAAAAGGCCATTTTCAGGAAAAAGAGAGTGTTTACATGACCAAATCTGGTGATCCGCGGCTGCTTTATGGCAAAAATGTCCGGCAGAAGATCATGGCAGATGTCCGGAAGACCATCTCCCGGCTGTCAGAACAACGCAAGCTGGGGCGGCTTGTGTCTGTTGGCATCGGCAATATCGATGAAATATCAGTCTATATCCGTGGTCAGGCGCGCGCTGCGGCAGAAGTTGGCCTGCCCTTCGACGAGCAGCGCTGGCCAGCCTCTCTGACCCAGGAGGATTGCAAGAAGCGCCTTGTCCAGATGAATGACGATCCGGATGTGATTGGGGTCATCCTGCAGCGCCCTGTTCCTGATCATATCAATGTGCGTTCGCTCCAGTCTGCCATTCATCCGTTAAAGGATGTTGAGGGGATGAGTCCGGCGTCGATTGGCAACATCGTTTATAATGACACGGCACTGGCTCCCTGTACGGCGGCAGCCTCAATTGAGATGATCAAGGCAACGGGGCTGGATCTGAAAGGGCTTGAGGTGGTGATGGTTGGCCACTCAGAGATCGTTGGTAAACCAGCCGCTTTCATGCTGATGGCCGAGGGTGCCACGGTAACCGTATGCCACCACATGACACGGTCGGTTGCCGCGCATACGCGCCGCGCCGATGCGGTGCTTGTGGCTGTCGGGGTGCCGGGCCTGCTTACCGCCGACATGGTCAAGCCGGGGGCGGCAGTCATCGATATTGGCATTAACCAGATTGTCGGTGATGACGGAACGACGAGGATCGTCGGTGATGCTGATGCTGAAAATGTTGCCAACATTGCCAGCTGGACAACGCCGGTACCCGGCGGCGTCGGGCCGGTCACGGTTGCCATGTTGATGCGCAATGCCGCCAGAGCATTGGAAAAGCAAATCAGCTTAGGATGGACGAATTGATTGGTTTGCATCGGGGGGAACGGATAGATGCGTGACCAGAATTTTCTCCTAGCTGATTTCAAGCCTGAGCCCTATTGGTGGGATCACGCACCGCCAACCCTGCCGGACAGCGCTGAGGGTGAGATGCCCAATCGGTGTGATGTGGTGGTGGTTGGATCGGGGTATGCCGGACTGCACGCCGCCATCGTTTTGGCACGCGCGGGGATAGATGTGGTCGTTATTGATGCCGAGGCGCTTGGTTATGGAGCCTCATCGCGCAATGGCGGCATGGTTTCGGGCGGAGTCAATGTTGGCAAACATATTGACCTCGAGCCTGCGCAGGAACAGGCGATGTTGGCGGAAGCGTCACTTTCCTATGGCTGGTTTGAGGATTTCATTCAAACCGAGGGGATAGATGCCGATTATCAACGGACTGGCCGGTTCGTTGGCGCGCATTGTTCAGACGCGTGGCAGATATTGGCCAAGCGGATGGCGAAATTGAATGAGGTTGCCGATTCCTCTGCCTACATGGTGCCGGCAGCGCAGACCCGTGATGAAATAGGGTCCGATTACTACAAGGGGGGCATGGTTCTCGAACGGTCAGGAGCGGTTCATCCGGGCAAGCTCCATCGTGGCGTCCTGAATGTCGCGCGGAATGCGGGTGTGAAGCTGTTCGGCAATGTTCGTGCCGGTGCCATCGCAAGGAGTACGGATGGTTTGCGGCTGGAAACAAGTCGCGGTCCGCTGATGGCAGACAAGATCATCATCGCAACAAATGGCTACACTGGCGAGTTGAGTGACTGGCACCAGCGACGCCTTGTCCCGATTGCATCCTATCAGGTGGCGACAGAGGAGCTTGGCAGCGAGCTGATCACACAATTGTTTCCGAAGCATCGGATGATCGCCGACACCAAGCGGTTGCTCTATTATTTTCGTCCGTCACCTGATCGAAAGCGTCTGCTTTTTGGCGGTCGCGCCCGGTATCTGCGCCATGACCCGATTGCTGGGGCGCTGCTGCTGCGGCGCAAGCTGACGGCTGTTTTTCCACAACTGGCCGAGGTGAAGCTGTCACATGGATGGTGGGGATATGTTGCCTATCTGCGTGGTGGTGTACCCGATATGGGTGAGAGCCAGCCAGAGACGCTGCCGGGCGTGTATCATGCGCTGGGCTGCCATGGCAGTGGTGTGGTGATGATGAGCTGGCTTGGTTACCGGACAGGTTTGCTTGTCTCGGGTCAGACAAACAGCCAGAGCGCCTTTTCCGAAGGGGGGATGACTCCGTTCCCGCTCTACCGTAAAAAACCCTGGTTTTTGCCGGCGGTTGGTGCCTACTACCAGCTTCGTGATTGGGTGGATCGCCAACGGGACGGTATTTTCTCCAAATGAAGCCCGGCTGACATGCTGTCACACGGGGCTTGTGTTTGGCGGCCACCGGTTGCAGAGTTTCGGAGCAATAATCGAGGATTTAAGATGGACAAGTCAGCCCTGTCCTCCTGGGCAGATTCATGGGCGAGAGAACATCCTGACATCGAAAGCCTGCGTGGCTTTGTTTTTGATATCAATGGTGTCGTGCGCGGTAAAAGACTGCCGGTGGACCAGCTTGCGAAAATCTGCGGTGGCGGTATGCGGATCCCGCTCTCCTCGGCAAATGTTGATATCTGGGGGCGCGACATCGAGGGCAGCAAATGGGTGTTTGAGACCGGTGACTCAGATGGACGCTGTGAATGGACTGGCCGCGGACCTCTGGTGATGCCATGGTCTGATCGTGGTGCGGCCATGGTGCCGCTGGTTCTGCAGAATGATGATCAGACGCCCTTTGACGGTGATGCGCGCAATGCGCTTGCTGCTGTCCTGAACCGGTTTGCAACGCTCGGGCTTCGACCGGTGCCGGCCTTTGAACTGGAATTCTATCTGGCTGATCCAAAGGCAGTTGATGGGGCGCTGAGCAACCCACTGACCGGAGCGTCGGTGATCCGCGAAGGGGTGCTGTCGCTTGATGATTTGGAGGATTTCGATGCGATCCTGACCGATATCTATGATGCCTGCAAAGTCCAGTCAGTTGCAGCTGATGCTGCCATCAGCGAGAGCGGCATTGGTCAATTTGAGGTCAATCTGCGTCATGGTGAAGACGCCATGAAGGTCGCCGATGACGCAATGCTGTTCAAAACCATCGTCAAGTCGGTAGCACGCAAACATGGCCTCGCTGCGAGTTTCATGGCGAAACCATTTGCCGATAGGCCAGGCAATGGTTTGCACATGCATTTCAGCATCCTCGATAGCACTGGCGCAAACGTCTTTGACAATGGTAACGCCGACGGTAGTGCGATGCTTCATCGCGCTGTGGCAGGGGTGCTGGCTGCGATGCCGGAGTCGATGCTGTTTTTCGCGCCTCATCTCAATTCCTATCGGCGTTTGACGCCTGAACAGCATGCTCCGATGGTTGCCTGCTGGGGATATGAGAACAGAACCGCTGCGGTGCGCATTCCTGGTGGCCCGCCGTCACAGCGCCGCATTGAACATCGTGTCGCCGGCGCTGACACCAATGCTTATCTCGTGATGGCGGCAATACTTGGCGCGGTTCTGGCTGGTATCGAGGGCAATATGCAGCCACCCAATCCGATCAGGAGCAGTGCTTATGGCACTGGCCATGCGGATATGCCGAGATTGCCACTTTCGTGGCAGGACTCGTTGGATGCCTTTATTTCAGGGAAGATGCTGGATGAGTTCATTCCCGGTATACTGCGTGATATGGTGATCAAAACAAAGCAGCAGGAAATGCAGCGGTTCACCGCAATGGTGACGCCATTTGAATATCAATCATATCTCGATCAGGTCTGATTGACCCTTTTGAATCTAACAGGAGCAGCACTGGAGCCAGATTGTGACAAAGCTGAATTCGCCTTCGCCCGATGATATCCGCCTCTGGGATAACCGGAACCTGATGCACCCCTGGCATTCCATGGGAACCGAGGACGCTGATTTCATGATCGCCTCAGGTGCCGAGGGTATCTATGTCTATGATGATTCCGGGCGGCGATATATCGATGGTCCCGGGGGAATGTGGAGTTCGCAGATTGGCTATGGCCGTCAGGAAATGGCGGATGCGATTGCCGCGCAGGTTCTCCGATTGCCCTTCAACACGCCCTGGACTTCAACTTCGGGACCAGCGGCGCAGCTTGCGGCAAAAATTGCTGCCGAGTCTCCGGGTGATCTGAACAATGTGTTTTTCACCACTGGGGGATCTACCGCCGTGGATACGGCGCTGCGGTTTGCACATTTCTACAATAACCTACGCGACCGACCCGAAAAGAAGCACATCATTGCCCGGCAAAAAGGATATCACGGATCGACATTCATGTCTGCCAGTGTTTCAGGCAAGGAACGCGACAAGAGCTTCCTCGACACCGATACCAACAGCGTACATTTCGTCGGCAATGTGAATCCCTATATCCGGCCTGAAGGCATGAGTGTTGCAGCATGGTGCGACGAAAAAACGGCCGAACTGGAGGCAAAGATTCTCGAGGTGGGCGCCGGGCATGTGGCCGCTTTTATTGCCGAGCCAATCCTTGCGTCCGGTGGTGTGATTGTGCCGCCAGAGGGGTATCACAAGCGCTGCCTGGAAATCTGCCGCCAGCATGATGTTCTGTACATATCGGATGAGGTGGTAACAGCCTTCGGCCGCCTTGGCGAATTTTTTGCATCTGAGAGCGTTTTTGGTATTGTGCCCGATATCATTACCTCGGCAAAGGGTATTACCTCGGGCTATGTGCCGCTTGGCGCAGTGTTGATTTCAGACCGGTTGATGGCTGAACTCACCGCAGATGACCGTTCAGAAGTGCTGTTTTCAAATGGCTTTACCTATTCTGCACATCCCGTCTCCTGCGCAGCGGCGTTGAAAAATATCGAGATCATGGAGCGGGAGGAAATCTTTGCCCATGTACGTGATATCACCCCCCATTTTCAGGCCCGTCTGCAGGAATTACGGCGTCACGATATCGTTGGTGATACCAGGGGAATGGGTTTGCTTGGCTGTGTTGAGGGTGCGGCCCCATCAGACAGCAGTGAGGCAAAAAGGCTGGCGGTGGACAAGGAGTTTGGCTATCGGCTTGACGCCAAATGTGAGGAGAAGGGCCTGTTACTTCGGCCTCTAATCAATATGTGCGTGTTTTCTCCACCTCTGATCATCACCCTGGACGAGGTTGACATGATGTTTGATATCATCGATGGGGCGCTTGGAGAGGTGAATGCGGAAATGTGCTGAAAATCTGCACCAGCCACGCAAATATTGACTTCCGATACTAAGCATCGCCATAGTTGAGGGTAATTTATCGAGACGATACCTCCCTTCGGTGAATGCGAGGTGTCACCAACAAAAGGGGAGGGTTATCATGAAAACCACCGGAATTATCTCTGCTTTGACGGCTGCAACCATGCTCATGGGCAGTGCCGCTGTTGCTGCAGACAAGGATCTTGTTATTTTTGACTGGGCTGGATATGAGGACCAGAATTTCTATTTGAGCTACATTGAGAAACATGGAGATCAGCCGACCTACTCTTTCTTCAGCGATGAGGAAGAGGCGTTCAACAAGATCAGGGCTGGGTTCAAGGCCGATATGGCACATCCATGCTCACAGTCCGTGATCAAATGGCGTGAGGCGGGAATCATTGAACCGTTCGATACGTCCCGTATTCCCAACTGGAAAGATATCAGCTTTGCCGATGCCGAGGGCTTCACTGTTGATGGTGATGTCTATGTTGTCCCGGTTGATTGGGGTTCAACTGGCTTGACCTATCGGACAGACCTCGTAAGTGCCGAGGATGCTGCTACGTTGCAATCTTTTGCTGATCCGAAATTCCAGGGTCGTATTTCACTGCCTGACAATGTCGATGATGCCTATGCACTTGGCTATCTTGCTATCGGCGTCCGGGACTGGAACAAGGGAACGGATGCAGATTTTGAAGCGGCGTCTGAATTTCTCCGCAAGGTCCATGCCAATGTCCGCACCTACTGGGCCGACGGTGCCGAGTTGAGCCAACTGATGGCGTCAGGTGAGGTATTGTTGTCATGGGCGTGGAGTGAGACACCAGTGACCATGCAGGCAGAAGGCCATCCGGTCGAGATGAATTTGAAGACCAGTGAGGGAGCATCTACCTGGGTATGTGGCTATGTGAATATGGTCGATGGTCCGGGATCCGAGGATAAGATGTATGACTTCATCAATGCCTGGCTGGAGCCAAGGTCCGCGGAGTATATCGTCACCGAGTGGGGATATGGCCATTCAAACCTCGATGCGATGCTGTCACTTGGTCAGGACACGCTTGATGAAGTTGGTTTCTCAAACTTCGAGACCTATACCGACAACACATTGCAGCAGGCACCTCTGCCCTTTGAGTTGCGTGAGCGGATGATCGCAGAATTTGAAAAGATCAAGGCAGGTTTCTAGAAACCTGCTTTTACAGGACCGGGCAATCCTGTCCTGCAGAGTGCCGAAAGCCGCTGTTCCGTGAAGGAATGGCGGTTTTCACATTTCTGGGGATGTTAATTCTCAGCCAGAATGGTAACTGATTCGGCACCCCATCCAACACGCGTGGCATCCCCCAGATCAAGGATTGGTCTGCCGGCCGTGTTCCGCATGGAAACGGTCGCAGTGATGTCTGAATTTTCCAGGCGAACATCATAGTAGGTCATGTCACCGTAATAGGCTGCATCCTCTACGATGGCGTTGAAAATGTGGTCTGCCTTATCCGTTTTGTCATACAGGACGGTCAGCATTTCCGGGCGAATGCCGATGGTGATCTTGTCGCCGGTTCTATGTGTCTGTGATGGTGCCAGTTCAATTTTGCCAAGCGCGTCAATATCGAGAGACAGAGTCTTTGCTGTGCTGGCTGTCACTGTTGCAGGGATGAAGTTCATCACACCGATAAAAGAGGCAACCCGCCGTGAGATCGGATGACGGTATAACCCCTCGGGCGAATCCAGCTGGGCAATCTTGCCATCGAACATCACGGCGATACGGTCTGACATGATCAGTGCCTCTTCCTGATCATGGGTCACAAGAACAAAGGTGATGCCGACAGTCCGCTGCAATTTGCATAACTCGCTCTGCATCGCATCCCGCAGCTTTTTGTCCAGGGCTGACAGTGGCTCATCAAGTAACAATACCTTTGGTTTCATGATCAGGGCGCGGGCCAGGGCAACACGCTGGCGCTGGCCGCCAGACAGGGCATGCGACTCCCGCGGGCCATACCCTTCAAGATCCACCAGTGCGAGCGCTTCCTCGACACGGCGATCCATCTCCTCTTTTGGCAATTTCTGTTTCTTCAGCCCATAGCCCACATTTTCGGCCACATTCAGATGGGGGAAGATCGCATAGGATTGAAAGACCATATTGGTAGGGCGTTCGTTCGGCGGTACGTCAGTCATATCCGCCCCCCCAATAAACACGGTACCAACACTGGGACTGTCAAACCCCGATATCATTCTCAGCAAGGTCGTTTTGCCGCAGCCCGAGGGGCCGAGAAGGGAGAAAAATTCGCCCGCCCTGATTTCGAGCGATACACCATCCAATGCAGTGACAGACCCAAAATGTTTTTCCACGTCATTGATGATGATAATAGGCTCTTCTGTTCTTTGATCTTTGACCATTAGAAAATGCTTTCGTCGGAGGATTGTGGGTTACCGGCGATCCGGTTCGCCCGCCGGCGGAAATATTCAGCAGCCAGCAGCAGGATGAGCGATAGCAGTACCATCAGGAAACCAAGTGCCATGATGGCTGGCAGTCTGGCCGGAAAGCGAAGCTGGCTCCAGATATATACGGGCAGTGTTGCATCAGTGCCGGTCAGAAAGAAGGCGATGATGAATTCATCCAGGGAAATGGTGAATGAGATCAGCAGGCTTGATATGATGCCTGGTGTGACAAGAGGCAAAATCACCCGGAAAAAGGTGCCAATCTTGTTCTCGCCCAAATCCAGTGACGCTTCTTCCAGACTGCGATCCATATTGTTGAAAGCAGACTGCAGAATGGCGATGGCAAACGGTGTGCAGATCAGCACATGGCCAATGATCACCGTCCAGGCAGACAATGACAGACCGAGCTGGATCAGCACGACAATCAAAGCCACACCGACAATGATTTCCGGCAGCACGAGCGGCACCATGATGAAGCCAACAATGCCGCGCTTTCCCGGGAACTCATATCGCGCAGCGGCGCGGGCCGCAAAAATGCCCAATGTCGTACTGCCAATTGCCGTGACGACTGCAATCAGTAGCGAGTTGTAGAGCGCTTCATGCAGAGCCTTTGTGTCCCACAAAAGGCCAAACCAGTGGAAGGTAAAACCCGAGAGTGGCAAGGCGATAATGGCACTGTCATTGAACGCAAACAGCGGCAACAGAATGACCGGTGCATAGAGAAAAATGAGATAGATGACCGCATATGTGAACAGACTTCTTGGAGGTTTTGCTGACATCACTCTGATCCTCTAGCCTTTCACTTTCAGGAAGCGGCGATTAAGCAGAACAAAGGCAATCGATATCGAGGCCACGACAATCATCGCCGAAACGGCAAGCGCTGATCCAAGCGGCGCGTTGTTGGCTTTGCCAAACTGGATCTGGATCATATTTGCAATCATCAGACCGTTGGTGCCGCCGAGCAGGCGGGGTGTCACGTAATCGCCCACGGTTGGGATGAAAACAATCAATGAGGCGGCAACGACACCTGGCATGGATAGCGGCAATGTGACCCGAAGAAATCGTCTTATCGGGCCATCCCCAAGATCACGCGCAGCCTCGAGCAGGCTTTTGTCTATGCGGGCCAGTGAGACAAAAATTGGCAGAATGGCGAAAGGTGCCCACGCATGGGCTAAAGTGATCACCACCGCGTTGGCATTATAGAGAATAAAGCTGAGCGGTTCTTCGATGAAACCAAGGCCGAGGAGGCTGCCATTGACAACACCGTTATAGCCAAGAATAACCTTCCACAGAAAAACCCTGATCAGGTAGCTGGTCCAAAAAGGAATGGTGATCAGCAACAGCCACATCGACTTTCTTTTACCGCCAAAAAAGGCGACGTAATAGGCAATCGGATAGGCAAGCACAACGGTGACAAGGGTTACCACACCTGAAATCACCAATGAACGGACCATCAGGACCTGATAGAGTTCCTCCGATGCCGCTTCACGGTAGTTGGCCATGGTGAAGGTGCGGTCAAGCTCAAGATAGTTTTGTGTCCACATGCTGAGCAGGAAAACGAGCAGAAGAGGTGCTGCCAACATTAATAGCGAATAGGCAAATGGTGGACTGATCAATGCGAGTCCATGCCACCCGCCTGCCGGCATCGATGGCAGAAAGCGGGGTTTTCGCCAGAGCTTTGCAGGGCCTTTCCCAACTGGGCTTTCCTGTTGCATCTAAAGGCCTTTCAACGCTGTATTTCGTTCTGCCAGCGTTCCTAGATCTGGTGATCGCTCCAGTGACAGAACCGGCATCAGATCACGCAGATGATCGTGGAAACTGCTGACACCATATTCCAAATCGGAGAGGATGATCCCATCATAGCCGCTCGACATTGGAGCCTCATCTGTCCAGCGGGTCAGCTGCAGATCCTCGTCCGCGGTCAGCCCATCAATTCGACCAGACAGATATCTGGCTGCCCGCATGGTCCGCGTTTCCTCACGATGTCGATAGACAGCGCCGCGCTGCAGCGTGTGTTTCGTACCCACAGGCACTTCCTGATAGAAAATGACCGAGTCCGGGTAGAGCCCGATCACGGCATTCGGGAAAATGCCAAGATAGAGCCAGGAAGCATTCAACGGTTCTGGTAAATGGGTGAATTGGGATACCAGTGCACGATAGGCCCTCACGCTCCATAATTTTGAGGGCGATTCATTGAATTTTCCAAGGCTGCGGGACGCGCCGTTGATATAAGGTTCGTCGATATAGGCTTTGCCGTATAGATCCTGCAGGCTCGGGTGGGCTTTGGCGACGTGGTAACCCTCATTGTCAACATCGCGCATTGACTTCCAGTTCACCTCGGCCTCGGCAAAGATGAAATCACCTGCGACACGCTCCATATCGGCAATGTTGTAGGGTGCGATCTCGCTATCAAAGCGCTGCAGCATCTCGGCGACACTGCCTTGTGGGCCGGGCTGAAAACGAATGAAAATGAACCCATTCCAAATCTCGAGTTCAACCGGTTTCAATCCCCATTCCACGGGATCCAACTCCGGAAAGGTCGATGGCTGCGCTGCACTTCTCAGCGTGCCGTCGAGATTGTAGGTCCAGCCATGAAAAGGGCAGGTCAGCGCCGATTTGCAGATGCCTCTCTCATTGTCAACCACACGGCTGCCACGGTGGCGGCAAAGGTTGTGAAAGGCACGAATCGTACCGGCCTTGTCACGCAGGATCAATGCCCGCTCATATCCCATGTCAAAAGTGACATAGGCGCCAGGTTCGGCAAGGTCGCTGATATGACAGGCAAGCTGCCAATGCGCACGAAAAATTAGATCCTGTTCCAATGCAAAGAGCTCGTCATTGCTGTAGGCCCAGCCAGGCAAGCCCTTCCTGTCCCAATTGCCGGGAATCTTGTTCTGCGAAACTGATAGAGGCATTTCACCCACCATTCCAAAAGCCTGATGATTGCACATTCTTTTGTCATTGATATCAAGTAAAAAGACAGAGTGTATTCGCGGTTAGCGTCGGCCCGTTGATACCCGATGCAGGTTGGATTGTGCCTGCGATTTCAGTTGTCGGGATTGGCATTGCGCCTTAGCCATGAAACCAGCAGATAGAACACACCAACACTGACCAGAAAAATCGGCAGCCCAAGCCGCATGTTGATGTCCAGTAAAATTCCGGCAAATGCGGGTCCGGCCAGATTGGACAGCTCGAAGATAATCACAAAGCCAGCATTGGCGGCGATGATTTCGCCGCCGGTGAACCGTTTTGACAGCATCGCAAGACCAATTGAATACAGCCCATAGACAAGTCCTGCTCCCAGAAAGGCCAATAGCAGCGCCAACAGGGCTGAGGTGAGAAAGAACGGGATCATGCTGCACAGCAAAAGGCCAATTGTGGCGATGATCATACCAATTTTTCGCAGGCCAAAACGATCAGCCAGAATAGCAATCGGATATTGCAGAACGACATTGCCAATCGCCATCGCAGGCACAATTGACAGAGTCAGCATTGAGGCTGCTTCGGGTGTGCGTGCGACGACCACTGGAAGCAAAGTGATCAGCGCAAGGTCGACGCCGCCGGCAACAACACAGGCCATGGCAATGGTTGGTGCGCGGCGAATCAGCAACAGGGGTGAGCCACCACCAGTAAACGTAATTTCGGGTTCATGCTTTCGCAGTGCGTAAATCGGCAGAGCGCCGACCAACGGCAAGATGGCAATGACGAAAAAAGGGGTGGCCGTTTCAAACCCAAACAGCCAGATAATTCCGGGGCCAGCCGCAAATCCGAGGCCAATGGCCGTTGCATAGAGTGCCATAACCCGGGTGCGCCCCTGGTCGGAGGCTATGCGTGCGAGCCAGGCCTCCGTCAGCACCCAATGCAACCCCAAGCCAAGACCCCCGATGAAACGGATGCCAAGCCAGAGTGCCATTGACTCGGTAAAGCGCAGGGCCACCATCATTAATGCCGCCACACAGAGGCCAATATTGATCACCGGGATGTTGCCATATCGCGCGACAAGGTGGGGGGCAAAATAGGCGCTGGACACAATGCCAAGCGCTGCCATGCCACTGACGATACCAATTTTCTGGAACGAAATACCGAGTGTTTCCAGCCATAGCGAAATCAGGGGCAGATAGCCGCCAAAGGCCGCGCCAAGTGCGATTGATGACAGCGTAATCATAAACAAACCGGGTGCGGTGGTCAGCTTTTCAGAGGTGGTGAGGTGATCACGGAACATTCAAATATCCAGCAAGATGGCACCTTCACACTGCACCTGATTGCCCGATCGGTAAATCCAAAAACAGACTTTTCATTGATTTGCTTTTTGGGGTTTGCTCCCGCATTCTAGGATGCTGTGGGTTGTTCAGTGACGGGAGGCTAATGTGACTGACAAACGTGGTGATCAGACGTTCCGGGCCAGTGGCAACAAGGAGTGGTGGCCTGAAATGACCTATGGCGGTGCGCTTAGTTTCGGGCGCCGTCGCTATAGCCGTGATCTTGCGGATGTTGATATCGTGATCAGCGGCATTCCCTATGACAATGCGGTGACCTATCGACCTGGCACACGACTTGGCCCCCGCGCCATTCGCGCAGGATCGGTTCAGTTGACCGAGCTCAAGCATTTTCCATCAGGGATCGAGCCGTGTGAGGAATTGTCAGTGATCGATTACGGTGATTGCATGATCAACCCGCATGACCCGACAAGTGTCTTTGACACGATCGAGGCGCATGCAGATCACATTCTGGCATCAGGTGCCAGAATGCTCAGCCTCGGCGGTGATCACTCAGTTGCCTATCCGCTGCTCAAAGCGCATGCCAAGAAATACGGACCTGTCGCATTGATCCAGTTTGATGCGCATTGTGATACCTGGGAGGATGATGGCGTCCGCTTCGATCATGGCACCATGTTTGCCAGGGCTGCCAATGAGGGCATCATTGACGTGTCAAAATCCACACAGGTTGGACTGCGCACTTATAACGACTCTGATTATGGCTTCGAAATTCTCACCAGCCCCTGGGTGCATCGCAATGGAATCTGGGCAGCGCTCGAAATTGCCATCGACAGGGCAGGTGATGCACCAGTCTATCTGTCCTTTGACATTGATGGTCTTGACCCAGCCTTTGCCCCGGGTACAGGAACGCCGGTTTCTGGTGGACTCGCCAGTTGGCAGGGACTTGAATTTGTTCGCGGTCTTGAACCACTCAATCTGGTTGGAATGGATATTGTCGAGGTTTCGCCTGCCTATGACCATGCCGAAATCACGGCCATCGCAGCCGCCAGCGTTGCCTATGACTGGCTTGCCGTTCTGGCAAAACAGCGGGGGGCGACGCCAAAGCCTGTCGGACGGATCTGACCAGATCAGATTTTTAGCCGATCACGCAGTTTGTAATAGGCCATGCCAAGAGCAAGCGCCGGTGTGCGCAGCGGCCCGCCGGGAAACGGCATGTGGTTGAGACTGCTCATGACATCAAAACCTGTCTGATCGCCAATGACGGCATCCGCAAGCATCACCCCGGCCTGGCCTGTCAGGGCCACACCATGGCCGGAGAAACCCTGCACGAAGTAGATGTCATCCGGGGTGCGGCCGAATTGCGGAATGCGGTTCACGGTAATGCCAATTTTGCCTGACCAGACTGCATCTTTCTCGATATTTTTCAGAAGGGGAAATATATCGACCATCCGGCGGCGCAGATCAGGCTCGATATCACCAAAATTGACATTGGTGTAACTTGCGCGGCCGCCAAAAATCATCCGTCCCTTTGCATCAATCCGGTAATAGTTCAGAGCGGCATTGCAATCGGCAACGGCGGCGCCGGTCGGCAGCAGCTGTTTGACCATATTGGGTGAAAGAGGCTTTGTCGCCAGCACCGATGACGTTACCTGTGCAAGACGCGATTTCATTCTTGGCAGGCCTATATCAGCCAGATAGGCGTTACCACACAGCAGCAGGATCTTTGCGCGCACCTGCTGCCCATCTTTCGTATGAAGATGTTTAAAGCCATTGGATGCGTGGGTCTCGACCTTTTTGATTGGTGTGTTTTCATGTATCACCGCACCTTGTTCCTGCGCTGCGGCGGCAAGGCCGTGAAGATATTTCAGGGGCTGCATATGTCCGGATTTGCTGTCAAACAGGCCGCCAACATAGGCGTCGGTGTCGACATGGGCGCCCAATGCAGCCCGGTCATCAAGGCGGGTGAAGCCATCATAGCCACGCGCCTCCCACTCACGCTGCATCTCGTCAAGCTCTGCCATCTGGCGTTGATGATAGGCGGCATCGACATAGCCAAAGGTCAGGTCACAATCAATTTTATATTTGGCCACCCTGTCCTTGACCAGATCAACGGCTGCCATGCCGCTGTCCCAGGCAATCTTGGCATCCTGCTCGGATAGCTGGCGCTGGATGTGGTGAAAATCATTCGGCCAGCCCTGACAGACATGTCCGCCATTGCGTCCCGACCCACCGGTGCCGAGCTTGCCAGCTTCCAGCACCATGGCTGCAAATCCGTTCTCAGCGAGATGCAAGGCTGCTGAAATACCGGTCAAACCCCCACCGATGATGGCGATATCCGTATCGACCGACTCCCGGAGGGGTGGATATTGCTTTCGCTCAGGAAATTCGATTTCATAAATGGAGTTCTCACCAGACATTCTGACCTCCTGAGTTGCTTCGTCGTCAATGAAGTGCGCATTGATTGCGCCCGGTAAATATTGAGAGTAGTCTGGAACAAATGGGGGGATCAAGCCGAACGGATAAACTGCGCTGCGCCTCGACCGAATTCTCAAAACATCAGAACTGACATGAGCAAGACAATGACACCAGATGATCTCTCGACTAAGGAGTGGCAACTTCTCGACTCGGCCCATCATATGGCACCGTTCACCGATTATGGAGAGCAGCGCAAGCATGGCGCGCGCATCATCACCCATGCGGAAGGTCATTACATCTATGACGCTGAGGGAACACGCATTCTTGATGGAATGGCTGGTCTGTGGTGTGTGAATGTTGGCTATGGAAGGCAGTCACTTGTTGATGCTGCAGCGCAACAGATGACAACGCTTCCCTATTACAATAATTTTTTCAAGACGAGCAACAAGCCGGTGGTGGCGCTGTCAAAACGGTTGGCCGATATCAGCCCTGAGGGGCTCAACAATGTGTTCTATGCCAATTCAGGCTCTGAGGCGAATGACACCATTATCCGCATGGTCCGCCATTTCTGGGCGCTTGAGGGGCAGCCGGAACGGCGTGTGATCATTGGCCGGGAATACGGTTATCACGGCAGCACGATCATGTCTGCCAGCATGGGCGGCATGTCAGGCATGCATGATCAGGCCGCAGATGAAGCGGATTTCGCGCATATTCGCCCACCTTATGGATTTCTCCATCAAGGCAATCAGGACGATGCTGTTTTTGCTGCCAATGCGGCGTCCTGGCTCGAAGACAAAATCATCGAGATTGGTGCCGACAAGGTGGCTGCTTTCGTCGCTGAGCCGGTGCAGGGTGCGGGTGGTGTGATTGTACCGCCCGACGGTTATTTCGAACATATTCAGAACATCTGCAAACGATATGACATTCTGTTCATTGTCGACGAGGTGATCACCGGTTTTGGACGGACCGGCGACTGGTTTGCCAGTCAGCGGATGAATCTGTCGCCTGATATGATGACCATGGCGAAAGGTCTGACGTCGGGATATATGCCGATGTCGGGTGTCATGGTAGGGGACCGGGTTGCTGACAGATTTATCGCAGATGGAGGCGAGTTCTATCACGGTTTCACCTATTCAGGTCATCCGGTTGCGGCTGCGGTGGCCTTGGCCAATCTCGATATCATCGAGAATGAGGGATTGATCGAACGCGTGCGGGAGGATACCGGCCCCTACCTTGCTGAGGCGCTTGCACCACTTGCAGACCACCCTCTTGTTGGCGAGGTCCGCACCTATGGATTGCTGGCGGCCATTGAACTTGTTGAGAGCAAGGATGGCCCCGTACTCTTTGACAAGGTGGGTCATGCCGGTGGACTTTGCCGTGACCATGCCCTTTCACATGGGCTGATGATGCGTGCCGTTCGTGACGGAATGATTCTGTCTCCACCATTGACCTATACGCGTGATGATATCGATGCCACCGTGGCGATTGCCAGGACAGCGCTTGACGCAACTGCGGGTGATCTCGGAATCTCATAGCAAAGTGATTGCAAACAGGGCTTGGCGGGTCCGCCTGGCCCGATGGGGGGCGCATGACTATCGACATCAAGGAATGGCTGCAGGAAAAATCGATCACCGAGGTTGAGTGTCTGGTGAGCGACATTTCTGGCATTCCAAGGGGTAAAATCCTGCCGGTACATAAATATGTTTCGGCAATTGAAACGGGTGGCCTGCGTTTGCCGGAATATGTTTTCGGCCAGTCGGTGACAGGCGAATATTATGACAGTGTTGTTTTGAATGAAATCGGCGCTGATATAGTGTTGCGGCCTGACCCCGCAACCTGTCGTCTGGTTCCCTGGTATGCGGAGCCGACGGCACAGATTATCCATGACGCTGTCGACCATGACGGCAGGATTGTGCCATTCGCACCGCGTGCTGTTCTGGCGCGCGTTCTGGCGCTGTTCGATGAGGCGGGCCTTGAGCCCGTGATTGCCCCGGAGCTGGAATTTTTTCTTGTCGAGCAGAGCGCGGATGCCAACAACCCCCTTGTCACCCCAACCGGCAAATCGGGCCGGGCCGAAAAGGCACGCCAAGCCTATGGCATTGATGCAGTAAATGAATTTGATCCGCTTTTTGAGGAAATCTATGACCATTGTGATGTGCAGGGGCTTGATATCGACACGCTGAGCCATGAGGCGGGGGCAGCGCAGATGGAGATCAATTTCAACCATGGCTCGGCGATGGATCTGGCCGATCAGGCTTTTCTGTTCAAGCGCACGGTGCGACAAACGGCGCTGAACCACAAAGTGCACGCAACCTTCATGGCCAAGCCAATGCAGGATCAACCGGGTAGCGCCATGCACGTTCACACGTCGGTCAGCAACAAGGCCACCGGAAGGAATATTTTTGTGGATGAAAACGGTGAGCAGACGGATGAGTTTCTTCACGCCATTGCCGGGATGCAGCGCCATCTGTCCGGGGCGATGGCGTTGATGGCGCCCTATGTCAATTCCTACCGTCGCCGCACAGGCGCGGAGGATTCACCAGCCAATCTGGCTTGGGGAATGGACAATCGCACCGTTGGTCTGCGCGTTCCCCTTGGCAATCCAAAGAGCCGCCGGATCGAAAATCGCCTGCCTGGCGCTGATGCCAATCCCTACCTTGCGATTGCCGCAACACTGGCTGCCATCTGGCTCGGGCTTCAGGAGAAAAGGCGGCCTAGCCGTCCCCTTAAAGACAGTGGCGAGGATCTTGAAACCCTGCCAAAAAATCTGGACATTGCTCTTGATGCGCTGGAAAAAGCCAGCCCATTGCATGATGTGCTTGGAGAGGATTTTGTTAAATTGTTTACTGAAGTCAAACGTGCCGAGGCTGATGCCTTTCTTGAAGTGATCAGCCCGTGGGAGCGGGAATATCTATTGTTGAATGTCTGATTCCAGAAGGAGTTGAGCCGTGAACAGGCTGACGATCCCCCGTCCTGACGACTGGCATCTCCACCTGCGTGATGGTGACATGTTGGCCTGTGTCGTTGTTGATACGGCTGCCCATTTTGGCCGCGCAATCATCATGCCCAATCTGGTGCCGCCAGTGATAACGTCGGCCGATGCGCAGGCCTATCGATCCCGCATTCTTGCCGCCCTTCCTGCCGGATCAGAATTTCAGCCTCTGATGACATTGTATCTTACGGAAACCACCGTCCCGGATGACGTTGTTGCGGCTGCTGCTTCCGGCCTGATTTCCGCGGTGAAACTATATCCGGCGGGCGCGACAACCAATTCAGCTTCTGGGGTGCGTGATTTTGACAAGGTGACTCCAGTTCTGGAAGCAATGGCAGAAAATGGCATCCCGTTGTGTGTCCATGGTGAGGTCACAGACCCTGATATCGACATTTTCGACAGGGAGGCGGTTTTTCTGGAGCAGGTTCTGGATCCCCTTCGCCAGAGGATCAGAGGTCTGCGGGTGGTGTTGGAGCATGTCACAACCTGTGATGGTGTCGATTACGTCAGGCAGGGCGGAGACGATATTGCAGCGACAATCACAACGCATCATCTTTTCATCAACCGCAACCATATTCTGGCAGGTGGTATTCGCCCCCATAATTATTGCCTTCCTGTCGCCAAGCGGGAGGTGCATCGTCTCGCACTGGTTGCAGCTGCCACTTCGGGTGAGGCTGCATTTTTCCTTGGAACCGACAGCGCCCCGCATGTTGATGCAGCAAAACAATCTGGATGTGGGTGTGCAGGCATCTACACAGCGCCAAATACCATGTCCTGTCTTGCTGCCTTGTTTGAGGGTGAGGGCGCTCTGGACAAGCTGGAGGGCTTTGTGTCACGCCATGGCCCAGCCTTTTACCGGCTACCGGTGAATGCACAGACGATAACGTTGATCAAACGTGACACACCGATTGAGTTTCCGGACAAATGTGAAACCCCGGGTGGGGCTGTAACCATCTTTGACTGTGGGCAACCGCTATTTTGGGAAGTTGAAATGTCTTAAAGCGGCGTTTCCTTCTGCCCATGATTGGGCCGGATTGACCGTCTGGCGATGGCTTCGCGCCGTGTGATGTAAGCCGTTGCGGTAAAGATGATCGCACCACCCACCCATATCCACACACCCGGCCATTCGCCGAAGACAATCCAGGCAAGAATAACGGCAAAGGGCAGCTTGGCAAATTCCATGGGTTGCAGGCTGGTGATTTCCACCAGACCGCAGGCACGGGTGAACAGCACATGCGCGATTGTGCCGCTGATCGCAACGCCCCAAAGATAGAACCAGCCGATGGGGCTTGGCCATTGCCAGACAAACAGTGCCGGCACCAATGCGATCGGTGCCTGCATCATTACCATCCAGAAAACAATCGACATGGATGTCTCTGTCGCTGTCATTTTCTTGACCAGCAGAACCGCCATGGCAATCGACAATGCGCTTGCCAGCGCCAGACATGCACCAAGCGAGACTTCGGAAAATCCGGGCTGCAGGATGACAAGCGCACCGGCAAATCCGATTAAAATTGCCATAATCCGCCTCAGCCGAATGACTTCACCAAGAAAAATGACTGCGCCAATGGTGACAAAAATTGGGCTGGTAAAGCTGAGCGCGGTGTTCTCGGCAAGTGGAATCAATGTGACTGAGGTGAAGCCGCAGAACATTCCGATGAAATTGATCGCTGCCCGCCCGAGAAACAGCCCGGGACGGTTCATTCTGATCTGCGAGATTCCGGTGCGGAAGAGAAAGGGGCCAATGATCAATACCGCGAGAAAATTGCGGAAAAACACGATTTCCATCACATGTACATGTTGCGCTGCCAGCTTGATGAAGATTCCCATGCCGGTGAACATGAACATCGCCACAAGCATCATCAGCATCGCGCGGACTGATGATGAGGGGATTAGAGCGGTGAACGACATTGGTTGGTAACTCTCAGACCGCGCAGACATGGCGGTGCTGCATTAGCGCACAGCCATCCGGAAATTGCAAATTGGTCAGAGGTGGATCAGCCTCTAAGTTTGGCGGTTGCCCAGCCTGCAAGCGCGTCGTAGTAAGCTGCGCTTTCGGCGGCAACAGATGGATGCGCGACAAGGACGCGTTCATAGGCCCGCAGCGGTTCTGGGATGGTCAAATCAAAGCCAAGAATATCCTGCAAGGTGGTGATCAGGGCGAAGCTGGCGACAAATCCGCAATCGGCGATGGTTAGTTGATTACCAAACAGTAATGGTGCCGGGTTTGCAATCTGGCCCAGCTGGTCCAGACGCTTTTGCAGCAACGCTGCGTTGCTGGTGACAAAATTCTGATCGCGTGTCTCAGGTGAGACATGTGCGAAATAGGCCCGCAACAAGGGCTCCAGCCTCGTGTCATGAAAACGCGAAATCTCGCGGATGCGCGCGCGATCCTGTGGATCAACCGGCAGCATGGGTGGGCTGGCAATGATTTCGTCAAGATATTCGGCAATGGCCTCGGAATCAGCCAGTCGAAATCCATTCTGATCAATCGCCGGGATGGTGCCGGCTGGAATGATCTTGCAGTAGGCCGGGCTGCCATAACCGTCGGGTGGTGGTACGGATCGCCATTCCAGCTGTTTGTGCGTCATTACCACACGGATTTTGCAGCCATAGCTGCTCACGGGGATGTCATAGAGGGTGATCATGAATGCCTGTCCTGTGTGGCCAAACAAAAAGGCGGGGAAAACCGTCCCGCCTTTCCGTCATGTTCAAATGCTTGGAAAAGCTAGTTGGACAGCTGCCACTTGCGGCCAAGGTCCGCAAAAAAGCCGCGCTCTGTCTTCAGCTTGATCCAGGTGTTCACATAATTGATCCAGACCTGATCCGCCTGTGGCAACAACATGGCGATCGGAGTTGGTGCCTTTGGTGATGAAACGGGAACGACCATCATCTGTGGATATTTGGCCACCAGCTTGTAGGCCTCAACATTGGATGTGATATGCGCGTCGGCCCGGCCTGCCAGTACTTCCTGAAAATCGCGGGCTGGAGCCTCAACGATTTTGTGTGCGGCGTTCGGAAAAAACTGCTTTACCTGCTTTTCCTGCGTTGTGCCAAGCGTTGCGGCCACAGTCACATCGGGCTTGTCCAGATCGGCCCAGTCATTGAATTTGTCGGCATTCTTTGACAATGTCAGCGGGACAGTCGCCAGCGAGAAATAGCTGTTCGAGTAGCCGGCAGCCTTGGCACGGGCAGGTGAGATGGAGGCCGACCCTGTCATGTGATATTTTCCAGAGACAACACCACTCACCAATGTCTTCCAGTCTGTTGGGACAAATTCGAGTTCAACACCAAGATCCATGGCAAGCTCTGTCATTACGTCAATGTCGTAACCGGTATATTTGTTTGTGGCGGGATCCTTCATCGTCATTGGATTCCAGTCACCGGTGGTGCCAACCTTCAAAACACCTCCAGAGAGAATGTCCTGAAGTGTGCTGGCCTGCGCGGTCACCGAGGCTGCCAACAGGGCACAGGTTGCAAGGGCAATTTTGATTAATCTCATGGGAAAAAACTCCTTTTTTTGACGAAACAGACTGGCTTTTGCCATCAACAGGCACGAAAATTGATCTAAGGCAAACAGCCTAGGTAAAGATTGCAAGGTCTGCAAGATTTTCGGTGACAATTGTGCGTCTGCATGTAACTGTTGCGGCGTTCCGCTCTCCACTAATCCAGCCGATTTGCGACGGTGGAAGGGATGATTTGCAGCGCTGCCCATGAAGTTGAAAGCGCTGCGTGCCAATTGCTTGGGAAAATGGCTGACGATGACTGAAACGGCAGGCTCCTCCTTTATTTCCGTTCGTAAAGTGAACAAGTTCTTCGGCCAGTTTCAGGCGCTCAAGGACGTGTCCATTGAAATCGGGCTGGGCAAGAAAGTCGTTGTCTGTGGCCCGTCTGGGTCGGGCAAATCCACCCTTATTCGATGTGTGAACCGGCTGGAGAAGCATGAAGCTGGCAGCATCAAGATTGATGGTGTCGAGATTGATGACGGACCGGCAGCCCGGCAGGCGTTGCGCAACAATGTTGGCATGGTGTTTCAACAGTTCAATTTGTTTCCGCATCTCTCCATTCTCGAGAATTTGACGCTTGGGCCAATTCGTGCGCGCGGCATGTCAAAGCAGGCGGCCGGTGATCTGGCGGAATATTATCTGGAGCGTGTGCGTATTCCCGAACAAATCAACAAATTTCCGAGTCAGCTCTCGGGAGGTCAACAGCAACGTGTGGCAATTGCCCGTGCGCTGTGCATGGAGCCTCGGATCATGCTGTTTGATGAACCTACCTCCGCCCTTGATCCGGAAATGATCGCGGAGGTGCTGGATGTGATTGGCGAGCTGGCTGAAACTGGTATGACGATGATCTGTGTGACGCATGAGATGGGTTTTGCCGGGCATGTGGCGGACCAGATGGTTTTCATGGATCATGGAGAGATTGTCGAGATGGCCTCGCCAAAGACGTTTTTTTCAAACCCATCAAGCGAGCGCTGTCAGACATTCCTGCGACAGATATTGCGTCACTGAGGAAGGGCGATGGCTTCTCACTCACCAAACAGATTGGGCGTATTGCTCCGCTCTGGGTCACTTGGCCGGGTTGTGACTGTCATTTTCGCTGCCGTGGCCCTCTCAGGCTGTTCGCAGAATTGGGGCTGGTATGTCGTTGACCCGTCAACCGTGTCGGGGCGGAATAATCTGCTGTTTCTCATTGATGGTCTCTACTACACGGTCGCACTGTCGGTCACCGCCATTCTGATTTCCATTTTTGTGGGGCTGGTGATCGCGTTGCCGGGTCTCGCGCAGCAGCGCGCACCGCGGGCCATAAACCGGGTCTATGTTGAGCTGGTCCGTGCGGTTCCGATCCTTGTGCTCATCCTGTGGGTTTATTACGGCCTGCCGCAGGTTGCCGATATTTCAATTTCGGTGTTCTGGGCGGGGGTGTTGGCATTGGCGATTTCTGACAGCGCATTTCAGGCAGAGATTTTCAGGGCGGGAATCCAGTCGATTGATCGTGGTCAGCACGAGGCAGCTCACTCGATATCACTAGGCTATCGTGACAAGATGCGCTTCGTCATTCTTCCGCAGGCGATCAAGCGCATCCTTCCAGCTCTTGGCAACCAGCTGGTCTATATGCTGAAGATGTCGTCGCTGGTATCTGTGATAGGCATGCAGGAACTTACCCGTCGGGCGAACGAGCTGGTTGTCACGGAATACCGCCCGTTGGAAATTTACACCATTCTGGTTTTGGAATATCTGGTCCTTATCCTTCTGGTGTCAGCTGGCGTTCGCTGGGTCGAGAGGCGCCTGAGCGCCGCAGATCACCGATAAACAGACTTTTGGGCGAATGCGGGGTCTTGAATTTATGCCTGTGAAACGCGACCTAGACGAAATGGTCGCCGGCCAATAAAAGATGATGATTGCGGCACAGGCAGCAGGAGTGACTTATGAAACTTGTCCGTTACGGGGATGCGGGTGCCGAGAAGCCGGGCTTGATTGATGCGAGTGGTGTGCTGCGTGATTTGAGTGCGCATCTGTCTGACATTGATGGTAAAGCTCTCGGCCGGGCCGCTCTTGAGAGATTGCGTGAATTGGCGCCGGACAGTCTGCCGGCGATCACGGGGTCACCACGGCTTGGTGCCTGTGTTGGTTCGGTTGGCAAGCTCATTTGCATTGGCCTGAACTTTCATGAGCATGCCAAGGAAACCGGTAATCCTGTGCCAGATCATCCGATCGTTTTCATGAAGGCGACCTCGGCAATCAATGGGCCGTTCGATAACGTGGTCTTGCCACGTGGGTCGCAGCATACGGATTGGGAGATCGAACTTGGCGTCGTCATTGGTGAGACAGCAAAATATGTGGACGCCAAAGACGCGCTTTCTCATGTTGCCGGCTATTGTGTGGTCAATGATGTGTCAGAGCGCTTCTATCAGACGAAACTGACCGGGCAATGGACCAAGGGTAAATCCTGCGACACTTTCGGTCCAATTGGGCCATGGCTTGTCACCGCAGATGAAATTGCCGACCCACAGAATCTCGCGATGACGATGGATGTGAATGGCGAGAGAATGCAGACCGGCAACACCAGCGACATGATTTTTACCGTGCGTGAGATCATCGCCCATCTGTCCAGCTTGATGACTCTGCATCCAGGTGATGTTATTGCCACGGGAACACCGCCGGGTGTTGGCAGTGGCAAAAAACCGGAGGCCATTTTCCTGCGTGCGGGCGACAGGATGGCTGGCAGTGTTGAGGGACTTGGCAGACAGGAACAGACGGTGGTCAGTGACCCGCTCTGATCGGATAACAATCAAACGCAGTTATGCCATAGAAAGGGGAGTTCTCTGGCATGACGGTTCAATAGCGTAGACCTAAAGAGGTCTGGCAATGGCAAGGATATGAAAAGCTCTCCATCCATACATTGGTTCCGGCAGGATCTGCGACTTTCCGACAATCCCGCATTCAGCGCTGCCTGCGCAGCAGGTGCCGTCCTGCCAATCTATATTCTCGACGACGATAACGCCGGACCCGATCGCATGGGCAGTGCCAGCAGGTGGTGGCTCCATCAATCACTGGGTGCCCTCAATTCGGCCCTTGGCGGAAAATTACGTGTCTTCAAGGGAAACCCGCTGGAGATCATTCCCACTCTGACCAAGGCCAGTGACGCTGGTCTGATCTGCTGGAACCGCTGCTATGAGCCGTGGCGCATTGCCCGCGACACGGCTTTGAAAGCTGAGTTGGAAGATTCCGGTATTGCCGTACAATCCCACAATGGGTCGCTTTTATGGGAGCCATGGGACATCAAAAAGGGTGATGGAACACCGTACAAGGTTTTTACACCCTACTTCCGGCGTGGCTGCCTCTCGGCGCCGTCACCGCGTGTTCCCCTGCCAGTCCCTGACAAGTTTGAGATCTGGTCTGGCAGTGATCATCTGGGTGATATCCGGGTTGATGATCTGGGGCTTTTGCCTGAAGAGGACTGGCATCAGCAATTTGCCGGACACTGGACTCCGGGAGAGGCGGGTGCCGCCCAGAAGCTGGAACAATTCGTCAATGCGGGTCTTGCCGGTTACAAGGAGGGCCGGAACTTTCCCGCCCGGCCCCACACTTCACGTCTTTCGGCACATCTGCATTGGGGTGAAATTTCACCAAATCAGGCATGGTATGCCGTGCGTGATATAATGGACGCTGGTGGGCTGGAAGTTGATGCCGATAATTTCCTGTCTGAATTGGGGTGGCGGGAATTCTCCTATTCCCTGCTGTTTCACTGTCCTGATCTGCCACGTCAGAATCTTCAACCAAAATTCGATCATTTCCCGTGGGAGAAAAATGCGGATCACCTGCGCCGCTGGCAGAGGGGACAGACCGGGTATCCCATTGTTGATGCGGCGATGCGCGAGCTTTGGCAGACAGGCTACATGCACAACAGGCTGCGCATGGTTGTCGGCTCGTTCCTGGTGAAGAATCTGCGGCTGCATTGGCATCAGGGCGAGGCATGGTTCTGGGATTGTCTGGTTGATGCAGATCTTGCGAGCAACAGCGCATCATGGCAATGGATTGCGGGCTGTGGCGCGGATGCGGCACCTTATTTCCGCGTTTTCAACCCGGTGACGCAAGGCCAGAAGTTTGACCAGGACGGAAGTTTTACAAGACGTTTTCTGCCAGAGCTTTCAGCGCTTCCAGCAAAATATCTGTTCAATCCATGGGAGGCGCCGCCGCAGATTCTGACCGAAGCTGGTGTTGAGCTGGGCGTAACCTACCCGCATCCGATTGTTGATGTGAAACTGTCCCGCGAGGCAGCGTTGGCTGCCTTTGCGAGTTTGAGGCAGATTTCATGAGCAAAACCCTGCGCCTCATTCTTGGTGATCAGTTGAGCCAGTCTCTCAGCAGTCTTGGCGATATTGACCGGGAAAGTGATATTGTCCTGATGTGCGAGGTCATGGGTGAGGTGACCTATGTGCGCCATCACAAGAAAAAGGTCGCCTTTATCCTCTCTGCGATGCGGCATTTCGCCGACACATTGTGTGAGCAGGGCATATCGGTTGATTATGTTACACTCGATGATCCCGAGAATAGTGGCAATTTTACAGGTGAGGTGGCACGCGCTGTCGCCCGGCATGATGCCTCACGATTGATTGTTACTGCACCCGGAGAGTTTCGGGTTCTGGAAGACATGCAGAATTGGGAGACGGATCTTGGCATTGCGGTTGAGATTCGGCAGGACGACCGCTTTCTTTGCCCGCCCGAAATGTTCGAAAGCTGGGCTGCCGGTCGCAAGCAGCTGCGCATGGATTTTTTCTATCGGGAGATGCGCCGGCACCATGACGTGTTGATGGTCGATGGCAAACCTGTTGGTGGCAAATGGAACTATGACGTTGAGAACCGTGAGCGGCCAGACCCCTCACAGCAGGTGCCAGCGGCACTTCAATTCTCGCCCGACGAGACAAGCCAGACGGTTCTGAACCTCGTGGGACATTATTGTGCTGACCATTTTGGTGAGCTTGATGAGTTTGGATTCGCGGTCACGCGTGAGCAGGCGCTTCAGGTTCTGGAGCATTTTATTGTCAATCGGCTTCCGCTTTTCGGCACGTTTCAGGATGCCATGATCGAGGGTGAGCCGTGGATGTACCACAGCCACATAGGGTTCTATCTCAATGTCGGCTTGCTGGGTCCGGGTGAGGTGATCACATCTGCGCAGAATGCCTATGAAGCGGGAACAGCGCCGCTGAACTCGGTGGAGGGCTTTATCCGCCAAATCCTCGGGTGGCGGGAATTTGTCAGAGGCATCTACTGGTTGAAGATGCCCGGCTATGCGTCGGAGAATTTTCTTGCTGCGGACCGCCCTCTTCCAGATTTTTTCTGGACAGGCGATACGCAGATGAACTGCCTGAGGCAATCCATTGGCCAGACCCAAAAATATGCCTATGCACACCATATTCAGCGTTTGATGGTTCTCGGTAATTTTGCGCTGCTTGCCGGGCTGTCCCCCAAATTCGTCAATGAATGGTATCTTATTGTCTATGCCGATGCGTTTGAGTGGGTCGAACTGCCCAATGTTTCAGGGATGGTTCTGTTTGCTGACGGTGGCTATCTGGCGAGCAAGCCCTATGCCGCTGGCGGTGCCTACATAAATCGTATGTCCAACTATTGCCAGAATTGCCGCTATAAGGTGGCAGAGAAAACGGGCGGCGATGCATGCCCGTTCAATTATCTTTACTGGCACTTTCTCATCAAGAACCGAGACAGGCTTGGCAACAATGCCCGATTGGGAATGATCTACCGCTCGCTTGATCGGATGAGTGAGGAAAAGCAGCAAACAATCATGGATGATGCCCGCCAGTTTCTGAATGGCCTTGCCTGACCAGGTGAGGCCAGAGTTAAGTTTTATGGAGTGTCGAGTTATGAAACGTAAGCCTTCCCCCTTTCGCCGTCCAGGTCAGCTTGTGCTGGCTCTTGTGCTTTTGTCCGGTTTATCCGTTGGCATTTCAGCATGCGCCCGCAGCGGCATCAATACGTTAGTTGATCGAACGCCGCAGCTGGATTTGCCAGCCTTTTTCGCGGGGCAGACAGTCGCTCTAGGCATTTTTGAGGACAGGTTTGGCAATCTGCGCCGTCAATTCAGGGTTGTCCTTGAGGGAACGGTCGATGGTGATGTTCTGACGCTTGACGAGACCTTTCTCTATGATGATGGGGAACAGGATTTCAGGAAATGGGTTATTCGCAGAACGGGGCAGGGCAAGGATGGTGAAATCCTGTATGAGGGAAGCGCCGAAGATATCACGGGTGTTGCCAAAGGTGCCGTGTCTGGCAATGCCCTGAACTGGCAATATGATGTTGTGCTATCAATGGGTGGCCGTGACGTCGAAGTGCATTTCGACGATTGGATTTATCAGCAGCATGAGGATGTGGCGATCAATCGTGCCTATGTCAGCAAATTTGGCATTGAGATTGGTTCTGTCACCATTGTGTTTCTACGTGGCGATGCTGCTGACGCCGTCAGCCCCCTTGATCTGAAAAGATGGTCCTGATAAGCATCTGTCTGTAATGGTGGGCTGTGTTTTTTGCCCGGGCTGAAGACTGGTTTTGTTATGGTAAAGTTTGCCCAGGGCGCATTCGCGGCGCTCATGCTTATTGTCGTTAACGGTTTTGCCAACGCGCAGACAGCGATGATTGACAGATTCGTGCCAGAGGCTGCGCTTGTGGGCGAGGCGCGTTTCAAGGTGTTGCTTTTCCCTGTTTATGATGCGTCACTATATGCACCGAAGGGTGATTACAGAAAATCTGGTCCGCTTGCGCTCGAGTTGAACTACCTTTTTGACGTCGAGAAGGAGCGCATTGTCAATCAAACGGTAAAGACGTTCGAGCGCCGTAAACTTGGCTCGGATGCTGATGTTGCCAAATGGCGTAAAATTATGGGTGAGCATTTTTCTGATGTGCAACAGGGCGATCGGATTATGATTGCTTTTCCCGACTTGCAGACAGTTGTTTTCTCAACGAATGGGAGCGATCCTACATTTGTGTCGGATGCAGGGTTCGCAGAGGCGTTCAAAGATCTCTGGCTTGGTGATAATGTGCGAAACAAGCGCTTCCAGAACAAATTACTGGGTTTGAAATAACCTGCTGTCCGGTGAGGTTTAAGCTGGACGCTATCAAAGTCCAATGGGAGTGGTTGCCTCATGCGGCTTGGTGCCTTTTTCTTTGAAATTCTGCCGCTGGCAGGCTTCTTTATTGCCTTTCACTATCTAGGTTTGTTGCCTGCTGCTGCGATCTCAGTTGGTCTGGGGCTGCTTGTTTTGCTCGTTGCGCGATTGCGGGAGCGACGTTTTGCAAAGTTTCCGCTGTTCTCATTGATCATTTCTGCTCTCTTCACGCTGGCGGCCCTGCTCTTTGATGCGGCTGTTTTTGTCAAAATTCAGCCAACCCTGTTCAATGGGGCGTTTGCGGCAATCCTGTTTCTTGGCCTGTTTCGGGGGCGGGCAATGATGCGGGAGTTCTTCGGCGACCAGTTTGATTTGACTGAGTCCACCTGGCAGCAACTCAGCTTTCGGTGGGCCTGTTTCTTTTTGGTTCTGGCCGTCGCCAATGAGTTGGCCTGGCGTCTGCTGGATGAGGCTGACTGGGTGGCCTACAAAACCTTTGTTGCTGCGCCGGCAAGTATGATCTTCATGTTGCTGCAGTTGCCTTTGACGTTGCGTGGTCGACGCGACATCGATCAATCCCTCAAAAGGGAATAGGTTTGCCATCAAAGGCGAAAAAACCGCCTGAGTCCGTCGGCGTCAGCCTGTTCAGCACAGACCACATCATGGTGGCACTATCCTCGACGGTGAATAGGCGACCCTCGGGAACATGCGCCTGAAATGGTTTTGACAGTGCTGTATCAACGGTGCCGGGATGCAGGGTGGCGACACAGGCATTGGGATTGTAACGCGCCATCTCGATGGACAGGGTGCGCATCAGTTGGTTCTGTGCTGCTTTGCTGGCACGGTAGGCATACCAGCCTCCCAACCGGTTGTCGCTGATCGATCCAACACGTGCGGAGATGCTTGCAAAACACAGAGCATGGTCACCGCGAAGTGCCTGCAAGAGAGCTTTTGCCAGTAAAATGGGGCCTGTTGCATTGACCTGATAGGCGTAGGTCAGAGCATCTGCATCAATGTCGGCAAGGCGTTTTTCAGGCGTGATAACTTCATCTTTGAGAACGCCGGAACAGCAGATTACGCGATCGAGCTTGTCTGTCTGTGACCGAATTTGCTCACCCGCCTGTTCAATGCTGTCCGGCTTGAGATTGTCGAGCGCAAGCCAAGTAATGGTGGGTCCTGGTGGCAAATCCGCATATCCCTGTGTTGCTGCAGGGTCTCGTGCTGTCAGAAACAGGTGATCTGCATCAGACTCAATGGCTTTATGTGCGAGAGCAAGGCCGATGCCGCGACCTGCCCCCTGAATTACCACATTCATTATCTGATCCATTTCTGGTTATGAGGGGTGGATGAACACCTTGTCTCTTTCATCGATTTGGGTCGCATTGATCATGTGACCCTTATTGATGATTTGGGTTGCCGCCACCATCTACACAAGAGTGAAGAAGTGAGGAAAATTTTATGTTTTTTGCAAGATTACAGAGAAACTTCCCCATCAGCCAGATTGTGACAATTCTGGCTTTTTGCATGATGACGATGTCGGCGAGGGCAGATCTGGTTAAACCAGATCCCTCGATTGCGCCGGTGGAGGTTGTCGCCATTCAACTCAAGGCCCTGCAATTCAATGATAACCCTGAGCCCGATTTTGGCATCGCCCAGACATGGGCATTTGCACATCCACGCAACCGTGCGGCAACAGGGCCGCTTCCGAGGTTTGCATCGATGATCAAGGGGCCGTCCTATGCCAAGATGCTGAACCACAGCCGGCATGAAATTTCCCCGGTCATGGTCGGGCCGGATATGGCGCAATTTGATGTGTTGTTGGAGACTGATGGCGGCAAAATTCTGTTGTTTCAGTGGGGTGTTGAAAAGGTTAAATCCGGTGAATTTGCCGGTAGTTGGATGACGGTCGCTGTTTCGATGCCAAGGCTCGCTGGTCAGGGAAGCTAGCGTAACTGACGCTCGCGCCAGAAGGTAAAGAGTCCTGCCCCCACAATGATGCTGGCGCCCAGTACAATATATCTGTCAATGACATCGCCAAAGGCCCACATGCCAACAGCTGATGCAAAGACAAGCTGGAAATAGGCAAACGGCTGCACCGTAGAGGCCTCAGTGACGTCATAGGCCTTGATCAACAGAAAATGGCCACCGATTCCTGTTAGGCAGAGAGCCGCCATCCAGAGCCAGTCCAGGCCCGCAGGTGGAAGCCAGAAAAAGGGTCCGATCAGGCTTACCCCAATGGCACCACCCACCCCTGTCCAGAAGAAGCTGGTCTCGGCAGAATCGCGCCGTGCGGCATACCGTGTCAAAACACCATAGGCAGCAAAACACAGGGCGCTGATGACAGGCAGTATTGTATGCAGATCGAAAAAACCCGTACCTGGCCGAATTGCAATGATGACCCCGCACAGGCCGGCTACAACGGCTGCCCAGCGCCGCCATCCCACCCGCTCGCCCAGAAAGAGTGCGGAGAGGGCGGTGATGGTCAGCGGATAGCTGGCAAAAACTGCCTGAAATTCGACCAGGCCAACAAGCGTGAAGGCCCATACCGCAACACATATCTGGACAACAAGTAGAACGCCACGTCCTATCTGAAGAACAGGTTGGCTGGTTTTGGCAATTGCACTTACGCCCCCGCGATAATGGCTCAGCGCCACCACAAACAGTGCAAAGAACCAATAACGGATCATGACAATTGTAAGGACATTGTAATTTTCCGCCAGATAGCGAGAAATACCGTCCTGAACGGCAAAGACCATCGTGGTCAGAACCATCAGGATGATGCCAAGGGTTGGCCTGCTTGTGCGCGGGGTTTTGGGACTCATTTGTCTGAGCTTAGGCTTAGCCCTGCCTGATTGCACATGTTAATTTAGCTGCCAGTCAATTGGGTCAACATGTTTGCTGGCTAGATACGCATTTGTCTGTGAAAAGGGGCTGGATCCAAAAAACCCATTATGTGCTGATAGGGGAGAGGGATGCGCACTGGTAATCACCAGATGCCTTTTCTGATCGATGAAGCGGCCCTTCTGCATCGCCTTACGGCCCCAAAAGATGAAAACGATATTGGTTCGTTCCCTGTTCAGAACATCCATCACCGCATCGGTAAAGGGCTCCCAACCCTTGTTCTGATGTGATCCTGCGTGCGCTTCCTCAACGGTCAGGCAGCTGTTCAGCAGTAACACACCCTGTTTGGCCCATGCAGATAGATCACCATGCGAAGCCGGTTCCAGGCCAAGATCAGCCTGCAGTTCTTTGTAGATGTTTTTCAGGGATGGTGGCGGTGGCACATTTGCCTCAACGGAAAAGCTCAAACCGTGAGCCTGCCCTGGTCCGTGATAGGGATCCTGGCCAAGAATGACCACCTTCACTTGGTCAAAGGGTGTGAGTGCAAATGCGTTGAAGATTTTGCCGCTGGGAGGATGGATTTTCTTGCCAGCAGCTTTTTCCTGCCGCAGAAAATCACCAAGAGACCTCATTTCCGCCGTTTCAAAAAGCGGGGCAAGTCTCTGGTGCCAACTGGTCTCTAGTTTCACTTCGGGCATGGTCACAGGCTACGCACAGACGATGCGGCTTGCAAGCGGTGGCGCCGGGCGTTCTTTAACGACGCGATATGCTGAAAATGACCACGTATTATTCTGCTGCAGAGAGGTTGCGCTGGGCGTTGCTGGCAGCATCACCGATCTTGGCAATCTCTTTGCTTGCGTCAGCAATCACCTTGCGCCGGTTCTTGGACAGGCCCGTCGCATCAACGAAGGTTACGTCTGTGATGCCGATAAAGGACAGTATATGTTTTACATATCCACTGGTGTAGTCGATTTCGCTGCCGCCAAGGGTGCCGCCAGAGGTGATCACCACAAATGCGCGTTTGTCAGTGAGCATGCCCCGCGGCTTGTCGTTTTCATAGACGAAGGTGATGTTCGTTCGGCAAACAAGGTCAATCCAAGCCTTGAAGGCTGCTGGTACACTGAAATTGTAGATTGGAACAGCAATGACGATGTCGTCGGCTGCCTGCAACTCGGACACCAGCGCATCCGACTGCGCCAAAATTACCCGTTGATCCTGTGTGCGCATTTCTTCTGGGGTGCGATCACTGTCAATCCACGCATCATTAACCAAACCGACGCCGCAGGTCAGGTCACGGTTAACAACCTCGACATCCGGTGACCGGCCACCAAGTGCTGCCACCATCTCATCGGCGAGCCGGCGGCTGACTGATTTCGTTTTCCGCATGCTTGCGTCGACGCGAAGGACTGTTTTAGGAGTTCTGCTCATAATATACCTGTGCCCTCCAAGCTCTTATCCAGCGGCAACTGAGGGAAAGGAGAGCCATGGGAGGGGGGAGGACCCCCATGGCTCTCACTAACCTAATTATTGCTGCCCCAGGTAAAAAGCCGCTAATTAAACAAAATATAATTCTAAATTAATCAATAATGATATACACTGCGACATAATGAGCCAGATTGAAGAAATTCGCGCCTTCGTTATGGTGGTTGAGACAGGCAGTCTGACCCAGGCTGCAGAGCGGCTTGGTATAGCGGTTTCCGCTGTCAGCCGGCGCCTGAAGGATCTGGAATTACGATTGGGTGCCCCGCTTATCCAGCGCACAACTCGCCGCATGTATCTTAACGAGGTCGGACAGGGGTTTTATGACCGTTGCAAGGCTGTGCTTGATGAGCTTGAAGCCGCGCAACAGGAGGTTCTTAATTCTGGTGGCGCGCTAAATGGTGTTTTGCGGATCAGTACGCCGCTTTCCTTTGGCGTCGCACATATGTCGGGCGCCATTGCCCAATTTATGCATGCGCATCCAGAAATTCGCATTGAAATGGATTTGTCCGACAAGCGGGTCGATCTGGTGGCAGAAGGATTTGACTTGGCCATCAGGATTGGTGTTCTTTCAGACTCAAGTCTGATTGCCAAGAAAATTTCCTGGGTGAAGAAAATCCCCTGTGCTGCACCTGACTTTCTTGAGCGCTACCCGAAAATCACGAGGCCGGAGGATCTGATGGACGCTCCTGCGCTTGTCTATTCAAACGACAAATCTCCGGCCGATTGGGGCTATACTGCGCCTGACGGCAAGTCGGGCGTCATGCGGGTTAACCCAAAACTGACAGCTTCAAATGGCGATGTGCTGCGGGAAGCGGCGATTGCCGGACTCGGCATTACCTGCCTGCCCAGCTTTTTGCACTATGATGCGATCAACAACGGCCTGTTGCGGCCAGTCCTGTCGGACTATGACTGGACGGGCTTTGATGTGTTTGCGGTGTATCCCAAGACAACGATTCTGCCGAAGCGAACACGCGCCTTTGTTGATTTCATGGCATCGCGCTATGGGAAAGATCCGGTCTGGAACAAGATTCATGCCTAGGTTGCCTGGTTGGCAGGATGGCTTGATCTGGTCTTGATTATTTCATTTCGCGGAAAATTCTTTTCATTTACGCACTCTTTATCGCGAAAAACGCAAGGGTTACCCTCTTTCTGGGTTTGGCGGTGAATGCCGCAAAGTTTGTGTGATGGCACCCACACAAACCCTGACTCATCCTTCAGTCAGGGCAGACTAAAGAGGCGCGAAAGCGCCTCTTTTTTTGCGTGGGCGCTTGCTGGCATTTATTACTGCGCCTAGAATTTGGAGATGCTGGAACACCACAAAATCGATTATGTGGAATTCCCCTCTGCTGATCTTGATAGAACGAAAGCATTTTTCGTCGCAGCTTTTGGCTGGGAGTTCGAGGATTTCGGCGCTGACTACACCGCCTTTTCCGGTGCCGGGTTGAATGGCGGGTTCTTTGCCGCAGATTGCGCCAGCCGAACAGCAGTCGGCGCGTGCCTGATTGTATTCTACAGCGAGGCGCTTGAGACAAGCCTGACGCATCTTGATGCGTGTGGAGCGCGGATTGTCAAACCCATTTTTGCCTTTCCGGGAGGCCGGCGGTTCCATTTTGAAGAGCTGATGGGAAATGAATTCGCGGTTTGGTCTGATAAATAGAATATAATTGGCACTGACTTCCTGCCAGGGAAAAAATCTTGCATAGCCAATTGGATGGCGTCACATTTGGACGCATAGCCATTTGGATGGCGTCACATTTGGACATTGTCATCTTGGAGGTCGTTATGATTTTTCGTCAGCTTTTCGACAGCACATCATCAACCTACACCTACCTCATTGCCAGCAGAAAGGGCGGCGAGGCACTTATGATCGACCCGGTCTTCGAAAGGACCGATCACTATCTCAGACTGCTGGAAGAATTGGATCTCAAGCTGGTAAAGGTTGTGGACACACATGTTCATGCCGATCACGTCTCGGCGATGGCGGCATTGCGTGATCACACGAACTGCGTGACTGTTATGGGCGAGCAATCACCGGTGGATGTTGTTTCAATGCGGGTTTCGGACGCCGAAAAGGTGACCATCGAAGGCTTCTCGATGACGGCCATGTACACGCCTGGCCATACTGATGACAGCTATTGTTTTCGCACTGACGATCGGGTTTTTACGGGTGATACCCTGCTGATCCGGGGAACGGGCCGGACAGATTTTCAAAATGGTGATCCGGGTCTGCAGTATGAGTCGCTTTTTGACGGGCTGCTGAAGCTGCCAGAAACTCTGCTCGTGTATCCTGCCCATGATTACAAGGGCGATACGGTCTCGACTCTGGCTGAGGAGAAGGCGTTTAACCCGCGTCTGCAGGTTGGTTCGCGCCAGGAATATGTCGATTTGATGAATAATCTGAAATTGGCCAATCCAAAGATGATGGACGTCGCCGTTCCGGAAAATCAGCGGATGGGGCTGAATCTTGAGCGGCAGCGCGAGGTGCCCTGCGTCGATGCTGACGGGGTGATCAGCAATGCTGACGAGCGATATCTGATGGTTGACCTGCGCGAGGATGGTGAGCGTGTGAAGCATGGGGTGATCCCAAACTCGATTCACGCGCCCTATAGCCGTCTGGACCAGCATCTTGAGATGTTGTCTCATGCGTCGAGCAAGCAGATCGTCTTTTATTGTGCAGCCGGTGAACGTAGCGCCATGGCGGTGAAACTCGCTGGCGGCAGTGGGGTGAGGGATTGTGCGCATCTGCCGGGTGGTTATGAGGCTTGGTTGCGGGCTGGTGGTGCAACCGAGTGATGCCTGCCTGAAAATGACCGGTTGCATATTGCCCATTTGAGGAAACGGCAAATGAAAACATCTGTGATTGTTGTTGGCGGCGGAATTGTCGGTGTCTGCAATGCCTTGGCTTTGCGTCAGGCAGGACACCAGGTGACGCTGATTGACCGCAAACAGCCAGGCCGTGAGACATCCTATGGCAATGCCGGCGTTTTATCAGAATCTTCGATTATGGTGCTGAATAACCCAAATATGTTGCGCGCCCTGCCAAAGCTTCTGCTTGGAAAATCACTTGGCCTTCGCTATTCGCTGGCGTTTGTGGTGAAAAATCTTGGCTGGTTTCTCAAATTCCTGTCCTATTGCACACCGTCAAAAACGCGGGCGGCAGCTTTTGCCCTGCGCGCTTTACAACTATCCTCTCTAGCGCAGCATAAAAAATGGATTGCTGAGGCTGGTGCTGGACATCTTCTTCGTGAGGCTGCGTGGGTAAAGGCATTCCGTTCGGAGGCGAGTTTCGCCAAATATCGTGGTGAAATGGCGCTGATGGATGATATTGGTGTCAGCTACACAGTCTATGACAGAGAGCAGATCAGACAGATGGAGCCGGGATTGAAACCGGTTTACAGCAAGGCCGTGATCATGAATGAGACATGTGGTGTGACAAGTCCATCGGCATTGACTGATTCCTATGTAGCGCTGTTCGAGGCGGCTGGCGGGACTGTTCATCGCGGTGATGTGTCTGGTTTATCCGGGGGGAAGGGTGGCTGGCAGGTTCTTATGGGTGAAGAGGTGTTGCGTGCTGAAAATTTGGTCATTGCAGCGGGTCCCTGGTCGTCGGAAGTTGCCGCTTGGCTTGGTTACAGGATTCCCATGGCCTGGGAGCGAGGATATCACCTGCATCTGCAACCGGGTGATGGACCACAGCTTGGGCGGGCAATCTGCGATATGGATGGAGGGTATGCGATGGTGCCGACATTGCATGGTGTGCGCATTACCTCAGGGGTGGAAATCGCCGAGCGCGATGCGCCCCCCAATTATGATCAGATTATCGGATCTGTTGCCGACGCCCGAGATGCTCATGAGATGAAGGATGTCATTGATGAGGAGCCATGGATGGGACGTCGTCCAACACTCGCCGACTCGCTGCCGATGATTGATGCCGCACCGCGGCATGAGGGCCTATGGTTCAATTTTGGCCATCAGCATCTTGGCCTTTCCATGGCTCCGGGATCGGCGCTGTCAATCGTTGCGATGATCGAGGGTGATGAACCGCCCTTTGATGTGAATCCTTTTCGCGCAACCCGGTTTCCGATCTGACGATGATCGGCAAGCTGGAAGATCCTCCGCATGACACATTTGACGTGGTGATTGTTGGTGGGGCGATGATCGGGTCTTCGGTGGCCTGGTTTTTGTCACATAATGAGGATTTTGATGGCCGGATCCTTGTCGTTGAGCGTGATCCGACCTACGAACAGAGTTCAACAGCACATACCAACAGTTGCATGCGGCAACAGTTTTCGAGTGAATTGAACATTCGCATTTCACAATTTGCCGCAGAGTTTGTCCGTAACTTCAGGGATCACATGGGTGGCGATCCGGCCGTGCCTGATCTTCACGTGCATCATTTTGGATACATGTATTTGGCGGACAGTGAGACATTCGCATCCCGTCTGAGGGACAGTTACGCTGTTCAGGCAGCCTGTGGGGCGGCCACAAAGTTGATGTCACCTGATGAAATTGCTGCTGCCTACCCCTTTTACCAGCTGGATGACATTGTTCTAGGCAGTCACAACACAGTCGATGAGGGCTATTTCGACGGTGCCACAATGTTTGACTGGTGGCGCCGCAAGGCGCGGCAGAAAGGTGTCTGCTACATCGCCAACGAGGTTGTTGATATGGGCAGCGATGCAGGCAGGGTGATCAGCGTCACGCTGGCGTCAGGTACCGTTATCAGGACTGGTACCGTGATCAATGCCGCGGGTCCACGCGCCGCCAAAGTGGCGCAGCTTGCCGGATTGGAGATTCCGGTCGAACCCCGGCCGCGCTATACCTTTGTGTTTGATGCTGCTGATCCACCTGACCGTGCCGTGCCGCTGACGATCGATCCATCAGGCGTGCATTTCCGGACAGATGGGCAATATTTCATGGCTGGCTGTCCCCCAATACAAGATGGTCCCGTTGATTGTGATGATTTCACGATGGATCACAGCCTGTGGGAGGAAAAGGCGTGGCCGGCCATTGCCAATCGTGTTCCTGCCTTTGAGAGAGTGAGGCTTGTCAATGGCTGGGTTGGCCATTACGCCTATAATCGCCTTGACCAGAATGCCGTTGTTGGCCCGCATCCCGATTTGCCAAATTTCATTTTTGTTAATGGGTTCTCAGGTCACGGCTTCCAGCAGTCACCCGCGATGGGGCGCGGCGTCAGTGAGCTGGTTGCCTATGGTGAGTTTCGCAGTCTGGACATGACGCCACTCGGCGTAGAACGGATTATCGCCAGACGCCCGCTTGTCGAACATGCGGTCATTTGATCGCACTCTTTTGCCTGTCTTTGGGCGGATTACAGAGTAAGGACCCCTGTAATCACTGGAACGCAGCTTCCGGTCAAAATGGGTGGATCTGTTCGGCCCGCCACCTTTGCTACCGTCACATGCAGTCGGCTGGGACGTCCCATGTCATCACCCTGATGGATGGCGAAGTCGAATTTCCCATCGCTGACTGGGGCCAGTTCTGCCAGCAACGCCCCAAGCGCGGTCGCGGCACTGCCGGTCGCCGGGTCTTCAGGTATACCGCCAAGTGGGGCAAACATCCGGGCGTGCAGGATGCCGTCATCAGCTTCAAAGAAAACGAGCAGAGAAAAAAAATCACCCTCATAGCCATAATTCTCGTCCATTTTGGCAAACTGTCCATTATCCACCACACAGGCAGTGAGGGCTTCACGGCTTTTCACTTCGGCAATGGCAAAAGGAACGCCTGTACCAGCAACAATTGGTTCTGTCCTGCTGCTTTTAATCGCCCGTAGATTGAGATTGACAGCCGCAGCAATCAGCTCAGCTGGCATTGTCTGGCCTTTGGTGATCGGTTGCGGTGCCGTGATTGATATGGTTTCGATGACGCCAGCTCGGTTGCGGTTGGGAAGGATTTTTACAAGGCCGGCCATCTCCTCGAAGATCAGCAAATCGCCATCTGTTGATCCCGGGATAAGGTCCGGCTGTGAAGCGAGAAGATAGCCCGTTCCAACATTTGGATGTCCGGCGAAGGGCATTTCATTCTGCGGCGTGAAAATCCGCACCTTTGCGGCATTGCCCGGATCATCGGGCGGCAGAACGAAAGTTGTTTCAGAATAGTTCATCTCCGCAGCAATTTTCCGCATATCAGCATCGCTGATGCCACGTGCATCGGTGAAAATGGCAAGGGGATTGCCGCCGAATACATGGTCAGTAAACACATCCACGGTTTGAAACTTTTGCTGTTTGGCCATCTTTCACCCTAATTTCCGAGTGCTGTTAAAGTGGACGTTCACGCAATCAACACCGTGATGGATATTGATCCAAGGTGAATCTTAACCGGCTTTAGACTTTTCTCGTAGTCGAACTTTTCCTGCGTTGCAGACAGGATGGAACCAAGCGAGATAGCGATAGCCAAGATGGACACAGGCACAACATGAATTTTCAACCGCTTTTGGAATCGGCCCAACCCATTACGGTACATGCCATGGCGGCGATGTTGGCAGTTGGCCTTGGTGGGTTGCAGTTTGTCCTGCCAAAAGGGTCACGCCTGCACCGGTGGCTTGGTTATGCCTGGGTCGCACTGATGGCTTCGGTTGCCATCACGGGGCTGCTCATTCATGAAATCCGCATGGTTGGCCCCTTCAGCCCCATTCACCTTCTCTCCCTTTTCGTGCTAACCACATTGTTCTGGGCTGTCAGAGCGGCAAGGCAGGGGCTTGTCAGCCGCCACCGCAGGGCAATGATAATGCTTTATGTCTTTGGGCTTTTGCTTGCCGGAGCCTTTACATTTTTACCGGGTCGTATGATGCATGTCATGTTGACCGGATAATAATATGGTCCTGCCGCACGATCGCATTTGTCGCAATTGACAGACGCACCCGAATATCTACAGTAATTTTTAGGCAATCACGCTCCACGGCTATCGTTAGGTGGGGATAACTTAATATGCTGGTTGTAAAAAAGCACACGCAATGTGCAAATGGAGGAAACAAATGAAGAATTATATTGGACTCTCAGCCCTCGCCGGTTTGCTTGTCTTGGCAAGTGGCACGGCGGGTGCTTTCGAATGTAAGGTCAAGGAAGCAACCATGGCAAAGCCTGATGGCTTTCCGTCACGCGCTTTGACAATGATTGTACCCTATGGTCCAGCCGGTGGTTCTGGACAGGTTGCGGCTGCCATGGCCGAAGCGGTGACTGGCCACACTGATGTGGCGATCAACCGTGATCACAAGCCAGGTGGGTCAGGCACTGTTGGTATGACTGCCTATATGGCGGCACCTGCTGATGGATATAACGTGCTTGAGCATATTGATGACGCGTCATCAGCACATGCGCTTGATTCCTCGCGGCCAAACCCTGCAGCGGATTTGATTCCCCTCGTGGTGTCTCAGGTCACATTTTCGCAGGTTTACATCCGCTCGAATGAGACCCGTTACACGGATTGGCAATCATTCGTGGAATGGGTGAAAGCCCAAGACGGCAAGGCAACCATTGCCAATGTGTCCAAGGAAGGTTCGATGGAACGGGTAACGATGAAATTCATCACCGATGCCACCGGCATGGAAATCCAGCAGATCTCGTTTGACAAGGGTGCGCCGCGCTATGGCGCCTTACTTGGCGGCCAGGTCGACGCGTTGTTTGAGCAGCCAGGTGACGTTCGCAAGTTCCTTGATGCTGGCAATTTCAAGCCGATCCTGACGATCTTCAATGAGCGTCCGGGTGTGTTTGCTGATGTGCCGACCCACAAGGAAATGGGAATGGATTTTGAGCCGCTTCTGCGCTTCCGCGGGTTCTATGTTCACAAGGATGCGCCTGCTGACCGCGTCAAATGGCTTCAGTGGGCCTTCCAGCGTGGCTATTGCCAGGACAGCTATCAGGCATTCAACGAATCAAAATTCATGAATGTGATCGATAGCTACCGCGATACTGCTGGCGCGATTGATTTGATCAATGCCAGCGTCGATCAATATCGTGAGGTCTATAAGAGCATGGGAATGGACGTGAAGTAGCACGGGCCATAGATATTGGTTTTGATCCAGATACCACCCGGCGTGACGGTTGGGTGGTATCACTTAGATTAATCAATGGTTCACTCGAATTTCGATTTTCAACCGCAATATGTTCACTGAGTAGCCGGTAGTATGATATGGGTAAGTTGACACGATCGCATATGATTGAAACGGGCGTTTGGCTCACAATCTGCATCATTTTCTTCGCTTTTTCCTTTGAGTTTAACCAGCCCATCGAAATTTATAAATTCGGTGCTACTGGCTGGCCGCGTGTGGTTCTGTTGCTGTTGCTGCTGGCGACTATCGGGAATTTTTACTATCTGCGGACACATGGCTCGGCCGTTCAAAAGGGCCGCGTTGGCATCGCTGACGAGGATGAGTCAGACACTGACTATGGTGATTTCGGCGCAGTGGTGAAGGTCATCGGTGTGTTGGGAACACCGTTTGTCTTTGCGATGCTGCTCAAACCTGTTGGTTTCTATTTTGCCACTCCCTTCTTTATCGCTCTCATCATTGTTTTGTTTGGTGAGCGGCGGGTAAAATGGGTTCTCGGCATAACCGCGATGATTTATGCGATTCTGCTTGGGTTGTTCATGGTGGTTCTCAACGCACCCCTGCCGCAGGGTAACATGTCGCCCTTTTATGATTATAGTGCGTTGATTTTGACGCTGAATACCCAGCTCCAGCAGATGTGGTAGGATAAGTTCATGTGGGAAAATTTCGCTGCCGGAAGTCTGGCTCTGTTTAGTGACCCGTTCACCATTGCCATCTTTGTCTTTGGGGTTATGGGAGGAATGCTGTTTGGTGCAATTCCGGGCGTGAGCATGCTCACGCTGGCGGCCATTCTGTTGCCATTCACCGCCAGCCTCACGCCTGCCCAGGGTGTGATGCTGTTTGCGGTGATTTACTGTACCGGCACCTATGGCGGGGCGATCACGGCAATTTTATTCAATATTCCGGGGGCGCCCGAAAATGCGCCGACGGCTTTTGACGGCTATCCGATGACGCGCCAGGGCAAATCAGGCAAAGCTGTTGGAGCAGCTGTTCTCTGTTCTGCGATTGGTGGTGTGGCCTCGGCGCTTGTGATGATGGCGGCAACCGAGCCACTCGCCAATTGGGCCATTCGCAATATCGGACCACCGGAAATTTTTGCTTTGGTGTTTTTTGGCCTGGCGGTTGCATCGTCAGTAGGGGGGCGTTCTATCTGGAAAGGGTGGATGTCCGTGCTGCTTGGTCTGATCATCGCAACAATTGGCCAGGACCCTGTCGGGGGCATCAACCGTTACAATTTTGGCTTTACCGATCTTGCCGCCGGCATCGCCTTTGTGCCGGCCATTCTCGGTTTCTTTGCCGTGTCCGAAATTTTTGTTCAGGCGGAAAAGAAGGCTACGGGCAAGTTCGATGCGCCCAAAGTAGGTATGTCATTTCCCTCATTTCTGGAGATATGGGCGCACAGGATTGCCGTTGTCCGATCAATCCTCGTTGGTTTTTTCTGCGGTATTCTGCCAGGCATTGGCGCTACGCTGGCTGCTTTTATGGGCTATGGCGAGGCTGTGCGCTGGTCCCGTGACAAGGAAGCGTTCGGCAAGGGTAAACTTGAGGGTGTGATTTCATCCGAGACAGCCAACAACGCAGCAACGGGGGCAGCAATGATTCCCCTGCTGGCACTTGGTCTTCCAGGTGGTGCGCTTACCGCAATGATGGTTGCGGTTTTCCAGATGCATGACCTCGAACCGGGACCGCTGGTTTTCTACAATTCACCCGAACTGATTTGGATCGTTTTCGCGGCAATGTTCTACGCCAATCTCTCAATCCTGTTTATCGGGCTTGTCGAGACAAAGACCATTCTCTACCTGCTGAAAATTCCGTTCCAGTTTCTGGCACCGATGATCCTGCTTCTGGCGACAATTGGCTCCTATATTGGCCGTGGTCTGGTACTAGACGTGATTGTCATGTTTGGGGCAGGTATCATCGGGTTCCTGCTTCGGCGCTCGGGATATTCCATACCGGGCATTGTGCTTGGTATTATCCTTGGCAAAATCGGTGAGCAGAATTTCGCTCAAGGGATGCAGATGGTTCATTATGATCTATTCACCTATTTCTCGAGACCAATCTGTTTGATCCTGATCGTTGCTGGAGCGCTAACCTTGCTTGCAGGCATCTATAAGGCTGTTGGCTCTTCACGGAGCGCCGCCAGCCAATAGTCTGCCGGAAACCAGAGGCATAAAATGACAGATGCGAATGAGATTGCTGCCATTGATGAAATGGTCGCGGCGGCGCGTGTGGCGCAGGATGCATATGAGGCCAAAGGCTCACAGGCGTTGTTCGACAGCGCCTGTCAGGCGGTGGCATGGGTGCTGATGGAGCCTGCGCGCAACAAAATGCTGGCCGAAATGGCCGTGGCCGAGACAGGCCTTGGCCGGATCGAAGACAAAATTCGGAAAAATCATAACAAGACACTGGGCTTGATGCGTGATCTCAAGGACGTAACCAGCTTTGGTCATGTTGGCGATGATGCGGTGACCGGTATTTCATCCTATCTGCGCCCAAAGGGTGTTATCGCCGCCATCGTTCCATCGACCAATCCACTGGCGACACCGGTGAACAATATTATCAATGCCCTGAAGACGGGCAACGCAATCATACTGGCTCCCTCGCCGAAGGGAGTGAAGCCGCTGACAACCATGCTTGTTGACATTCATCAGGCACTTGGCAGGTTGGGCCTGCCAGACAATCTCGTGCAGATGGTTCCAGCGCCGCCGTCACGTGCCAAGACCGAGCGGCTGATGAAACTGGCTGATCTTGTTGTCGTCACGGGGTCGCAGAACAATGTACGGGCTGGATATGCGTCAGGAACGCCAGCGATTGGCGTCGGTGCAGGCAATGTCGTGACAATCATTGATGAGACAGCCGATATTGCAGCAGCGGCGGAGAAGATTGCCGCCTCGAAGACGTTTGACAATGCGACGTCATGCTCGTCCGAGAATTCAGTGATCGCTGTTGACGCGGTTTATGATGAGGTCGTCGCCGCCCTTGCGAGGGTGGGAGGGTTACTGCTTAACGCCACGCAGGTGGAACGTCTGGAACAGTTGCACTGGCAAGATGGCAAAATGACAACAACCCTGTTGGCGCAGGACATTGACAAGGTTCTCGGGGAAATGGGCATGCTGGACGATGCGCCGGCTGGCACCCAGTTTCTTGTCGCGCCACAGAGTGAAATTGGTCCTGAGCATCCGATGACAGGCGAAAAAATGGCACGCTTTCTGGCGCTTCACCGCGCCTCCAATTTTGATGAGGCGTTGACCAAGGCTGTTGCAATTCAGAGTTTTCAGGGGGCCGGTCACTCGCTTGGTTTGCACTCAGCCGATGATGCCAGGGCGCATCGTCTGGCGATGGAAGCCAAGACATGTCGCGTCATCGTCAATCAGGCCCATTGTTTTGCCACCGGTGGATTCTTCAATAATGGTCTGCCCTTTTCATTGACAATGGGGTGTGGGAGTTGGGGCGGCAACTCGATCGACGATAATTTGAACTGGCGGCATTTCGTCAATCGGGTGAATGTGGTTCGTACGGTACCTGAGCGCCGCCCCGAGCTTGATGAGATTTTTGGTGACTATTGGGACAGGTTCGGTAAATGACATCAACAATTGCTTGCCAGATTGATGCCAATGCGGCTGCCAGCCCGGGTGATGTCTGGCTGACCTCGCCCGACACGGCTCAAACGGTAGCGTGGCATGAGGTGGCGCATCGGGCCCGTGACATTGCTTGTCACCTTGATGCCCTTGATCTGCCCTTGGGCGCACCAGTTGCTGTTGCTGCGCAGAATTCCATTGGCTCATGCCTGACATTTGCAGGCATCACCTATGGTGGCTATCTGGCAACACCGCTCAACCTGGTGGCCGGCGTAAAAGTTCTGAGCTACGTTATCAACCATTCAGGCGTCACGGTCATTCTTGTTTCTGATGATTACCGCGCGCTCATTGAGCAAGCGGTCAGTAGCGTCGATCGGGCCATCACCCTGATCCCTCTCGATACCGCAGCTGGTCCAGTGTGGCCGACGGACACGCAGCCTGAAACCGTGCCGCGTCATGTGCCGACGGCCGAGACAGCTGGTTTGCTGATGTATACGTCGGGAACCACTGGCAATCCAAAAGGTGTGATTCTCACACATAAAAACCTGCTTGCGGCTGGTAACAATGTTGTCATTGGCCATGACATTACCGCTGCGGATACCGGCATGTGTGTGCTGCCTATCTATCATATCAATGGATTGTGCGTGACTGTCATGGGAACGCTTGTCTCGGCGTCAGGGCTGGTGATGCCATATCGGTTTTCGGTTAGTGGGTTCTGGCGGCAGGTCAAAGCGAACAAGGTCAGCTGGTTCAGTGCTGTGCCGACATTATTCGCCTATCTGCTGAATGACGCTACACCGGTCACCCCGGTCACCATTGACAGAAACCGGCTCCGCTTTGCCAGGTCTGCATCGGCGCCGCTATCCCCGGAAATCCACCGTCAATTTGAAGAAAAATTTGGCATCCCGATCATTGAAACGATGGGCCTTACTGAAACGGGTGCCCAGATTCTCTCGAACCCGATGCCGCCTGCCCTTCGCAGGATCGGCTCCCCCGGTGTTGCTGTCGGCAATGAGATCATGATTGGTGACGAGACTCAGCGGCCCGTCCCGGTCAGCCAGACAGGAGAAATTCTGGTGCGCGGTGACAATGTCATGCAGGGCTATCTCAATCAGCCAGAAGAAACCGCCAAAACGATTACGGCTGAGGGGTGGCTGCGAACAGGCGATCTTGGCCACATGGATGAGGACGGGTTTGTCTTTGTTACGGGACGTATCAAGGAACTCATCATCAAGGGCGGGGAGAATATTGCACCGCGTGAGGTGGATGAGGTGTTGCTTGAACATGAGGCGGTGCTGGAGGCGGCCGCATTCGCGGTGCCATGTGCCAATTATGGACAAAGGGTTGAGGCCGGCATCCGGTTGAAGCCTGGCCGAGAGGTCAGTGAGGATGACTTGGCCGCCCATTGTGTTGCCAGGCTTGGCAAATTCAAATCACCCGACATCATTCATGTTCTCGAAGATTTGCCAAAAGGCCCCTCTGGCAAGGTGCAGCGGCTGAAACTGTTTGATCTGGTGCATGGTGATGGTTGACAAGCCTGATCAACCAAAGGGATGAGCATGCCAATACCCCTGTCATTTTTGCCATCGGTCGATCCAGTCGTGATTTCCGCGATGCTGCTGATCTTCCTGTTTTCCGGAGTGGTCAAGGGGTTTCTTGGAATTGGCCTGCCAACCGCAGCGATGGCATTTCTGACCCTGGTGATGGAGCCGACAGAGGCCATATCGCTCCTGACCATACCGATCATTGTCACCAATTTCTTTCAGTTCACACGATCAAGTGAACGGATGCAGACAGCAAGAAAATATAAATATTTTGCGCTGGCAATCATGGTCAGCATCTTTGTCACCTCATGGAACATCACGGCCTTTCCAACGGGCTTTCTCACGGTCGTGATCGGTTTGGCCATGGTCATTTTTTCGGCAAATCTGCTGTTTGGCTTTTCGCTGCCAATTGGTCCCGGCCTACGCTGGCAGATCGGTGTTGGTGTTCTTTCTGGCTTTCTGGGTGGGTTGAGCTCGATCTGGTCGCCAACTGTGGCGATGTATCTGATGGCACGCAATACGCCGAAGGAACAGTTCATTGCTGCGACCGGTTTTCTGTTTCTTGCTGGCTGTTTCCCTCTGGCACTCGGTCTGTATCTGTCGGGAGTTCTCACGCCGGTTACGGCGGTCAAGTCACTGATGGGCCTTGTTGTCGTTCTGCTCGGGTTTCGGATCGGTGAGTTGTTGCGTGGCCGGGTGTCACAGGAACTTTTTCGTAAATTCGTGTTGGTTGCCTTTCTGGTCATGGGTGTGCGACTGATCATTGCTGGCATTTTCTAGCCCCGCCGGATCTCAGCCGAGACGGTCTCCAGCCTTGACCCGAATGCGTGTTGTGATCATCCGCAGATATTGTTTCTGCAGGCTTGCTGCATCAGCTGGGTGCAACAGCACGGGTTCGTTGAGTGCTTTCATCCACAATCCATCGAGTAGAGCAATGAAGCCAACGCTGGCAGCGTCAAGGGAGCGTGCGCTTACAAGCTGTCGCAATTGGCTGCGGACAACAGACAGCAGGTGTCTCTGATAGGCTATATATGTCGATTTGAGCAGGTCCGACTGATAGGTCGCATGATGCATATCACGGCAGAGCCGCTTCATTTCGGGTGTGAAAAGATCATCCCGGAAATGCGTGTCAATCAGAGTGTGCAACTGGTCCGATGGGCCTGCATGCCGCTTCACAAGCTCTGTGGCATTGGTGTGACAGCGGCGAAGAATTTGCCGCAAAATCGCGTCGAGCAGTAATGTTCTGTCGTTGAAATAATGGGGCAGCAGACTGGGCGACAGGCCCGCCACGCTGGCGATCCGCGCATTTGAAATGCTCGCCAGTCCATCCTGCAGAATCACAGAGATGGCAGCATTGATAAATTGCTGGCGGCGAATGCCACGCATTCCTGTCTTGGGCATCATACACTCCTGCACTGGCAGCCTCATATATTTTTATTGTTATTGTCAACAATAAAAATATATCTGGACCCAATATTGATCGTGAAATCGTCGGGCTTTGCCGACTTCTGATGGAAAAACATCATTTTTCAGCTGGTCTTGCACGGTGTACTTTTGTTGGATTTACGTGGCGGGCTCACAAACACAAAAGCTGTAAACAGGTGGATCATGACCCCTCTGACTGCAACTGTGCAGACTACAAAACCTGCGCCAATGCGCGATGTCAGCAAGACATTGCAGATCCGTTGGTACCGGTGTCCGGTCGACAAACAGCTTCTGCGTGAGTTGATGACACCGAATGATTGGCGTGGGTTGTTTCTGGCGCTAGGGCATCTGGGCTTTTGGATGGTTTCGGGCAGTGCCGCCTTCTATCTGTATCTCCAGCAGCTATGGCTGCCTTTTGCCGCTATGTTGTTTTGCCATGGAACAATTGCTGCGTTTCTTACCGCACCGCATCATGAATTGTGTCACCGCACAGTATTCCGGACCAAATTTCTGAATGAGGCTTTCCTGCGAATATATGCGCTGATTGGCTGGAGCAATTTCGAGATTTACCAATTCAGCCACAATTATCATCATCGCTTCACCCTGCATCCCGAGGGAGATCGCGAGGAAATTATGCCAGCGACGCCGTCGCTGCGTGCATTCTATATCCTGCAGCTTTTCACAGTGAATATTTTTGGGGGATATCAGTCAAAGGGGCTGGTGCCGACATTGCACAATTTTCTCTCCATTGCCGCAAACCGTTTCGATAACCCCTATAATTCGTGGGGTGAAGAACTCTATGACGGTTATGATGAACATCGCAAACGAGCTGCAAACTGGGCAAGAGTCACTTTGCTGTTTCATGCGGTGCTGGTGGCGGGCGCCTTTGCCATCGGACACCCAATCCTCGCCTTGCTGACCTCCGGCTCGCCCTTTCTGGCAAATTGGTGGCGCTACTTTGTTGGGGTGACGATGCATTGCGGTCTCAAAAGCAATGAGACTGATTTTCGCAAATCTGTACGAACCATCACCCTCGATCCAGTTTCGGAATTTCTCTACTGGCATATGAACTGGCACCTCGAGCACCACATGTATGCCGGCGTTCCCTGCTACAACCTCAAGGCGCTGCATCAGGCAACGGCGGATGACATGCCAAAGCCGAGAACCCTGCTTGGTGCCTGGAGGGAAATGCGTGAAACATGGAAAAGACAGTTGACTGACCCTGACTATGCCTTTGATACTCCACTGCCCAGTCGCAGTGGAGTTGGTGAGGCAAGACCGGACAGTCTGGCGCGCTCGATCGGCGATCTAGGTCCAAAAGAATTGACGCAATAACTCCTGGGTCGCAGATAGTGCCGGCCCCGGTTTTACCTGAGAGGAAATGTGGATGAACCGTGCTGGTGTGATTGGCCTTGGTGATATGGGCAGCGGCCTTGCAAAAAACCTGATCCAACAGAAATTTGAGACCACAGGGTTTGATCTTGATCAGCAGCGAATGGAAGCCTTTGCTGCTATGGGTGGGTGTCCGGCGCAGGATGCGGCCGAAGTGGGCCGGAATGCTGATATCGTCTTTGTAATGGTGATGACAGGTGGGCAGGCTAAATCGGTGCTTTTCGGTGATGGCAACAACGGTCTGGTCAGCCAGATGACCTCTGGCAGCACTGTCATCCTGACAGCTACGATAAAGCCTAGTGAGGCTCGCGAAATCGGTGAACTGATGCAAGGAACTGGCGTCAATCTCATCGACAGTCCGGTCAGTGGTGGGTTTCCCGGTGCACAGGGTGGCACCTTGACCATGATGGCAGCCGGCAGGCCGGATGTGATGGCGGCCTGTGAGCCAGCCATGCAGGCGGTCTCCTCGACCATCCATCACGTCGGTGAGGAAGCTGGTATGGGTCAGACGGTCAAGGCCTGTCTGCAAACCTTGATCGGTTCGATTTTCTCAGCCACCTTTGAGGCCTCGGTTCTCGCCGCCAAAGCTGGCGTTTCTGGCGAGGTGCTGCACAAGGTGTTCTCCACCTCGGGTGCAGGCTGTGGTGTCATGTCAACCGCGCTTGAGAACATTATTGATCGCAAATTCGAAAAAACCGGAAGTCATATTGCCACGATGCATAAGGATCTGACGATTTCGTTGGCGCTTGCCGAGGAACTGGGCGTACCGATGCATATGGCATCAACGGCCATGCAGCTGTTTCATGCGGGCAAAACGAAATATCCAGATGGTGACAATTGGGTTGTGACCCGCGTTATCGAGGAGATTGCCGGCGCCGAATTGCACCGCTAGACTTTTTGGAGAGATTGTTATGAAGACCGGAGTAATCTGTGACGGCATCAGCCGCGACCTAGACCATGCGCTCACCGTAATGAGCGAGTTTGATCTTGAATATGCTGAACTGCAATTCGTCTGGGACAAGGAGGTTGGTGACCATTCGCCTTCAGAAATTACAAAAATCAAGGAATTATTGACCAGGCATAACAAGCCGGTGTCCTGTCTGTCGCGTCATATTTTTGCCGGCATGACAACGGCAAATCGCCCCGGTGATGAGCTGCACAGTAAGCATATGGAGGCGCTCAGGCGGGTGATCGGCATGGCGCATGAATTGGGGTCGCCGCTGGTTCGGATCATGACTTCGAAGAAGGAGCAGATTCTGTGGGGGCTTCATGGCGCCGAACATTGGAATGTAGCCAAGGGAGCGTGGGACACCTTGCCGCCATTGATTGCCCCGGCAGTTGATCTTGCCCGGGCAGAAGGGGTCAGGCTGGTAGTTGAGACGGGCAATGGCACGATGGTCAACTCAAACTATACCGCCCGTAAATTGATCGACGAGTTGGATGCAAAGGACACGTTGCAGGTTCTGTGGGATCCGGCAAACAACTGCTGGTGTCATGAAAATGCCTTTCCGGAAGGGTATGACGAGATCAGAGATGGCTATCTGGGCCATCTTCACATCAAGGACGTGAAAGTTGACACACCACGTGCCACTCTGGAGGTGCGGGAGATGGGCAAAGGACAGTTAGCAGATCAGTTTGCGCCGATGGCAGCGGCGCTACGCGCGGACAACTACGAGGGTGTTATCTCCTTTGAAAGTGTTTACCACCCTGGCAATAACAGCTTTGAGGATGGGTTTCGCAAATGTATAGATCTGTTCAAAACGCATTTTCACTGACAAGGTGAGGTGCCGTGGGTCCCAGATCACGTAGAAACCGTCTTGAGGATATCGCCCGCCATGCTGGTGTTGGCGTGGCGACGGTTGACCGTGTGCTGAACGAGCGTGGCGGTGTGAGTGAGAAAACCACCGCCAAGGTGCTTGCAAGCGCGCGATCACTGGGGACAAAGCGTGTTCTGCCAAGCAATCGAAAACGTCGGCTGTCGATTGAGGCTGTGTTGTTCCGGGATCATTCGGCCTTCTACTCCCGGCTGAATCAGGCGCTTAAGGAAGTCACCAAATTGGCTGACATTCCAGCAACAATATACCGAACACACATAGATGTTGGCGACCCTGAGCGCCTGATAACCCACCTGGAGTCGGTTGCTGAAAACCGGGATGGAGTGATCCTATTTGCCAGCGATCTGCCACAGATTTCGGACGCTATCGATCGGCTTGCCGACCAAACGACCATCGTGACGATAAGCACAGATATCCCCGACAGTTCACGTCATTGCTATATCGGCATCGATAATTTCAATGCCGGACAGTCCGTTGCAAAAATAAGCGAGGCCATCTGCCGTAAAGGTGGGCGAATTCTCGTCATCGAACCTGATCCATCAGCGAGGGCGCAGATGGAGCGATTCAGCGGGTTCCAGCAGTTTTTCGCCAATCGTGGTGAGGAGGGCAAACTGTGCCGGTTCCACCAGACAAAACCGCTGACCCTGGCCCTTGGCGAGGTCGTCACCTTCTTGCAGGCAGAGACGGATGTCCGTGTGCTCTACAGTCCGATCAATAACGAATTTCTTGAGATGCTCGTCGAGGCAGGCAGGCATGAAACTGCGATTGGTTCGGTCGCCAAGATCGTGCATGATCTGAGCCCTCATTCAATCAAGAACCTGCAGACAGGCTTGATTGATATTGTACTGGACTCCAACCCGATGCAGCAGGTCTTTCAGGCCGTTGAGTTCATCTCCGAGCAGCATGGATATCTGGCAACGCTGGATAGTTCGGTGGTGGATTTCCAGCTCTATACATCAGATAACCTGCCACGCACGCAATTCATCTGACCCACGGATATGAAGATGAAGGACATGCGGGCAGGACTGAAATTCAATGATGAATTTACATCATTTTTTGACCTATCCCCCTATGTCAAATTGCTGTTGGTTTAGGTGTGTATTTTGGGCAATCCAGTGTGGTGGTGCCAATGCCCATGGGGGATAAAAAGAACATGCGGACTGCTGTTTTGAACAAGCTGGCAGGTGACCTTGCCGCTGCCTGGCCAGATCCGGCACAGCCGGTGAAACTGGCTCGTAGTGCGTTTCCTCTCGACAGAGATGAAGCCTATTATGTTCAGGACCGGATGCATCATCTTCTTGATCAGGGTCTTGCGGGCTGGAAAGTCGGCGCAACAAGCCAGAAAATGCGTGAGCTGGATGGTCATGATGACGTTATTCCTGGACGGATTTTTGCCACGCGCAGCTATCTCGGGCCAAAACACAACCTTTTGATTTCCGATTTTCCAAATGCGCGTGTTGAGACTGAATTCGCTTTTCGGCTGATTAAGGCGCCTGTCATGCGCCAGGCTCCATGGACTGCAGAAGAGCTTGTTCCGATGATGACGCTGCATCCCGCCATCGAAATTATTGGAAATCGCTATGCTGTCGAGGATGCAAGCAAGGCTGAAAATTCGTTGTTGACCATTGCCGATAATGGCGGGGGAATGGCATTTGTCTTTGGAAATGCGGTCGAGGACTGGCAGGGTACTGACTTTCAGCATCACCCTATCTCGCTATCTGTTGGCGGCGGCAACGCAGCGGAAAATTTCCTTGGTGAGATGCGCTGCGTCCCGGCTGAGGCGGTGGCGGATCTGGTCAATCATCTTGCGGCACGCGGGCAGGAACTGGCAGCTGGTGATTTCGTGTCAACAGGCGCGGCAACGGTTCCCCAGCCATTTGTGGCTGGTGACAGTGTAAAGGCTGATTTCGGGTCGCTCGGTGTCATTGAGCTGCAGTTTTAGACAATGATACTGGCTGGCAAGGGGTACAAAATCGATGATTGACGTGCTGGTAATTTTTGGTCCCAATCTGAATATGCTTGGGACGCGTGAGCCGCAAATATATGGCAGCCATACAATGGCCGATATCATGTCTTCACTGGAAGTGGAGGCCAGCAGGCTAGGTCTCGAAATCGCCATGATGCAGTCGAATGATGAGGGCGAGCTGGTGACCACCATTCAAGAGGCGCGAGGCACAGCAAGGGCGATCCTGTTCAATCTTGCTGCCTACACGCATACATCGGTTGCTCTGCGCGATGCTGTTGCGATGTTTGAGGGACCCCGCGTTGAGGTGCATTTATCTAACAACTATCAGCGTGAGTCCTTTCGCCAGATCAGCCTGACGGCTCCTGTCAGCAGCGGCGCCATCGTTGGCTTTGGTGCGGATTCCTTCCTGCTTGGCCTTGATGCAGTCAATCGCCTCCTTGGCAGGAATGGTGATCGTGATCACAAATTGGCGGGGCGCGACGGAGGATGGAAAAATGACTGAGCCATTCAAAAAAGTGATGGTGATGGGCGCTGGTGGAATGGGCGCTTTGTTTGGCGCCATCCTTGCAGAGGGTGGGTTCGATGTGGTGCTGGTCGACAATGACCGCGAGCATGTTGATGCCATTCGAAAAGACGGTCTGCATGTTTCCGGCCTCGGTGGTGAGCGCTATCACCGGGTCAGTGCCGAGTATGAAGCCAGCGCAGTGACTGAGGCGGATCTGGTTCTGTTTCAGTGCAAGGGTACGGCGAGTGCTGATGCCGCGCAGGCGATGGCCCATCTCGCTGGCACCGGCACGATCTTCATCAGTTTTCAGAACGGTCTTGGTAATGAAGACATCCTTGCCGCGCATTTCGGTGCGGAGAATGTATTTGGCGGTTTGACATCGATGGCTGGTGCACGATTGGGGCCGGGACATATTCAAGATTTTGACAGAGTGCCATCCTATATCGGCGAATGGAGTGGCGGCCTGTCAGATCGTGCTGGCAGGATTGCGGCCGCCTTCACTGCTGCCGGCCTCGAGACCAACGCCAGCGCCGACATCAGGACCGAAATCTGGAAGAAGCTGCTTGGCAACATGACGATGAGCGCCGTTTCCGGTATCACCAATCTGACCAGCACGGAAATTCTGCAGATTGACGCCTTGCGCCGGGTATGTTTCACGGCGCTGGATGAGGCGATTTCAATCGCCCACTCGCAAGGAGTGATGCTGGAAAAAAGCGCAGTTGTCCGGGGGCTGGAGATGATGACCACTCCGGGAGGCACCGGTGACAACAAGTCCTCGCTGTGCCTTGACATTCTGGCTAAGCGCCAGAGCGAGGTTGAATTTATCTATGGAAAACCACTTGAACTTGCTGAAGAGGCGGGGCTGGTGGTGCCGACGCTTCGCAGCTTGTATGGCTTGGTGAAGGGCATCGAAACACATTACGTAAAGGATTGACGCCATGACAAAACGATTTGATGGGAAAACAGCCTTTGTTTCTGGTGGCTCGCGTGGAATTGGTCTTGCCATCGCCACCCGCCTTGCCACTGAAGGGGCTGATGTGATGATATCCGGATCGCAGCAGAAAAACCTAGACGCTGCGGTCGCCGCCATTACCGAAAAGTCCTCAGGCAAGGTGCTGGCGCACGCCTCTGATCTCAGACAGATGGCAGGATGCGAGGCAGCCTTTACTGCGCATGATGCGGCTTTTGGGCGGTGCGACATTCTGGTGCATAGTGCCGGCGCAACAAAAGGCGGGGTGTTTCCCGATCAGCCTGATGACGATTTTCAGGATGGCTTTGCCCTGAAATTTCATGCGGCTGTGCGGCTCTCCCGCCTGTTCTGGCCATCTCTTTTGGCATCCCATGGCAATGTTGTGATGATCGTCGGCGGCGCTGCGCGGACACCTGATCACAAATTTATGGTTGGTGGTGCTGTCAATGCAGCCCTGGCGAACTACTCGAAGGCGCTCGCAGGCCAGGGTTTGATTGATGATGTGAATGTGAACTGGGTCAGCCCAGGACAGACGGAAACCGAACGGCTGCAAGGGTTGCTCGAAACACGCGCACGCGACGAGAACAAAACCATTGATGAAGTGCGCGCCGAACGTATGAGCCATGAGGGTATCAGGCGTCTTGGCAGACCCGAGGATACCGCGGCGCTGGTGTCGTTCCTGTGTGGTGACGAAGCACGCCACATCCATGGCACCGGGATCAGCGTTGATGGTGGTGCTACAAAAGGGTGCTTTTGATGGATTTTTCACTCACCGAGGAACAGCGTCTGCTTGTTGGGACAATCCGGGAATTTGTCCACCGCGAGCTCAAACCGCTCGAGGAGGATGTTGAGGCAGGTGGGTACCTGGCAGATGATGTGGCAAGGGAAATTCGGCAAAAATCACAGGAATTGGGGCTTTATGCTGTCAATATTCCCCATGAATTTGGTGGTGGCGGCCTCTCAGTTCTTGAATGGATGATGGCTGAGGAACAGTTTGGCCGCACATCTGACATTCTGATCAGACGCGCTTTTGGCAATGTCTATGAAATCCTGCTGGAGGCCAGCGAAAAACAGAAGCAGACCTATCTGTTACCAGCGGTGACGGGCGAGAGGACGTTCTCGGTTGCTTTCACCGAGCCCGAGGCAGGGTCTGACGCGGCGGCGATAAAGACAAAGGCAGAACGGTCCGGTGAGGGCTGGGTCCTGAACGGATCGAAGCATTTTATTTCCGACGGGCTGTTTTCCGATTTTTTTGTTGTGACCGCCGTTACCGATCCGACGGCTGGCGTTCACGGTATCTCTACCTTCATCGTAGAAAAGGGAATGACGGGTTTCACCATTGGGCGTGATCAGCCAATGATGGGGCTGCGCGGCACCTCGCATGTTGAAATGCAATTTGAGAATGTTGGTCTTTCCAGCGATAATCTGCTTGGCTCCGAGGGGCAGGGGTTGAAACTCGCCTTCGCGACACTTGGCCGTGTCCGCCTCGCGCAGGTGGTGGCACGATCCATTGGCAAAGCCACGCTGGTGATGGATCAATGCCTGGATTATGCGCGTGAGAGGCGGCAATTTGGTGCGCCAATCGGTGATTTCCAGATGATTCAACAGATGCTGGCGGACTCGGCCATGGAGATCAATGGAACGCGTCTTGCGCTCTGGCACACGGCGAGCCGGATTGATGCGGGCGAGGAGGTGCGAGGCAGCATTTCCATGCTGAAGGTGCAGGCAGCCGAGATGCTGGGCCATGTTGTTGACCGCGCCGTGCAAATCTTTGGCGGGGCCGGCTATTGCCGCGATTTGCCGATCGAGCGCTATTATCGGGATGCCCGCATCTATCGGATCTATGATGGCACCTCGGAAATCCATCGGGCCGTGTTGGCGAAACAGATGATGCGCGGTGACACCTCTGTCTACGATATCTATGGGTGAGTGAAATGGGAAAAACGCAATTCCTGTCTGCTGATGATGCAGTGGCACTCATTGGGGATGAGTCTGTTGTCGGCCTTGTAGGCGGCGGCGGAGGTCTGGTGGAGGCGAGTCTGCTACATGAAGCGGTCGAACGGCGCTTTCTGAAAACCGGCCACCCACGGAATCTGACCTGCATTCATGCGCTGGGTATAGGTGATCGGCAGGAACGGGGCATGAACCGGTTTGCCCACAAGGGTATGACCAGCAGGGTGATTGGCGGTCATTGGGTCTGGTCGCCACGCATGCAACAGATGGCCCGTGACAACGACATTGAAGCCTATGTTTTACCTGGCGGTGTGATCATGCAATTGATGCGTGAGGTTGCTGCTGGTCGGCCCGGATTGATCACGCATGTTGGTCTTGGCACCTTTGTCGATCCGCGGTTTGAGGGAGGCCGGATGAATGAAGGTGCGAAGGCCAACCTGACCGAGGTAATCACGATTGATGACAAGGATTACCTGCGATATCTGCCCATACCTGTTTCGGTGGCCCTGCTGCGTGGCAGCTATGCTGATGAGGATGGCAATATTTCGCTTGAGGAGGAACCGGCAAATCTCGACATCTATGCGATGGCAGCGGCAGCGCATAACAGCGGTGGCAAAGTGATTTTTCAGGTCAAGGGCCGGGTTCCGAGCAATAGCATGAAAGCGCGGGAGGTTAGGATCCCTGCTGCACTGGTTGACGCGGTAGTGATTGATGAACGCCAGCAACAGGGCTATGAGCTTGTCTATGATGCCGCAGTTTCAGGCGAGCAGTTCAGGCACGATCTTGATGCGCAGGCGGTGCAGTTTTCGCCCCGACTGGTCATTGCCAAACGCGCCCGGCAGGAATTGATCGATGATGCCGTGATCAATTTTGGCTTCGGCATTCCCGATCAGGTGGCAAAATTGATTGCCAGAGATGGCATGTCCGATCGCTATTACCAGACGATCGAACATGGCACCTATGGGGGCCGTCTGATGGATGGTGATCTGTTTGGGTATGCGATGAACCCGAGCTGCATGATTGATGGCCCGTCACAATTCGATTTCTATTCGGGTGGTGGGCTGGATATCGCTTTTCTTGGGTTTGGTGAGATTGACGCTGCTGGCAATGTCAATGTCTCGAAGCTGGCAGGTAATACGGTGGGGCCAGGTGGCTTTATCGACATTGCCCAGAACGCCCATACGGTGATTTTTTGCGGCACTTTCGACACCGGCGGAACGCAGCTGGAAATCGGTCAGGGGCGTCTAGAGATTGTGACACATGGCCGGATCGCCAAGCTGGTGAGGCAGGTCGATCAAATTACCTTCTCCGGTGTCCAGGCACGTGCCCAGGGTCAGCGGGTAATCTATGTGACCGAGCGCGCCGTTTTTGAACTGACCAGAGAGGGGGTAAGCCTGATTGAAATTGCTCCTGGTGTCGATCTGGAGAGCGATATTCTCGACCGGATGGGGTTTACGCCCCATATTGGTAGGGTGCCGCGTGTAATGGATGAAATGTTGTTTACGGATGTCGAGGGAGAGACCTGATGGACAAGGTCAGGGTTGGTTTGATAGGCGCTGGCTCGATCGGTGTCCGGCATATGAAGGCGATGGAGGAGGTGCCGGAGATCACCCTTGTCGCGATAGCGGACCCCTCTCCAGCGGCAGTCAGGATTGGAGCGGCGCAGAATATTCCCATATATCCCGATGCCGGCGCGATGTTGGCGCAGGGCGGTCTTGATGCGGTAATCATCGCGACGCCAACAGAGCGTCATCATCAGGACATGATGATGGCGCTTGAAGCGCGGCAGACCGTTCTGGTCGAAAAACCAATCACTGCCACCCTTGCAGAAGCTGATGAAGTGACCCGTTTTGCCGAGCAACAGGGCTGTCACGTTCTGGTTGGGCATCAAAGGCGCTATTACCCCTGTGCGGCAGAGGCGCGTGAAATCATTGCACAGGGGCGCATCGGCAAATTGATGGGGGTAACAGGCCAATGGACAACCCGAAAGGACGATGATTATTACAGCGCTGCGTGGCGGCGCGATGTGAAGGCTGGTCCGATTCTGACAAATCTGATCCATGAAATCGATTTGTTGCGTTTTATCTGCGGGGACATTGCCACTGTTTCAGCTGAGGTGACGCATCATGATCAGGAATTTGACAAGGAAGATGCGGTTGCGATCAGTATGAAATTTGTCAATTCTGCCGTTGGCACCTTCTTGCTGTCGGACCGGACACCGACTCCCTGGACTTGGGAAATGGCTCTTGGCGAAAGCGTGCGCTTTCCAAAGACAGGCCAGAACGCGATCCGGTTTCTTGGAACCGAGGGGGCTCTCGATTTTCCAAATCTGACACTTTGGTCACATGCCGACAGTGACGGCGACTGGCATGACGAAATTACGGCTGAACAAATCAAGACGCCCTTTGTCGATGCCTATATTGCTCAATGCAGGCATCTGTGCGCCATCGTCCGCGGCACCGAGACACCAATCATTGACGCAAGAAATGGCAGCAAATCACTTGCAGCGACCCTGGCGGCAGCCAGTTCAGCCGCCAGCGGCAGACGTGTAATTCTGGAACAATAGCGAGGTGGGGATGGAAGATTTCTATGTGAAAATTGGTGACAGCACCAGCTTTACCAAAACCGTATCTGAGAGCGATGTTTATCAATTTGCCGGAATCACCGGTGATTTTTCGCCTAATCATGTGAACAAGGTCTATATGGAGAAATCATCATATGGCCGTTTGATGGCACATGGAGCGCTGCTTGTTGGTTTCATGTCTACCGTCTCGACAAATGTTATTGCGCATTGCCGGGACGCCGATGAAACACCCGTTTCAGTGGGATATGATAAGATCAGGTTCCTGAAACCAGTGTTTCTGGGGGATACGGTGACACTGGTCTATACAATCAGCGAGATTGATGTTGAGCGCAAACGATCAGTTGGCAAGATTGAGGTGACCAATCAGGAGGATGTTTTGGTCGCGGTTGGCAATCATATCCTGCAATGGGTGCCAAATGGCTGAGACTCTGGTTTGGGAAACAACGGCCAGGTGATGGTGATGAGAGATGGGGAGGCAAAAGATGCAAAGACCAATGGATATTGAGGGCCAGGCGTTCATTGTTACCGGTGCTGCAAAAGGAATTGGTCTTGCCATCAGCACTCTGTTTCATCAACTGGGCGCACGGGTTTCGGGGTGGGATCTGGATGACAGCAGCATGCGGGACAATTCCGTCTTTGCCGACACGCAGATTGTTGATGTGTCTGATGAGAGCCAGACACGCGCTGGCTTTGCGGCTTCGCTGGCAGCGCTTGGTGATATTGACGGAATTGTCGCCAATGCAGGTGTCAATGGGCCGACAAAACCGTTATGGGACTACTCTCTGGATGAATGGCAATCGGTAATGTCCGTTGATCTTACTGGTGTCTTTCTATCTGTGCAGGCGTCACTAGATCATCTGCGTGCGCGCAATCGGGGACGCATCATCATCATTTCCTCTGTCGCCGGCAAGGAGGGCAATCCAGGTGCCGTACCCTATGGCGCGGCAAAGGCAGGCGTGATTGGCTTTGCCAAGGGGTTGGCGCGGGAGATATTGCCATCCGATATCACGGTGAATTGCATTGCGCCGTCGATTGCGGTTACCGACCTGCTCGACGGGATGACCGAGGAATATATTGCAGACAAGAAAAGCCGCATCCCGATGGGGCGGTTCTGCACCCCGGAGGAAATTGCCAATATGGCGGCCTTCATTGCATCCCCCGCCTGTAGCTTTACCACCGGCCAGGTTTTTGATGTGACCGGTGGACGCGCCACATGGTAATGCCGGTCCGGCAACTGGGGCTTGATGATCTTTGTGTTCATCAGGTCTGCCTGTCTGGACAATGTGATTTTGTCTCCTCGCTCTCCTGCTTGGTTGCGGCTGGAATAAAGCGCACCGCCTTGTGGAATCCGATGATCGAAACCTGTGGTGAGAGGCAGGCGCTGTCCATCTGGAATGACAGTGGTTTGCGTGCTGACTCGCTATGCGCGGCCGAGCTGTTTGCTGGCCCTGATGCGTTGCGCGCGATGCTGGACAGGGCGGATCTGTTTCAGGCGCGGACGCTGGTTTTGATTACGGGGGGACTTGAGTCAGCCCGTTTTGAAGGGGGAATTGATCAGGCCAGAACATATCTGCCGTCCATGTTGGCGCAGGCGGTTGAACTGGCCAGGCCTTACAACGTGCAATTGGCCCTTGAGCCGCTGCATCCAATGGTGTGTGGCTTCAGATCCATCGTCTCCAGTCTTGGTGAGGCGCTGGATCTGCTGGATGCCATTGGCCCCGCTGATGATATCGGTCTTGCGATTGACACCTATGCGCTCTGGTGGGAGGACCAGTTGGATCAGAAGCTGCGCCACGCGGGTGGCCGCATTTTGAACTATCATGTGTCTGACTGGCTGCCTGATACGTCCGATTTGCGTTTGGATCGGGGTATGCCCGGCGATGGTCAGATCAATCTGCTGCAATGGCGGGTATCGCTCGAACAGGCAGGCTATCGGGGGCCGGTGGAAATTGAGATTTTCTCGCGTGACCGCTGGTGGAAACAAACGCCCGAATCAATGCTGCGGCTTGTCGTTGAACGTCTGAATGTGATGTACTGAGCGCCAGCCATCTGATGAACGGGTTGTTCACTTTGGACAAAAATGATGGCATTTCATCAAATTTGCCCTTCTCTTGCCCAAATGTGACCAAAGTGCCGCAGGCAACCCAAATAAGGCCTTGCTTAGTTGGCGGCGATATTCGAACCTTTCTCTAATAAAAAGCCGCTTTTCAAGGCTTGATGGACGTTGGGGGAAACAGGTGCTTCAGATCAATGATGTGCACGCTGGCTACGGCAATCTTAAAATATTGCGTGGCGTAAACATGCAGGTGCCAACCGGTGGGATCGTTACGCTCCTTGGCGGTAATGGTACCGGCAAATCCACTTTATTGAAGGCTGTGTCAGGACTGATCCCACTGATGGAGGGCGAGGTGCTCTTCGATGGTGTTGCTATCTCCAAAATGAAACCGCATGAGCGTATGCGCCTCGGCCTTGTTCAGGTAACCCAGGCCAAAGAAGCCTATCCAGCGATGACGGTCGAGGAAAATCTGGTGCTTGGCGCCTACACGCGGCGTGACCGCGCGGGTACCCTCGCCGATCTGGAACGGGTCTATGAATTTTTCCCGGTTCTTCGCGAGCGACGCAAGCAATTGTCTGGCACTTTGTCAGGTGGTGAAGTTCAAATGCTTGTGATTGGTCGTGGTCTAATGGCCAAGCCAAAAATGTTGATGCTTGATGAACCAAGTGCGGCGCTGGCGCCGAAGGTTGTTTTGGAGATCTTTGCCAACATCAACCGGATTGCCAAGACCGGTGTGACAATTCTGGTGGTTGAACAGAATGTTCGAATGGCTCTGATCCTTGCCCAATATGGCTACATCATCCGTGATGGTGTGATCATGATGGAGGGTGAGGCAAAAAAATTGATTAGCGATCCGGCGGTCAAGGAGTCTTTCCTTGGTGGGTCGGTGGCAAATACAGCAAAGGCGCTCAGGAACTGAGCCGCAGTAACGCGGGGAAAAAATAACATGGGTTTTGATTATAACTCGCTGTTAGCATTTATTATTTTTGGCGTCACTATCGGTGTTGTCTATGGCATTGTCGCTCTTGGCATCTCATTGATCTATTCAGGCCTGGACATCGTGCATTTTGCCCATGGTGAGATGTATATGTTTGGAGCCTTTTTCGGGCTTGTCCTCGCGCACAATGTCGGCGTTCCCTACCCGATTGCGCTGATTGGCGCGATGGTGCTTACCGCATTGCTTGGAATGGCTGTCGAGAGGGTGTTTTACCGGCGCCTGACGCGCGCTGGCGGTGGCTATACAGTTGCCGGCATGGGGATGATCATCTGCGGATTCGGTATGTCCGTGGCGCTGGTGAATGTCGCCTATTTCATCTGGGGTGCTGAAGCTGAGCCGTTTCGTGCCAATCTTGACTATATTCCGCGTTTGAGCTTTCCCGGTGATATCGAAGTACCCGAAAGTTATTTGTTGACGGCAATTATTTCTGTCGCGCTGATGGCTGCGCTGCATTACTTCCTGCGTCACACCAAAACCGGTCTGGCTGTTCGCGCGGTGGCGCACAACAAGGACATCGCCTATCTGATGGGAATTAATGTTCCTTTGATGATCTCCCTGATCTTTGGTCTCGCCTGTGGCCTCGCTGCGGCTGCGGGTGTTTTGATCGGGCCGATGCAGTCGGTTCAGGTGGAGATGGGATATCTGATGCTCATGAAAGCCTTTGCCGCCGCTGTGGTCGGTGGTTTTGGTTCACTGCCAGGTGCGATCCTGGGCGGCATTATGGTTGGTGTTTTTGAGAATCTTGGCGCGGCCTACATCTCGCCAAGTCACAAGGATATTTACGCATTTTTGCTCTTGATCCTCGTTCTGATGTTCAAGCCATCGGGACTGTTGGGGGTTGAGGCAAAAGTAAAGGCATAGCGATTGATCAACAAATCGCTATGAAGGGTTCTAAACCTGACAACAAAACTGGAGGAAAAAATGCAAATACTGAATAGAATGTGTGCTGGTGTAGTTGCAGCCGGTATTGGCTTCACAGCCGCTGCAGCCTTCGCGGGTGATATCAGAGTTGGTATCACCATGAGAATGGTAAGTGAGAATGGCCAAGCCTATGGTCAGATGATGATGGATGAGATCGATGCGATCAACCAAGCTGGTGGCATCAATGGCAACATGATCAAAGCCACTCTGATGAATGACGAGTGCAAGTCAGACAAGGGTGTGGCCAACGCCAATAAACTTATTTTTCAGGACAAGGTTCATCTGCTGGTGGGTTCGACCTGCTCGTCAGTGTCACTGCCGATTGTGGATGTCACTGCAAAGGCAGGAGTGGCCCAGCTGATCCCTCATTCAACCAATGGCAAGATCACACAGAAAGGCAGTGAGTGGGTGTTCCGCGTGCCTGTGTCTGGCCGCTACTATGGCGGCGTTGCTGCCAAATATGTTGGTGAGAACATCGGCAAGAAGATCGCTTATATCTGTGCAGCGGATGCCGCATCAGTCAATGACTGTGCTGCGATGCAGGAGCAGATGAGAAAGCAGTTCGGCGCAGAGCCAGCCTATGTTGCTGATGTGCAGGAGAAGGAAGTCGATTTCCGCTCACACATGCAGAAAATCAAGACTGCAAATGTTGACGGGATCATGGTTGCTGCGCTTGCCGAGACAATGGCACGTGCGCTTGTTCAGTCATATGAGGCAGGTATTGGTGAAGATGTTCGCCGCATCGGTTCTTCATCAGCATCAAATGCTCCTGTGCCAAAAATCGCAGGTGACGCAGTCAAGGGTGTTTTCTTCACCGCAGCCTATTCTGCTGCTGACCAGCGTCCAATCGCGAAGCTCTTCAACGATATGACACGGTCACGCTATGGAATCCATGCACCTGACCATGATTTCTCACAGGCATATGATCTTGTTCGGATCATGGAAATGGCCCTGAAGAATGCAAAGTTGACCGGATCACTTGCTGATGATCGCACGGCCATTCGTGATGCGATTGCCAATGTGAAGGGATATGAGGGACTGGCCTCAGGCCCGATCAGCTTCTGTGCCGCCGCAACGCCTCAGTGTCGTGACGGTAACAGAACAGCTGTTCTGATCGGTTACACAAAGGGTGGTGAGAACTTTGAAACAGAGGTTCTGGCTCGTGTGACCATGGACGAAGATTTCGGTCTCGAATAGGGCCGGATGCAAAATCACTTGCCGGGGCAGGGGCATCGTCTGCCCCGGCATTTCCATAATTTGTTTATAAATTTATCGTAACGCAGGGAACTAATTCTCATGGGAATTCTGTCATCCATGGCTGACTTCATTGACAGTCTGGCAAAACGCCACCGGCTTTTGCCATGGCTTCTTGCCTATGCGCTGTTGTTGCCATTGCCATTTGTTCTGGCGACTCTTTTCAATGAATATCTGATCGATCTGGCAAACCGGATATGCCTGTTCATTCTGCTGGCAGTGGGTCTGAACATTGTGAAAGGTTTTTGTGGGCAGGTGACTGTCGGTCATATCGGCCTTTACGCAATTGGCGCGGTGACCTCAGCCGTACTTGCCCTCGAACCGGGAGGGTTTGGCGGTGCGCTCGGCTTTGGGTGGCCGATATGGGCAGCCATTCCAACAGCGGTACTTGTGACGGCCTTTGCCGGTCTGATTGTCGGCCTGCCGTCAGTACGTCTTGAGGGCGCTTATCTCGCGCTGGCAACATTGGGCCTTGGTGAGTCGGTGCGGATTTTCATCGCTGTGACACCGGCACTCGGGTCGAGTACGGGCCTGATGATGATCCCCGCGCCAAGAATTGGCTCGTTCGTTTTCGACAGCTTTACAAGCTATTATTATCTTGTGATGACGGCGGCCATTGTCGGGATTTATTTCTCTTTCTCAATTCTTCGCTCGGCCACCGGCCGCGCCTTCCAGGCCATCCGTGAGGACACCATTGCCGCCTCGGTCAATGGCATCAATGTGGTGAAATACAAGCTGCTCGCCTTTGTCCTGAGTGCAGTCTATGCCGGTCTGGCTGGTGCGCTGTTTGCGCATATGCCGCCGGGCTATCTGCATCACAATAATTTTACCGTGATTGAAATGGTCACGCTGTTGTTGATGGTCGTTCTGGGCGGCATCGGCAATGTGTGGGGTGGCGTCATTGGCGCCATCGTCGTCGCGATTGCTTACGACCAGACAAAGGATTTGGTTTTCTATTTCATGGACAGGCCGATTGTCATCCAGCCTCTGGTATTCGGTTTGTCGATGGTTTTGCTGGTCATGTTCATGCCGCGCGGCATTGGTGGCTGGATTGAGGATTTCCAGCGTAACCGCAGGTTCATTCGTAGAAGTGAGGAGAGACTAGGTGGCACTGCTAGAAACTCGTAATCTGAGCAAGAGCTTTGGCGGCCTGCAGGCCATCAACGATGTGAGCCTCAAAGTTGAGCCGAATACAGTGCATGGCCTGATTGGGCCAAATGGCTCTGGCAAATCAACATTCTTCAACCTGCTGACAGGTGTCTATCAGCCGGATGCGGGAAGTCATATCGAGTTCGACAATATTGATGTGACCGGCAAGCCGGCGCACTACATTGCGGAACGGGGGCTTTCCAGAACCTTTCAGCTGCTTCGGCTATATGGTGAATTGAGTGTGTTGGACAATGTTCTGGTCGGGTTTCACCCGCACACCAAATACAGCCCGTTTGCCCCATTCTTCAATGGTGCCGAGGTGCGTCGACAGGATCAGATTGTCAAAGATGAAATGTTCGAGCTGCTTGAATTCATCGGGCTTGCCGAGCATGCCGAGATTCCGGCGGCAGAACTGTCTGGAGGCCAACGCCGTTTGCTGGCGCTTGGCCGGGCCATTGCGATGCGTCCGAAGATGCTGTTGCTTGATGAGCCGGGTGCGGGCCTATCGCCCGTCAATGTCGACAATCTGATGGATACCATCATGACCTTGAAGGATCGCTACAATCTGACCATTGTCGTTGTTGAGCATATCCTGAAAGTGGTAATGGCCACCTGTGACACGATCAGCGTGCTCGACCACGGGCAGAAGATTTCCGAGGGAACACCCGAATTCGTCAAGAATGACCCAGCAGTTATTGAGGCATATCTCGGTCGCGAGATGGCCGATGAGGATATCAGGGCAGCGATGGACGCATAGTTCCGGGAGACCCACCGAATGAATGGCAGGGAAGCCAGCATCAGCTGGAAAACGCATGACAGCGTTTTAATTGTGACCATTGACCACCAGCGTCGACGTAATGCTCTGAACCCTGAAGCACACCAGTGCCTTGCTGACGTTTTTGATGAATTTTCATCTGATGCTCACATTCAAGTAGCCATAATCACTGGCGCTGGTGACAAGGCCTTTTGCTCGGGGTCTGATCTATCAGTTGAGGCTGGTTTGCGGAGAGGAAGCCTGCCTCGCTCAGGCTTTGGTGGACTTGCTGAGAGGTTTGATTTGACAAAGCCCGTTATTGCCGCGGTTAATGGTGACGCCATCGGTGGTGGACTCGAGATTGTTCTTGCCTGCGACCTTTGTGTGGCGGCCTTAAACGCACGCTTTGCGTTACCAGAGCCTCGGGTTGGACTAGCCGCAAGTGGCGGGCTACATCGCCTAATGCGACAGATTTCTGAAAAACATGCAAAGGAATTGGCGTTAACTGCGCGAATGTTTAGCGCTGAAGATGCCTATCGATTTGGTCTGGTAAACATTTTATGTGAACCAGGCTCGGCGCTTACACGAGCACTCTCGCTTGCTCAGGAAATTTGCAAGGGTGCGCCATTGGCGGTGCAAGCAACGAAGCAGATGATGGATCAAGGGCGAGGAATAACGGAACTCGAAACAGCATTTGCCACGACTTACCCAGCGTTTGAGAAGATGATCAACAGCTTGGACGCTGATGAAGGACGCAAGGCTTTTCTGGAAAAACGTGATCCACAATGGCTGGCAGAATAGTAAAATATTTCCACCCTTGGAGTGGCATTTACACCGTGCCAATGCCAAGCAGAAATTAATATCGTCACCTCAATAACATGCAGCCTAATTTGTTGATGATTTCGCCTCAAGCGTGCGCGCGATACGCGGTCTGTTGGATGGTACCGTTATGGCTCGGTTAATCTGGCCGCGGGGGTTACGACATGCAGACGATGCAGACTGCGCTGAAAACATCAATCGCGACTGTTTCAATTGCCGGTGATTTTCGGGAAAAACTGGCTGCAATCTCGCGGGCCGGTTATACGGGCATCGAAATTTTCGAACAGGATTTTGTCGGCTATGATGGATCTCCGGTTGATGTTGGCTGGTTGGTCGGTGATTTCGGCCTTGAGATTATGCTGTTTCAGCCATTTCGGGACTTTGAGGGGCTTCCCGAGCCCTATCGCAGCCGTGCTTTTGATCGCGCGGAACGAAAATTTGACCTGATGAATGATCTTGGTGTTGATCTGGTACTTGTGTGCTCAAACATCTCACCCGCAGCGTTGGGCGGCATTGATCGGGCGGCAGATGATTTTGCTGAGCTGGGTGAGCGAGCCAAGGCGAAGAATATACGTATTGGTTATGAGGCGCTGGCCTGGGGTCGGCACATCAACGATCACCGTGATGCGTGGGAAGTTGTTCGCCGGGCAAACCATAGCAATGTAGGGATTATTCTTGATAGTTTTCACACGCTGGGCCGCAAGATAGATCCTGAATCCATCCGTTCGATACCCGGCGACAAGATATTTTTTGTACAGCTTGCGGATGCGCCTAGAATTGACATGGACCTGTTCTACTGGTCCCGGCATTTCCGCAACATGCCTGGTGAGGGTGATCTGGCTGTTGTTGATTTTATGCGCGCGGTTGCGGCAACAGGCTATGATGGGCCGTTATCACTCGAGATTTTCAATGATCAATTTAGGGGAGGAAGCCCGCTGACCATTGCGCGGGACGGGCATCGGTCACTGATAAGCCTGATGGATGACGTGTGCCGGTTGGAGCCGGACATTCGCCTCGATGTGGCCCCGATGCCTCCGCGCAGCAGATGTCATGGTTTCGAATTTGTTGAGTTTACCTCCAATGAGCAGGAAGCCGAGGGCTTGGCGGCAACGCTGCAGGCGCTTGGCTTTGAGCTGGCTGGCCATCACGTTTCCAAACAGGTGGCGCGCTGGTGCCAGGGCGATATCAACATTCTGGTTAATACAGAGGAAGCGGGATTTGCACATTCTGCATATCAGGCACATGGAACATCTGTCTGTGATATGGCTTTGCGTGTCGACAATGCTTCCGACACCATTGCGCGCGCAGGTGAGTTGGGGGCGGAGATGGTTAAAACAGCAGATATTGCCGGTGAACTCTCGATCCCCGCGATCAAAGGTGTGGGGGGTGGAATTGTCCATTTCGTTGACGATGAAAGTGAGTTGGCAACGCTTTGGGATGTTGATTTTACGCCAGTGAACGGTACCACCACCTTTGAAGGGGTGGGCCTGCGCTCAGTTGATCATCTCGCGCAAACGATGAAGTATGAGGAAATGCTCACCTGGACATTGTTCTACACATCCATTTTTGATGTGGACAAGGTGGCCATGGTTGATGTCGTTGACCCCGGAGGGCTGGTCCGCAGTCGTGCCATTCAAAATACAAGTGGAAAACTGCGCATTACATTGAATGGTGCCGAAAATCAGAACACGCTTGCCGGACGCTTTATCAGCCAGACATTCGGCGCTACTGTTCAGCATATTGCCTTTGGCTGCGAGGATATCTTCGTCACCGCCCAGCAACTCTCGGAGCGTGGATTTGAGGCCTTGTCGATGTCGGCCAATTATTATGATGACCTCGGCGCCCGTTTTGGCCTTGAGGAGTCGTTTCTCAGCCGGCTGAGGGATATGAATATTCTCTATGATGAAGATGACAAGGGTAGTTTTTTCCAGCTCTATAGCCGTGCGTGGGGTGGTGAGCTATTCTTTGAGATTGTGCAACGTGTCGAGGGATACCAGGGATATGGCGCGCCCAACGCACCCTTCAGAATCGCCGCACAGAGACGGGAGCTCGGCTGACCGTCAGCCAGTGGTGATTTGTTTTGCTTGGCTTCTGCGAAAAAAGGCAAAAAGAAAAACCAGCGTGAGCAACAGGATGACTGTCGGTGCTGGGGCGCTGTCGATCCAGAAACTGAGGTAAATGCCACCAATCATGGCAGCCATTGTTACTGCAATGGCGATCGGGATCATTCGCTTGAACTGACTGGTCAGAAGAAAGGCTATCGCACCGGGGGCGATCAGCAGTGAAATTGCCAATATGAGACCAGCCGCCTTCAACGTGGCGACAATGGTCATGGACAGTGCGGCAAGCAGTCCAAAATGCAGGGCCGCAACATTCAGCCCCATGGCGCTGGCTTGCACAGGATCAAAGGATTGCAGCAGGAGGTCAGACCATCTTGCCATCAAGAACAGACTCACGCAGATGGAGATCATCAAGGCTGTGAGCAAGTCAGTGCCGTCAACACCAAGCATGTTGCCAAACAGGATATGGTCGAGATGGACATCGGTCTCTATGCCTGTGTAGAGAACCAATCCCAGCGCAAACATTCCTGAAAACACCACACCCATGATGGTGTCGCGCTTGACCCTGCAGTTTTCAGCCACATACCCCGTCGTCAGAGCACAGCACATGCCAGCCGCAAACGCCCCGATCATCAAAGGAAGATTCAGCAGATAAGCAAGCACAACGCCCGGCAAAATGGCATGGCTTATGGCATCTCCCATCAGCGACCAGCCCTTGACGATGAGAAAACATGAAAGAAAGGCGGTCGGCACGGATATGATCAGGCCAATGATGAAGGCTTTCTGCATGAAGCCGAATGCGAGGGGTTGCAGCAGAACATCGATCATCGTTGTAAGCCTGAGCGTGCAGTTGTCAGCTTCCGTGCCGTTAAAAGGCCATGCTTTGGGGCAAGCAGGAAAGCAAGACCGAACAGAATGGTCTGCAGGCATATGATTATGCCACCGGTCGCACCGTCCAGAAAAAAGCTGGCATAGGCACCCAGAAAGCTGGAAACCGTTCCGATTATGACACTGAGGATCAGCAGACGCGGGAAATGATCTGTCAGTAGATAGGCTGTTGCGCCCGGCGTGATCACCAGCGCTATCACCAGAAAGGCGCCAACCGTCTGCAACGCTGCAACACAGCAGGCAGACAGGATGGTGAAAAAGATCAGGTTCAGCCTCTCCGGGTTCAGACCAATGGAGCGCGCATGAGTCTCATCAAAGAAAACAACCATCAGGTCACGCCATTTCAGCATGAGAACAGCTAGTGAAATGACCGCGATCAGAAGCAATTGCAGCGTGTCGTCAGGGGTAATCGCCAGAATGTTGCCAAGCGTGATGGTGTTCACATCAACTGATGTTGGTGACAGCGATACCAGAAACAGCCCCAAACCGAAAAAGGAACTGAAGATCAACCCGATGACAGCATCTTCCTTTAACGCCGTCCGCTGTTTGAGAAACAGCATTGCACCTGCAGCGAGTCCACCTGAAAAAAATGCACCGATCACGAAAGGCAGGCCGATCATGTAGGTCAGCGCGACACCTGGCACAATGGAATGGGACAGTGCATCGCCGATCAGTGACCAGCCTTTGAGCATAAGATAGGCGGACAGGAAGGCGCAGACACCCCCAACGAGAGCGCTGACCCACATCGCATTTGTCATGTAGCCATAGCTGAAGGGCAACAGCAAGGTCTCAACCATCGGCCTCTTCCTTGCCGCGTGCTGTTTGGTGTTTGCCGTCATAGGTCACAAGGGGGCGCTCATCATCCGTCAGGATGGACACTTGCCGGCTGTCCATATCGTCGTGGAGATCCTTGCCGCCAATCACAAGATGCCGCAACACCCCACCAAATGCCGACTCGAGATGTTCGTGGGTAAAGTTTGTCGCCACTGGTCCGTGGTTCAGCACCGTGCCATTCACCATGACAACATGGTCGCAGAATTCTGGCACCGACCCCAGATTATGTGTCGAGACAAGGATTACCCGCCCCTCATCACGAAGTGCGCGCAACAGGGTGATGATGGCATCTTCGGTTTGTACATCGACCCCGGTAAAAGGTTCATCCAACAGGATGACCTGACCCTGTTGAGCGAGTGCACGGGCAATAAAGACACGCTTTCGCTGCCCGCCGGATAACTCACCAATCTGTCGGTGCCGGAAGGCACTCATGCCAACACGGTCCAACGCCTCGTCTACGGCAAGATGGTCTGCGGCACTGGCGATGCGCAGCAGACCCATATGGCCATAGCGGCCCATCATCACCACATCCTCCACCAGTACTGGAAAGGACCAGTCAACTTCCTCTGATTGCGGCACATAGGCAATCAGGCGTGATTTCAGCGCCTGGTTTACCGAGTTTCCAAGGATGGTGATGTCACCTTCGGCAATTGGGACAAACCCCATCAACGCCTTGAAAAGTGTGGATTTGCCAGCGCCATTTACCCCTACCAGACCACTTATGGTGCCCTTTTTTATGGAAAAACTTGCGTTATGTAATGCGGTATGCCCATTTTTGTAACGGACTGTCAGGTCACGAACTGCGATGGCAATGTCTGTTTCATTGTCCATCACAAAGCCTCCACCAAACCATTGACTATGGTTGAGGTCGTGACACGCAGCAGATCAATATAGGTGGGAACGGGGCCGTCAGCGCTGCTCAGACTGTCGACGTATAGAATGCCGCCATAGGTGGCCTCGGTTTCACGTGCTACCTGTCTGGCTGGGTCATTATTGACCGTGCTTTCACAGAAAATAGCAGGGATGTTGTGGGTGCGGATACCATCAATGACTTTGCGAACCTGCTGTGGCGTTCCCTGTTGATCTGCATTGATTGGCCACAAATAAAGTTCCTTGAGCCCAAGGTCGTGGGCCAGATATGTAAAGGCACCCTCACAGCTGACAAGCCATCTCCGGTCGCTCGGAATGGTGTCAACCAGCGCCCGGATTGGCGCGATGACGGAGGTTATGCGGGCTTTATAGGCGTCACCATTGCGGCGATAGATTTCGGCATGCTCCGGGTCATGTTTGGAAAAAGCGCTGACGATGTTGTCGACATAGATCATCGCATTGTCGGGTGACATCCAGGCATGGGGATTGGGCTTTCCCGCATAATTGCCCTCGCGAATGCCAAGTGCCTGCACACCGTTTGAGAGGGTGGCCTGCGGCACGTCATTCAGATGATCGAAAAACTGCGCAAACCACAATTCAAGATTCATCCCGTTCCAGAGAACCAGATCAGCATCTTGCGCGCGCAGTATGTCCCGTGGGGTCGGTGAATAGCGGTGAATTTCAGATCCTGGCTTGGTGATCGACTCGACGACAGCTGCGTCGCCAGCAACATTGCGTGCCATATCTGCAATTACGGTAAACGTGGTAACTGCCTTGAACTTCTCATCCGCATGCACGATCGAACTGGCCAGAGTGCCAAAGGTGGCGCACAGCAGGACGCAGATAGCGATCTGCGCTACATGGATGCTGCGCCAAGCAGCCATCGCTGGGGACATGACAGGTGTCAATACACGGTTTCCTTGTGTGAACAGGCGCTCATTTGCATATACTAATAACATTAGGCATGCCTAACTCTAAAAGCAATGTCTTAAGTTTGTCTTTTCCCAGCGAGTGCTTTTGTCATGCCGCCTGAACCTGTCTGGAACCACACTTACATTTCTTAATGCCAAAAAAGAAAAATTAATAAAACTAATAAAAACAATTTGTTAAATAATTTATAGGAAAAATGAAAAACAATTTTAAAAAAATTTACAAAAAAGAAGAAACTGTAGATGATCATGCAATCGAAAAAGCAAGCGCGTTTGCAAAGGACAGATTATGTCTGATCAAAATCCATTATTCATTCCCGGTCCCACCAACATTCCTGACCGGTTGCGGCAGGCGATGGACGTCCAGACACGTGATCACCGGGCGCCTGATTTCGTTGATTTGATGCTGCCGGTTCAAGCAGGTGTAAAAGAGGTTTTTGGAACTGATAGCGCCCGCACATTGTTCTTCCCGGCAAGTGGTACCGGTGGTTGGGAAGCCGCCATCACCAACACCCTGAGCGTGGGAGACAAGGTTCTCATGGCTCGAAATGGTGTTTTCAGTCATCGATGGATTGATCTTTGCCAGCGTCATGGGCTGGAGGTTCAGGTGATCGACTGCGTCTGGGGGAATGGCGCCCCGGCAGACAAGATTGAGGCAGCGCTGGCTGCGGATGCTGGCCAGCAGATCAAGGCAGTCCTGATCACTCACAATGAGACAGCCACCGGTGTCCGCTCCGACATTGCCAGCATTCGTGACGCGATGGATAGCGCCACGCACTCAGCTCTGTTGTTTGTCGATTGTGTCAGCTCGCTTGCCTCAATGCCATTCGCGATGGATGAATGGGGCGTTGATATCGCTGTCGCCGGTTCACAGAAGGGTTTCATGCTTGCCACCGGCATGGCGATCCTCGCAGTCAGCCAGAAGGCACTCGACACCATGGAGCAGGCAAGTTTGCCTCGCACTTTTTTTGATTTCAGAGACATGATCAGGGCAACAGATGAGGGGGGCTACCCCTATACACCACCGATGAACCTGATGGCAGGGCTTCGCGAGAGCCTTACGATGCTGAGTGAAGAAGGGCTGGGCAATGTCTATGCCAGGCATTTCCGTATGGCTGAGGGTGTGCGCCGTGCGGTGTCGGCCTGGGGTTTCGAACTGGTGGCATCGTCACCGGATTTATATTCAGATACGGTTAGCGTCATTCTGACCCCACGGGGTTTTGACAGCAACTTGCTGACCCAGCATGCGTTCAATGGATATGGAGTTTCATTTGGTGTTGGGCTTGGTGAGTTGAACGGCAAGGCGTTCCGTATTGGTCACCTTGGCAGCCTGACCGATGTCATGGTGCTGTCTGGCCTTGCGACGATGGAAATGGCGATGGCCGATCTGGATTATCCCGTTGAATTGGGAAATGGGGTTGCCGCAGCCCAGGGCTATTTCCGGGAAAGTCGGATTGGTGTGGGCAGGCTGGCTGCGTAGAGAAAGGGAATAGAAGATAATGGCAGAGCATATGACAGCAGCCGATCTGACCATGGAGGACATGCGGCGGGCGCATGAAAGGATCAGGGATCATATCCATTACACGCCCGTTCTGACGTCCAGCTTCCTGAACGATCTGACTGGAGCCGAGCTGTTTTTCAAATGTGAAAATTTCCAGAAGGCTGGGGCTTTCAAGGTGCGCGGTGCTACAAATGCTGTTTTTGGCTTGCGCGACGATATCGCGGCCAACGGTGTGGCGACACATTCTTCAGGCAATCATGCGCTCAGCCTGTCCTATGCAGCGGGCAGGCGGGGCATACCTTGCCATGTTGTGATGCCGCATTCTGCGCCAGAGGCAAAGAAGGCAGCGGTGCGCGGCTATGGCGGCTTGATTACTGAATGCGAACCTTCGACAACAAGCCGTGAGGCGGTCTTTGCCAAGGTGCATGCCAGCACCGGTGCGGATTTTGTGCATCCATATAATGATCCACGCGTGATTGCCGGACAGGCAACCTGTTCTGCAGAGTTGCTGGAGCAGGTTGAGGGGCTGGATGCGGTGGTTGCGCCGATTGGTGGTGGGGGAATGATTTCCGGGACCTGCCTGACATTGTCCAACCTCGCTCCCGATACAGATATCTATGCTGCCGAGCCTGAGCAGGCAGATGATGCAGCACGGTCGTTTCAAGCCGGCAAAATCATTGCTGATGATGCCCCCATTACCATTGCAGATGGCTTGAAAGTGCCGCTCAAGGAAAACACGTGGCATTTTGTGTCTAATTTTGTCACTGATGTGCAGACCGCGAGCGAGCAGGAGATCATCGCGGCAATGAAGCTGACATGGCAACGCATGAAGATGGTTATTGAGCCAAGCTGTGCTGTTCCACTTGCAGTTATTTTGCGCAACCCGGCTATCTATCGCGGTAGACGTATTGGTGTCATCATCACCGGTGGTAATGTTGATATGGACAGGCTCCCCTGGGTTGAGACAGGTGAAGGCGGTCTTTGAAGGGGCTGCGGTTAAAGGAGATGTTGAAATGAATGAACAGGTAAAAATTGAGGATCTGGAGGTCGGATATGATGTCCCGGCTGCCGTTGGAATGGATGAGTCTGAAATCCAGACACCATGTCTTGTGCTTGATTTGGATGCGTTGGAACGTAACATCGTGAAGATGGGCAATTTTGCCAAACAGATGGGTGTCCGGCACCGTGTGCATGGGAAAATGCACAAATCTGTTGATGTGGCACTCTTACAGGAGCGGCTTGGCAATTCTGTTGGTGTCTGCTGTCAGAAGGTATCAGAAGCCGAAGTGTTTGCCAGGGGTGGCATCAGGGATGTTCTTGTCTCAAATCAGGTTCGGCATCCAGCGAAGATTGACCGGCTTGCGCGCATTCCAAAGCTGGGTGCGCGGGCTATCTGCTGCGTTGACGATATCGAGAATGTGCAGGACCTCTCGGAAGCTGCCATTACCCATGGAACGCAGATTGAATGTCTTGTCGAAATTGACTGTGGTGCAGGTCGTTGTGGTGTCACGACGACCCCGGATGTTGTGGCCATTGCCAAGGCGATTGATGCGGCAGAAGGATTGAGATTCGCCGGCTTGCAGGCTTATCAGGGGGCGATGCAGCATCTCGACAGCTATCAGGACCGCAAAGCAAAAATCGATATAGCGGTAACAATGGTCAAGGATGCCGTGGCCGCTCTCAAGGATGAGGGGTTAAGCTGCGATATCGTCGGTGGCGGTGGCACCGGCTCCTATTACTTTGAAGGAAATTCTGGGGTTTTCAATGAACTGCAGTGCGGTTCCTACGCGTTCATGGATGCTGATTACGGACGCATCCTCGACGCTGAGGGAAACCGCATTGATCAGGGTGAATGGGAAAATGCTCTGTTCATCCTGACCTCTGTGATGAGCCATGCGAAGGCTGACAAGGCCATTGTCGATGCTGGCCTGAAGGCGCAGTCGGTGGATTCGGGTTTGCCTGTCATCTTTGGCCGGACGGACGTTGAATATGTGAAATGCTCAGATGAGCATGGTGTTGTGGCGGATCCGCACGCTGTGCTGAAAATCAATGAAAAATTGAAACTGGTACCCGGCCATTGTGACCCAACATGCAATGTCCATGATTGGTATGTGGGGGTTCGTGGTGGCAAGGTCGAGGTGGTCTGGCCTGTATCGGCACGGGGAAAGGCCTATTAACACGGCAACCACAAGCAACGGGATGGGGTCTGATGAGTGAGCGTGGAGATGGAGATATGCTGGTTGTCAGCGAGGCTGTGTGTCAGCAGGTGATTGACCAGACAGTCGCATTTGATGCTGTGGAAGCTGTATTTGCGGCAATGGCCAGGGGGCAGGCCCAGAACTTTCCAGTTGTCAGACAGGCCATTGGCCATGCTGATGCGCTCTATGGTTTCAAGTCCGGCTTTGACAGCGCCGGGCTTGTTCTTGGTGTGAAGTCGGGTGGCTACTGGCCACATAATGCCGACAATAGTCTGACCAATCATCAATCGACAATTTTTCTGTTCGATCCAGATACTGGAATTTTGCAGGCATTGGTTGGTGGCAATTACCTTACCGCTGTGCGCACTGCCGCTGCATCGGCGGTTTCCATTGCCCATCTTGCGCGAAGGAATGCAGAGGTTATTGGTATGGTTGGGGCTGGTCATCAATCAGCCTTTCAACTGCGTGCTGCTGCCGCGCAGCGCGATTTCAAAAAAGTGGTTGCGTGGAATAGAAGCCCGGAAAAGCTCCAACAGCTTGAGACTGTGGCTGTGGGTCTTGGCCTCGAATTTGAGGCCGTCTCCTCCGCGCAGCTTGCAGCCAATGCAGATGTCATTATCACCATCACCTCGGCGTTTGGGCCGTTGCTGGCAGATGCCGACATTCGGCCGGGGACGCATATCGCCTGCATGGGAACCGATACGAAGGGAAAGCAGGAAATTGATCCGGAAATTATGGCAAGGGCGCGGGTCTTTACCGATGAGATTGCGCAGTCGATCAGCATTGGTGAAGCGCAGCACGCATTTGTCCTGAATATCCTGAAGCCAGATGACATCACACCGATTGGTGACGTCATCAATGGCCAGAACCAGGGCCGGATCGGCGATGATGATGTGACCCTGTTCGATGGTACCGGCGTGGGTCTTCAGGATCTGGCCGTTGCATCGGCTGCGGTCAAAGTGGCTGACGCCCGGGGGCTGGCGATGAAAATATCCCTCTAGGTCACCCCGGGTGCCTGATGAATGACGGGGCCAGGTCCTTTTTTGCAGAAAATCACAATTTACTAATATAGAGTAACAGCGAGGCGGAGATGTTAGGGCAGGGGCGATGGCGGATCAGGTAAAGCGGCAGCGTGGCCGGCCGAGAAACCCCTTTCGGGATGCTAATGCCAATACGCTGCAATCTCTTGACCGCGCCTTGAATCTGCTGAAAGCCCTGTCATTGTCACGGTCATCGACATTGACCGACCTTGCAATGATTGCCGGTGTGCCAACGCCAACAGCGCATCGCATTCTTGCCACACTGCAGATGCATGGGTTTGTTGATCTGGATGAGGTGCGACAGGAATATTCAGTTGGATTGGAGGCGTTTCGCGTTGGCTCGGTCTTTCTGAAAAACAAGGGTCTCACCGAAATTGGCCTGATGGCGATGCGGAAACTTGTCGAGGCAACAGATGAGACCGCAAATCTTGCGATACCTGACGGACACCAGGTGGTGTTCGTTGGACAGATCGAGACTGGAAATCCGATCCGCGCCTTCTTTCCGCCGGGTACACGAACGCCAATGCACGCATCGGGCACAGGCAAGGCCATTCTGGCGGCATTGCCCCGCGAGGTGGTTGTGCAACTGTTGCAACAGGTAGGGCTGCCGGGCTTCACCGATCATACACATGTAACCACTGACGCTCTTTTTGCTGATCTTGACACAACGCGGGAGCGCGGCTGGTCCTTCGATTGTGAAGAGCGTTTCATCGGCATGTCCTGCGTCGGCAGCGCTATTTATGATGAAACAGGACAACCCGTTGCGGGCGTGTCAATTTCCGGGCCAAGCAACCGGTTCGATCCCTCACGCATCGCCGAGTTCGGCGCAACAGTGAAAACAACCGCAGAAGAGATCACCCGATTGAGCGGTGGTGAGTTGCCACGGTAAAACCGTTCGTAAACATGAACAGCACCCAAAACCATTACCTTGCTGGATGGTCAGACTCCGGGATCATGCAGCAACCGGGCAACGGCGCGTTGCCATCCCGCGTAAAGCGCATCGGCATGATCGCCTGATTGCTCGGGCTCAAAGCGCTTTTCAAGGACCCATTGCTGGGCAAATTCTGTCGGCTTCGGGCACAGTCCGGCCGCCAGTCCGGCAAGATAGGCCGCTCCCGAGGCTGTTGTTTCGGTAACGGTCGGCCGATCAACTGGCGCCGCGAGTTGGTTTGCGAGGGCCTGCATAGCCCAGTCATTTGCGACCATACCACCGTCAATTCGCAGGACCGCCTGCCCGGATCCACCCCAATCCTCTCGCATGGCCTCAATCAGATCTCGTGTTTGAAAAGCCACGCTTTCAAGCGCCGCCTTCGCAATTTCGGCAGGACCGGTATTCCGGGTGAGGCCGAATATGGCACCGCGGCAGTCGGCATTCCAATAGGGCGCCCCGAGTCCGGTAAAGGCTGGAACAAAATATACCTGCTCGGTATCACTGGCGGACTCGGCCAATGGCTTGGTCTCGGACGCATGCCGGATCATCTTCAGGCCATCACGTAGCCATTGGACCACCGCACCGGCGACAAAGATCGAGCCTTCAAGCGCATAGACGGGTTTGCCGTTGATCTGGTAGGCGATGGTGGTAAGCAGCTTATTTTTTGAGAAAACCAGCTTGTCGCCAGTGTTCATCAGGGCAAAACAGCCAGTTCCATAGGTGGATTTGACCATGCCAGGCTCAAAACAGGCCTGGCCAACGGTGGCTGCCTGCTGATCGCCAGCCACACCCAGAATGGGAATTCTGGCGCCGCCGAACAAATCAGGCCGTGTCACGCCAAACTCGCCAGAACTGTCCCGCACTTCTGGCAGCATCTTTTTGGGAATGTCGAACAACGCCAACAGGTCATCATCCCAACACCACTCTGAGATGTTGTACATCATGGTGCGCGCGGCGTTGGTTGCGTCGGTTACATGCGAGGCCCCGTCTGTAAGCCGCCAGATGAGATAGCTGTCAACGGTTCCAAATAGAAGATCGCCAGCGTCCGCTGCGGCGCGTGCGCCTTCGACATTTTCAAGAATCCAGTTCAGCTTTGTTGCCGAAAAATAGGGATCGAGCAAAAGGCCGGTCTTACGTGTGACATCTGGCTCATGGCCGCCCTCTTTCAGTTTGCGGCAATAATCAGCGGTGCGGCGGTCCTGCCAGACAATGGCATTGTATATGGCGCGCCCTGTATGCCGGTTCCAGACCACCGTCGTTTCACGCTGATTGGTGATGCCGATGGCGGCAATGTCGCCGGCGTTTATATGTTCGCGCTCAAGCGCCTGACGGCACATGGCGGCCGTCGTTGACCACAGATCCTCCGGGTCATGCTCGACCCAGCCGGAGTGCGGAAAATGCTGGGCAAATTCTTCCTGAGCTGTCGCCAGCGGCTGAAGTTTCTGATCGAAGACAATTGCCCGGGTCGATGTTGTTCCCTGATCAATTGCCAGAATGTAATTTTTGCCCATTTAAAATTCATACTTTCCAGAAACAGAAAGCACTCCCACAAATTGAAAGGCCAAGCGGCCACCATAAAGGTGTGCCAACAAGACCAAGCCATGCAAGAAAAATATAGGCACTGCCCAGCAACGAGATGAACAGCCTGTCACCACGTGTTGTTGTCAATCCGAGAATGCCCCGCCGTTCCTGACCGCCTGGATAGCGTATCTCGAGGATGATCAACACCGCCATTGCAGAAAAAATCCCAGCGAACACACAGGCAGTCGGCCATGTCCATGCCATCCAGGTAAGCATTATACCCTCCCCATCGCAAAGCCCTTGGCGATGTAATTTCTGACAAAGTAAATAACGATCGCTCCCGGGATGATTGTCAACGTGCCAGCTGCCGCCAACAGACCCAACTCATAGCCAGCGCTGGATGCCGTCTTTGTCATTGTTGCGGCGATTGGTTTCGCGGCAACAGCTGTGAGGGTTTTTGCCAGCAAAAGCTCAACCCACGAGAACATGAAACAGAAAAAGGCGGCTACGCCAACGCCGGCCTTGATGGTTGGTATGAAGATTGTTGCGAAGA
>JAYNHH010000002.1:0-120550 GCA_038107835.1 Alphaproteobacteria bacterium
AAATGGTGTTACGCCATTTTTTGTCTCACGACATAAAAACGCCAGACCCTTGAAGACGGTTGGCTCTCGGTAAACAGTTGCAGAAAAAAACTCATCATATAGTTTTGAAATAAATGTCGATCCAACATGTGATATGTGAAAAATATGGTTAATTGATCCTTCGGCATCGATTAAATGACAGCTGTCTAAGAGGTGCCGAATAGGAACCTTTATGGTCCTCCCTGTTTTTCCCACTGCGCGTTGATCAAGAAATGATGATTGTTTTAGTGTGTGCTTTGAAATTTCTTCAAAATAAATTTCTTCAAAACTGATAGTGCTTGGCATCCAATGTGGATTTGACAGAATTTCGTTGATTTTCATTACGTTGACCACTTTTAGGGTTTTATAGCACACATCGTTTATTGCAGCGCTAATTAATACACGAGTTTTTGAACGGCTATTAATGCGTTGGGTTGATATATTGCAAAAAATCCTCTGTCTTTTTAATGTTGCAAATATGCAACACACTTTGAAAAACAGTTGGCCAAGAACAAGAAATAATTGGTAATCACGCAACGCACGGGCCTATGTTCAAACCGCAACAATAATGTTGATGAATCTCTACCATAAGGGAGAATACAATGCGTAAGGTACTTCTTGCGACAACTGCACTCGTAGCAGTTGGTGGTGTGTCTGCAGCGTCTGCAGACGTGTCAATTTCTGGCGGATATGAAGCCGCTTATGTTTCATCTGATGTTCAAGGCGGAACCAGCACAAACTCGCTGAACACCGACAACCTTGATTACAACATTTCATTTTCATCTACACTCGATAATGGAATGGCGGTTTCTGCCAGTGTAAACACTAGCGAGGCTGGAACTGAAGAAGTGGGTGCTACAGTTTCTGGTGACTTTGGTACGATCGGTTTCGCGGCACTCGGTGAGAGCATGTCAGGCTTTGCAACCGCTGTTGACGTGACACCAGACGAAGGAACAGTGACATGGGTTGCTGGACGTACTGCTGCTCAAAACTTGACAGATTACCAAGCCCTGCCGGCTGACGAGCACATCGGCGATCCAGACCTCACATACACATCACCAGCCATGGGCGGTTTCTCATTTGCCGTTGGTCGCGGTGACACCGGCGCAGCAGAAGCCACATATTATGGTGCCAAGTTTGTTACCGAAGCTGCAGGTGCGTCTGTGACTCTGAAGTATGCAACTATGGACAATGACACTGGAACAGCGGCGACAAACGTAAATGCTCAGTCTCTTGGTGTTGTAATTGGCCTCGGAAACGCCACAATCACAATGGCTCAAAACGAGAAAGACACTGGCGACACTGTCACAGAGGCAATGGTTGGAACAGGTGTTGGCGTTTCATACGTTGTGTCAGATTCTGTAACGTTGACTGCTTACTCAGCATCAGGTGATGACGACAAAGACACCGCTTACGAAATGACAGATACCGGTGTTGGTATTTCCTACACCGTCACACCTGGTATGGTCTTGCATGTAACACACAACGAGCAAGACCTTAAAAACTCTTCGAACGTTACAACTAGCACATCTGCTAGCCGTACTAGCGTGAACCTCAACATCTCTTTCTAATTGATGTGAAATAGACTATTGTAAGGGGGCTGGAAACGGCCCCCTTTTTTTGGAGAAAATTAACAAATGTTTTATTCCAAGTTATTTTTTTTACCTTTACTCGCATTAACCCTGGGGTGTTCCACGGTAGAAGCTCCAAGACCCAAAATAGACGAGGGGCCGGTATCAATAATTACTGGTAAAAGTGGTGGGACAAAGCTCTCAGAATTTTTTGGTAAAACTCAGCAAAGCGAAGGGATGCCAGTAAATGCGCTCCTCTGGCGAGCCTCTTTAGATGTCGTGTCATTTGTTCCATTGGGAGACATTGATACTTTCGGCGGCTCAATCGTCACTGATTGGTACTCACTACCAAGCGACACATCGCAGAGGATTAAAATAGCCGTGTTCGTAGTTGGGCGGGAATTACGTTCAGATGCTGTATCAGCGCGAGTTTATGTGCAAAATCTTATTAACGACTTGTGGGTCCAATCAGGACGGGATGAAGACCTTGAGAGAAAGCTTGAAGATTTAATTCTAACTCGTGCTCGCGAATTACGGTCCTCAATCATTGAAGCCACCGTGGAATAGTTTGAAATTAGCAGCGAGCTGTATGGGCAGCCCCCTGTATGACCTGCCATGTTGGGGTAATGACCATGGTTCAGTATGACGCACCTGCTATTGAAAAAAAATGGCAAACCCGCTGGGCAGCGGCAAATTCATTCGCTGCCTCGTCGGACAGAACAAAGCCGAAATATTATGTGCTGGAGATGTTTCCCTATCCGTCAGGCCGGATACATATGGGGCATGTCCGCAATTATACGCTGGGTGACGTCGTTGCACGCTTTCGCCGTGCAAAGGGCTTCAATGTTCTGCACCCAATGGGCTGGGATGCCTTTGGCCTGCCAGCAGAAAACGCCGCTATCGAGCGCGGCGCCCATCCGGGAAGCTGGACACGCGAAAACATTGCATCCATGCGGGTTCAGCTGAAAAGCATGGGACTTGCCTATGACTGGGACCGGGAATTTGCCACCTGTGAGCCGGATTATTACCAGCATGAACAATTGATGTTCCTCAAATTCCTCGAAAAGGGCCTCGCCTATCGCAAGGAAAGCTGGGTCAATTGGGACCCGGAGGAGAATACCGTTCTCGCCAATGAGCAGGTTGTTGATGGGCGCGGATGGCGCTCTGGTGCCATTGTCGAACGAAGGCGCCTGTCACAATGGTTTCTGAAAATCACCGAATATGCCGATGACCTTCTCGCCGCGATTGAAACGCTGGAGCGCTGGCCTGACCGCGTGCGCCTGATGCAGCAAAACTGGATCGGCAAATCAGAGGGCGCGCGTGTCGAATTCAGACTGAGTGGCGACACTGTGCCAATGGACGCCATTGAGGTTTTTACCACCCGTCCTGATACATTGTTTGGCGCGTCTTTCATTGCCGTCGCGGCAAATCACCCGCTGGCCCTGGCCCTTGGAGAGAGCAACAGGGACGCCGCCGATTTTATCGCAGAATGTGCCAAACTTGGAACATCGGAAGCGGCGGTTGAAACAGCCGAAAAACGGGGTTTTGACACCGGCCTGTCGGTTGAGCATCCACTGCTTGCCGGCAAAAAACTACCCATCCATATCGCTAATTTCGTCCTGATGGAATATGGAACCGGTGCCATCTTCGGATGTCCAGCCCATGACCAGCGGGATCTTGATTTTGCCAGGGCCTATGATCTGCCGGTAAAGCCTGTCGTTTTGCCGCCAGAAATGAATCAGGCAGATTTTAAAATCACCGAGGAAGCCTATACTGGACCAGGAAAGTTAATCAATTCCGGTGACTGGGACGGGCTTGACATCGAAGCAGGCAAGCAGGCGGCCATAACCGCCCTTGAGGCGGTTGGGGCCGGCAGCGGTGAAACTACATTCCGGCTTCGTGACTGGGGTGTATCACGCCAGCGTTATTGGGGCTGTCCGATCCCCATCATCTATTGTGATGATTGTGGCGCGGTGCCAGTGCCGGCGGAAGATCTGCCGGTCACCCTGCCCGAGGATGTCGATTTCTCGAAACCGGGCAACCCATTGGCCAATCATCCCAGCTGGAAACACACCAGCTGTCCATCCTGTGGCAAGGCGGCGGTCCGCGAACAGGACACTTTTGATACATTCTTTGAGAGTTCGTGGTATTTCCTGCGCTATGCCGACCCAAAAAGCGCCCATGGGTTCAGCCGCGAGGCGGCCGAATATTGGTTGCCTGTCGATCAGTATATCGGCGGCGTCGAACATGCTGTCCTGCATCTTCTCTATTCCCGCTTTTTCACCCGCGCGCTGAGCGAGGTTGGCTATCTTGACCTTGCCGAGCCTTTTGCCGGGCTGATGACACAGGGAATGGTCTGTCACCAGACATATCAAGACAGGAATGGCAAATGGCTGTTCCCCACTGAGGTCACCCAGGATGGTGACGATTGGCGGCATGGCGAAACCGGCGAGACCGTAAAGGCTGGCCGGATCGAGAAGATGAGCAAGTCAAAGCGCAATGTCGTTGACCCTGAAATCATCATCGAATCCTATGGCGCCGATACTGCCCGCCTGTTTATGCTGTCAGACTCGCCGCCGGAACGCGATATGGAATGGACTGAATCCGGCGTCGAGGGCGCGTCACGCTTTCTCAAACGTGTCTATCGAATGGCCAATGACAACACCCTCCCCAACATTGGCACACCACAACCAACAGACGGCGACGGAATGGAGCTGGTTCGCGCCGCCCACAAAGCCATTGATGGCCTGTCCCGGGACATTGAGGGATTCCGCTTCAACCGCGCCGTTGCGCAGTTGCATACATTGGCCAATGCCATCGCCGACACCAAGGGCGAATCACCCTCGGTTGCTGCGGCGCGGCGCTTCGCTGTCGAGACACTGGTACAGCTTATCGCGCCACTTGCACCCCACATTGCCGAGGAATTGTGGGAAATGCTGGGGCATCAGACAATGCTGGCCGACAGCAGCTGGCCAACAGCCGACGACAGCCTGATTGCCGATAATATTATCAAAATTGGTGTGCAGGTTAATGGCAAGCTGCGGGACACGATCTCGCTGGCGCGCGATTGCCCCAAGCAGGAAGCCGAGGATGCGGCACTGGCATCACCCGCGATAGTACGATATCTTGAGAATCAGACGCCCAAGCGCGTGATCGTTGTTCCCAATAGGATCATAAATGTCGTGGTTTAAAACACTATCCCTGCTGCTGCTGCTGACCGTAACTGCCTGCGGTGACTTCAGGGTTCGTACACTCTCATACAGCGATTACAACCAGATCGCCAGCATTCAGGTGGCCACCTCTTCCGGGCGCGTGGGACAGATTTACACTCGCCAGCTAAAGGGTCAGCTGATGATGGACCCCGGGGTCACACCCACCCATGCGCTAAACTCCAAGCTCTCGGTCAGTTCAGCCAGCACCCTGTCGGTTGTCGGTTCGTCGTCAACGCTGAAAAAAATGACTATGTCGGTGTCGTTCACGCTGACCAATCTTTCGACCGGTGAGACCGAGTTGAAGGATGCAATTTCGACAAATGCGACGCTTGGTGCCGTTTCCTCCTATTATGGACAGGATGAATCCGAAACACAGGGGCAAGAAAGGCTTGCCAGACTTCTAGCAGATCGTGTCGCCAATCGGATGCAGCTGTTTTTTATCGCCCGTGATGACTGATGAAAGTGCCACCAAGGCAAATATCGACCTTTCTCAGACAGCCGCCAGCAGAAATCCGTGCGGCTCTGCTTCATGGAACAGACGCCGGGCTGATAGCCGAACGTAGCAAGACACTGGCACTGCTCTATGCCGCCGACCCCGATGATGTGTTTTCCGTCACCCGTCTCGATGGCGATCAGCTTGTACGTGAGCCCGGCCTCGTCGCTGATGCTGCCGCCTCAATCGCAATGTACAGCGATGTCCGCCTCGTCATGGTAAAGGGCCGGGGCAGTGATCTGCTCGAAGCCTGCAAACTGGCTTTGGCCAGTGATCTCAGCGCGTCCTTCGTGGTGGTCGAGGCAAGCGATACGACGACGAGACATGCTGTGGTCAAGCTCTTTGAAGGGGCGGACAATGCCGCGGCGATTGGCTGCTATGAGGACAGTGATGCCGATATTGCCACCCTCGTCCAGCAGATCATGGCACGTGATCAGATCACCATCGCCGAAGACGCCATTCGATTGATCACCTCTCGACTGGGCAGCAACCGCATGGTTTCCAGAATGGAAATCGAGAAGCTGGCGCTGTTCGCCGGACAGGGCGGGTCACTCTCACTTGATGATGTGTCGCTGGCTCTTGGTGACAGCGCGACACTGACCATCACCGATATCGCCAGCGCCGCCGCCGATGGCGACAGCAGCGCACTGAAACAGGCGCTTGCCAAGGCATGGCATGAGGATATGAGTGCGATCATGGTGTTGCGGGGGTGCCAGGGCTATTTCCGGCAAATCGAGATGGCGGCATTGGCGATGGCCAACGGTACCGCAGCGGCAGCGGCCATCCGCACCCTGCGCCCCCCGGTGCATTTCAAATTACAGGGCAAAATGATCTCACAGGTGCAATGCTGGCGTGACACCCATGGAGGTGATGCGCTGAACCGGCTTCAGGACGCCGAGCTGTCAATCAAATCTGGTGGTCTCGATGAGCGGGTGATCTGTTCACAATGTCTGCTGGGATTGTCGCTGCGGGCAAAAAGCCTCCGCTGACCCGTCCCGGTGCTACATCACACCCAGCCTGACAAGAATGTTCTCCAGCTGGTCATGCGAGCAATTCTTCAGATGCACCGAGCCAATATCCCTGTTCTCATCCCACTCGATCGTCACATTGACACCGGTAGCGGTGCTTGCCTTTTCCTCGAGATCTCGAATATTGGCAGATTTTTCCGGCGGACCTGTCTGCACGCGTGATCCATCGCCCTTTTTCACCAATGCCTCAACCTGGCGGGCGGAAAGGCCTTTTTTCACGATCTGCCGGGCCAATGCCATGCAATCCTTGTGATTGATGATAGGGCGAACCTGGCCCATCGAAAGCAGACCTTCCATCACCATATCCTGAACCGTTTCAGGCAATGTCAGAAGGCGCAGAAGATTGGCAATGTGGCTTCTTGATTTTCCAATGATTTCAGATAATTGCTCTTGTGTATAGTCATGGTGAGCCAGCAATTTCTGATAGCCCTGCGCCTCTTCAATCGCCGATAGATCAGCCCGCTGGACATTCTCAATCAACGCAATTTCATAGGCCTGGGCATCCGTAAAATCCCGCACGATGGCCGGCACGATATGAAGTTGTGCCAGCTGCGCCGCGCGCCAGCGCCGCTCCCCGGCGATCAGCTCAAACCGTGTGGGCCGGTCGGGGCTGGGACGAACCAGAATTGGCTGGACGATCCCCTTCTGGCGGATCGAGTCAGCCAGCTCGGCCAGCGCATCCTGGGCAAAGACACGCCGCGGTTGCCAGGGACCAGTGTTGATCCATTCGATTGGAATCTCACTCAAGCCGGACAGTCTGTCCGGAGCCGGAGCCGGAGCATCACTCTTTGGCACGGCAATACCAGCAGCAGCAGCCACTCCCACATCACCAAGCAGGGATGACAAACCCCGCCCCAATCCACGATTGGGCGCCGGGTTGCCACTTCGTTTTGTGCCTTGTGTCCGGTTTTTTTTCTTGTCACTCATGCGGCTTGCCTTTCCTGGGTCAACACCTCGGCAGCCAACGCCGCATAGGCCTGTGATCCCGGGCATTTCAGATCATACATCAAAACAGGCTGGCCAAAGGACGGGGCTTCTGACACCCGCACATTGCGGGGGATCACCGTATCATAGACCAGATGCCCCAGATGGCCGCGCACATCATTGGCCACCATCGACGACAATCTGTTGCGCGTGTCATACATCGTCAGAACAATGCCCTGCATCAACAGATGCGGGTTGAGTCCGGCGCGAACAGCCTCAATCGTGTGCATCAGCTGCGTCAAACCCTCAAGCGCATAGAATTCGCATTGCAGCGGCACCAGGACAGAGGTGGCTGCCGTCAGTGAATTCACCGTGAGCATTCCCAGGGATGGTGGACAATCAATAATAACATATTGATAATCATGACAAATTTTAGATATCCCGCCCGCCAGCTGATACTCCCAGCGTTCCATATCCGTCAACTCGACCTCGGCTGCTGATAAATCAACCACTGCGGGGATGATGTCCAATCGTGGCACCAGAGTCGATTGCACCGCCTCGCGCGCCGTGCAGCCCGATGTGACCAGCCGATAGCTGTTGAATTCACGGTCAGCAATGCCAAGCCCGGTGCTGGCATTTCCCTGTGGGTCGAAATCAATCAACAAAACCCTGCGCCCACAGGCGGCAAGCGCTGTCGCCAGATTGACCGATGTTGTTGTTTTGCCAACGCCACCCTTTTGATTGGCAACAGCGACAATTCGCGGTGAGGCAGCCATGTTACAGCTCCAGATCAGGATGGCGAGTCGTGTTGAGTTCAAGGATCGCCCCATCCTGACTCGTTACACTTGGGTGAATGCGATGAACCATATTGGGGTAGCTTTGCAGAGCGGTCAATTCCTCTTGTAGCGAAGCGCCCTTTAAAAACAGGCATCTCTCAACAGAGGGCAGCTGTCTGTCCAGCAGCAGCAGCAGTCGCTCGACGGAGGCGAGCGCCCGTGCTGTCACTATGCCGGCACCCAGTGCTGGAATCGCCTCGATCCGCTCGTTCCTGACAGTGGCCGTCAAACCCAATTCGCGGATAACTGTCTGCAGAAAGACTGATTTGCGCTGGTCCGACTCGACCAAGGTTACCTGATTGTCAGTGATGATCGACAGCACAAGCCCGGGAAAACCCGCGCCGCTGCCAATGTCGAGGATGTGGGCGCCATTCTCAGGGAGAAAACCCGCCAGCTGTGCCGAATCAAGGATATGCCGGCGCCAGGCATCGGCCAGCGTCGCCGAGGAAACAAGATTGATCCGCGGCTGCCATTTCGCAAGGAGGGCCAGATAGGCAGCCAGCTGGTCGATTGTTTCACGTGAAACATTAAGTTGATCGACCACTCTGCGATCAAGCGGGATTTGCCCGGAATCACCCAAAGTCACTGTACTTTGCCAGCCAGCTGCGCTGTATGGTCACCCATGATGGATGGTGTGGCAGAAGGCCGCTTCAGATGCCGTAGCACCGCCAGAACAGCTGCCGGCGTCATCCCGGGCAGGCGGTTTGCCTGGGCGATTGTATCGGGGCGGTGGCGTGTCAGCAGGTCACAGGCTTCAGCCGACAGACCGCCGACAGCAGAAAAATCCAAATCTGCCGGGATTTTCATCGCCTCGTCGCGTTTCAGCGCATCAATATCCGCGCGTTGACGCTGCACATAGCTGGCATAGCGACAATCCGCCTCCAGCTGCTGATGCAGCTGGCCGGGGATCTGCCCCAGTTCCGGCCACACCGCCCGCAGCCGTGCCAGCGTAATCCCCTCAAGCGAGAGAAGATCCGCGGCCGTGCGTGCCGCGCCATCACGTGGCACTGGCAGGTCATATGAGCGCAGCATCCTTGGAGTCGCTGACAGTGAGGCAAGCTGATCACGCGCGCTGGCAAGACGGGTAGATTTCTCCGTCCATGCCGCCAAACGCCGAGCGCCGACGCAGCCAAGCGCAATGCCACGCTCGGTCAATCGCTGATCAGCATTATCCGCCCGCAGCAACAGCCTGTATTCGGCGCGTGATGTGAACATCCGGTAGGGCTCGGGCGCGCCTTTCGTTGTCAGATCATCAATCATCACCCCGATATAGGCATCAGCGCGATCAAGGACGAAATCGGCGTCCCCACCGGCAGCCAGCAGGCTGGCATTGACGCCAGCAACCAGCCCCTGCGCCGCAGCCTCCTCATAGCCTGTTGTGCCATTGATCTGACCGGCCAGAAACAGGCCCGGCAGCTGGCGCAGACCAAGTGTGCGGGTGAGCGCCCTCGGATCGATGAAATCATATTCGATGGCATAGCCATATTGCATGATCTTTGCTGTTTCCAGCCCCGGGATCGATGCCACCAGCGCGTCCTGAACATCCCGCGGCAGACTCGTCGAGATCCCGTTCGGATAAACCGTGGGATCGTCCAGCCCCTCAGGCTCCAGAAACAGCTGATGCGAGGGTTTATCAGCAAAACGGTGGACCTTGTCCTCGATCGACGGGCAATAGCGCGGCCCCTGACCGGAGATCTGTCCACTATAGACCGCCGATAGGTGGATCGAGGCAGCAATGATCCGATGTGTCTCGGCTGTCGTTCTGGTGATTCCACATTTGATCTGCGGCACGGTGATCTGGCTTGTCAGCGTTGAAAAGGGGATCGGCGGGTCATCTGCTGGCTGCATTTCCAGCGAGTCCCAGGCAATGGTTCGGCCATCCAGACGCGGCGGGGTTCCGGTTTTCAGCCGGCCCACAGGCAAATCGAGCGCCCGTAACCGGGCGGCCAGGGCCTGAGAGGGCGATTCGCCAATCCGCCCAGCTGGTGTTTTTTCCGCTCCCAGATGGATCAGCCCATCAAGAAAGGTCCCTGTTGTCAGAACAACGGCACCTGCGCGAATGATGTCACCGGCCTCAGTGACGATGCCATGGCAGTGACCAGCCTCGATATGAAGATCACCAACCGCCGCCTCAATGAACGAAACCCCGGTCTGCTCGCCAAGAAGCGCCTGAATGGCAGAGCGGTAGAGCTGTCTGTCCGCCTGCGCCCGGGGGCCATGCACCGCCGGGCCACGGGATTTGTTCAGCATGCGGAATTGAATGCCAGCGCGGTCGATTGCCTGTCCCATCAACCCGTCAAGCGCATCAATCTCGCGGACAAGATGCCCCTTGCCAAGCCCTCCAACCGCAGGATTGCAAGACATTTCACCAATTTTTGACAGCTGCATCGTGACCAGCGCCACGCGCGCACCCATCCGCGCAGCAGCAGCGGCGGCCTCGCTGCCGGCATGGCCTCCCCCAACAACAATTACATCATAGGTCATCACTATGTCCGCTCGGCTGTCATATGCAGTGTTATGCCCAGCTTTGGATCATTTTCCAATGCAAAAGGATGAAAAAATGGCATCGAGGAGATCCTCGGCGTCAATTTCGCCCGTGATGCGGCCAAGAGCAGCGGCCGCCGAACGAAATTCCTCGGCAACCAGTTCAGGAGCCTGCTCGAGATTCCCCTTCAATCCCGCCTCAAGCCCATGCAATGTTGCCTCTAGCGCCTGCCTGTGCCGCGCTCTGGTAATAATGGCGCTGTTCTGGGCACTGTTGACCTGCACAATTCTTGCGGAAAGCTGATCGAGGAACCCGTCAAAACCATGGTCATCGGCAAGCGACATCAAAAGCGCATTGTCAGGCGGGGTTCCGGTGATCCCGCGATCGGTTTTATTCACCACCAGAAAATGCTCGCCCCCCGCACTCTCGGCAAGCGCCGCATAATCCTGTTGCCAATCATCACGCGAGCCATCGACGACGATGATGGTATGATCGGCCTCACCGGCAGCAGCCAGCGCGCGGGAAATGCCCTCTGTCTCAACCGCCCCCGCATTCTGCCGAATTCCCGCTGTATCGATGAGCGTTACCGGCACCCCGCCCACATCAAGGCTGACCGACACCAGATCACGTGTGGTCCCTGCCTCACCCGAAACAATGGCCACAGGCCGGTTGGCAATCCGATTCAACAATGTTGATTTGCCAGCATTGACGGGACCCAGAAGCGTTACCTGAACACCATCGCGCACGCGCTCACCAATTCTGTTGTCATCCAGACAAGCTGAGATTTCCGCAATCAATGTGTCCACCCCCTCGCCAATCGACGCCATCACCGACGCCGGTATCTCCTCGTCGGGAAAATCAATAACGGCTTCCAGCTCCGCGGCAATCTTGATGATGGCCTGCCGCCACCGTGTCACCGGATCACGCAGCGCGCCGCGCATCTGTGACCAGGCCTGCACCAGTTGCCGGCCTGTATCAGCCTCAATGATATCGGCGAGACTCTCGACACCCAGCAGGTCTGTCTTGCCATTGTGAAACATCCGGTGGGTGAACTCACCTGCCACGGCAGGGCGCAATCCAGCCAGACCAGCAAGCGAAGCAAGCAGTGTCTCGGTGACAGCAACACCACCATGACAGTGAATTTCAACAACATCCTCACCCGTACTCGAATGCGGCGCCGCCATGAAAAGCAACAGCGCCTGATCAATCACCGCGCCTGTCCCATCAACCAATGTCTGTAGCGAGAAACGGCCGGGCTCAGGGCATTTCGCAACAAATGCCCCGGGAACGTCGGCGGCCCGGTCACCACTGATGCGGATCACGGCAATGGCCGATTTTCCAGGCGGTGTTGCCAGGGCATAAATGGTGTCGGTCTCGCTAGCCATCAGGGCTGCTCCATATTCTCTTTCACCGGACTGCGATTCTGCCTAGACTTATAACCAATCTCACCTTTCAGCAAGTTTGTTTGTCTGGATGCTGTTACTTGATTGGTGACCACCACCGAACCAAAAACCGGAGGTTGTGATGACCACCCCTTTTCAGATGACCTTTCATTCACCCCTTGGCTGGATCCGCACCGTGAGTGATGGCACAGCCCTCATTCGCCTTGACTGGGACCAGAGCCACTGGAATGAGCCAGACAGACCCGATGATGTTTCACGTGAAACAATCAGTCAGCTGAGAGAATATTTCACCGGCGACAGGCTGGGTTTTGATTTGCCAATCAATCCCGAGGGAAGATCAGAAACCGCCCGGCATTGGCTGCATGTCATGATGCAGATCCCCTATGGCTGCACCGTCACCTACAAGGAGTTTGCCGCAGCAGCAGGAAAGCCGCGCGCCCCACGGGCAGCTGGCACCGCCTGCGCCTCAAACCCGATCCCGATCATCTATCCGTGTCACAGGGTGGTGAAATCAGACGGCACAATGGGACATTATGGGGGGGGCAGCTCACTGCCGGCCAACAATGTGGACAATCTGGCCCGCAAAATGGCTCTGATTTCCCTCGAACGGCAGTTTGCCTAGCTGTTCATCTGGTCAAAGAAATCATCGTTGCTCTTCGAGTTCTTGAGCTTGTCAATGAGGAACTCCATCGCATCAACAGGGCCCATCTGCATCAGAATGCGGCGCAGGACCCACATTTTGGCGAGTGTTCCCTTGTCGACAAGCAGCTCTTCCTTGCGCGTTCCCGACCGGGTGATGTCAATGGCTGGGAAGGTCCGTTTGTCTGACAGCTTGCGGTCAAGAATGACCTCACTATTGCCGGTCCCCTTGAATTCCTCGAAGATCACCTCATCCATCCGTGATCCGGTTTCGATCAGGGCGGTGGCAATGATCGTCAATGACCCGCCCTCCTCGACATTCCGCGCCGCGCCAAAGAATCGCTTTGGCCGCTGTAGTGCATTGGCGTCCACACCACCGGTCAGAACCTTACCCGATGATGGCACAACCGTGTTGTAGGCCCGCGCGAGACGCGTGATGGAGTCAAGAAGAATCACAACATCGCGCTTATGCTCAACCAGTCTTTTTGCTTTTTCAATAACCATTTCAGTGACTTGAACATGCCTCGACGCAGGTTCGTCGAAGGTTGAGGAAATCACCTCACCCCGAACTGAGCGCTGCATGTCAGTCACTTCCTCAGGCCGTTCATCAATCAGCAGGACGATCAGATAGACCTCGGGATGGTTTTCCGAGATTGCATGCGCGATGCTCTGCAGCATCATCGTCTTGCCGGTTCGCGGTGGTGCCACGATCAGGCCACGCTGGCCCTTGCCCATCGGCGATACCAGATCAATAACACGCGGTGTGTTGTCTTTCTTGTCTGGGTTGAACGCCATCTCCAGCGTCAGCTTTTCCTCAGGATAGAGCGGCGTTAGATTGTCGAAATTAATCCGGTGGCGAACCGCGTTAGGTTCCTCGAAATTGATTGTCTCGACTTTCAGCAGGGCAAAATAGCGTTCACCATCCTTGGGTGCGCGGATTTCTCCCTCAACCGTGTCTCCTGTCCGCAGACTGAAACGCCGCACCTGGCTCGGTGACACATAGATATCATCTGGTCCGGGAAGATAGTTCGATTCCGGCGCCCGCAGAAAGCCAAACCCATCCGACAGGACCTCAAGCACACCGCTGCCATAGATCGCCACCTCATTGTCGGCGAGCTGTTTCAAGATGGCAAACATCATATCCTGCTTGCGCAGTGTGCTTGCATTTTCGACTTCCAACTCTTCAGCATATGCCAAAAGGTCAGCCGGCGACTTTTGTTTAAGTTCCTGGAGATGCATGACATCAACTCAACGGATAATGGATGTGGCGGGAAGAAAATAGGACAGAACCGAATGGCCATCCATCATGCCTGCGTTCACTGTTCAGACGATCTAATACTAGTCTTTGTCACGCGGATGTCAACAAACCAAAATTAAAATGGTTTTGCCACTGCCATGATCACGATGATCACCATCAGACCGGTCGGGACCTCGTTCCACACCCGATAGCTTTTCGCAGCAAGCGGCTTTTCATCATTTTCCAGTAGACGCCGCATTTTCGCGAATTTACCGTGACAGGCGGCCATCAGCAGAACACAGAAAATCTTCACATGCATCCAGCCTTCGGACAACAGCCCGGGATTGAGGACAAGCAACCAGATTCCAAGACCGAATGTTACGATCATCGCCGGGTTCATGATTGCCTTCAGCAGACGCCGTTCCATGACCTTGAACGTCTCAGCCCGCACTGATCCGATATCGGTCTCGGCGTGATAGACATAAAGGCGTGGCAGATAAAGCAAACCAGCCATCCAACTCATCACCGCAATCAGATGGAACGCCTTGATATATTCATATCCCATTTTACGACTTTCTTACCCGTTGAACCATCTGTTCGACACTCGAGATTGGCGTTGGCGGCGTGATCCCATGGCCGAGATTGAAGATATGCGGCCGATCCCTGAAACTATCAAGTATATGGTCAATTGATTTTATCATTTGGGAGCCACCGACAAGCAGACTCAGGGGATCCAGATTACCCTGCACCGGCATGTTTTTCGGCAGGACACTGTCAACCCATACTGGGTCGGTCATATGGTCAATCGCCAGCGCGTCGATTTCCGCCTCGTCTGCATAGGCAATGATTCCCTCACCAATCCCTTTGGGAAAGCCGATGATCGGCTGTTTGATCCCCTGCTCTCGCAAAGCGCGCACGATCCACCGAACCGGGGCAATGACAATCTGGTCACGACGTTCTGCCGGTACCGCGCTTGCCCAGCTGTCAAACAGCATCAGAACATCAGCACCAGCCTTTGCCTGCATCGTCAGAAAACTGATCGTTGCCTGCGTCACATAATCAAGAAGCGCTTCAAATTCCTTTGGATATGACCAGAGCCATTGCCTGGTTTCAGCAAAATCACGCGACGACCCACCTTCGATCATATAGGTAATAACTGTCCAGGGAGCGCCGGCAAAACCGATCAAAGCCTTGTCAGCAGCCAGTTTTGATCTTGTCAGTTCAATAGCCCTGCCCACGGGGGCAAGACGGTCTTCAACTTTATCAAGCAATGTGTCATCAAGATCTGTGTCTGATGATAGAGGTGTTAATTTCGGGCCGGTTCCTGGAATGAAATGGACATTCCTGTCGAGAGCCCATGGAACCATCAAGATATCAGAAAAAATGATTGCCGCATCAAAGTCAAAACGCTCGATTGGCTGTAAGGTCACTTCACAGGCTTTTTCGGAGTTGAGGCAAAAGGAAATGAAATCTTTCTGGTTTTGCCTGACTGCGCGATACTCAGCGAGATAGCGTCCTGCCTGGCGCATCATCCAGATTGGTGTTTGCGTGGGTTTTTCACTAGCCAGGGTATTCATGAACACAGATGATGTCATTGGTATCTCATAACTAAATAGATATTATTATATATAAGTAGATGTTTAAGTGGTGCTTGTGAATAACAGCATTTGCCCGGAAAAGCGCTATCTATCTACAGTTTTATCCTCTTTTTTCAGTTTAAATAATGATGTTTTTCAACAATATGTGAAGTTATCCATGAAATTGTGAACCGGTCATGATGTTTTACCCACAGTTTTGAAATTACTGTGCTGATGTGGATAAGGTGAGCCGTTTCCGGGCTGCTGGAATTTCATCCCCACGGCGCTGCCGGTTATTCCCGGCTTTTACCGTTTTTGTTCACATTCCGGTTGTGGCTCACAATGGAGATGAATTCCGCAGGCGATGAATTGGGGTGACAAGGTGGTGGTGAGAGGATAATTTTTGCGGATGAAGGCACCACAGAAAATTCACATCCATCTCGTATCCGATTCAACAGGTGAGACGGTTCATCAGATCTCGCGGGCCTGTCTGGCGCAGTTCCCTGCCGTCAAAACAATTGAGCATGTCTGGACATTGGTGCGCAGCGAGCAGCATCTCGAGGCCATTTTTACCAGCCTTGAGCGAAACCCGGGAATTCTGCTGATGAGCATTCTCGACACTGAGCTGCGAAGCCGTATTGAGGAAAAATGCAAAACTCTGCAGGTGCCGCATGTGTCGGTACTCGATCCGGTGGTCAATTTATTCGGCACCGTTCTTGGCCAGGACTCGCAGAACAAGCCCGGCGGCCAGCGGCAGCTGGATAGTGACTATTACCGACGGATATCGGCAATAGATTTTGCCGTCAGCCATGATGACGGAATGAATATGGGCGCCCTGAAGGATGCCGACATTCTGCTTGTTGGTGTGTCGCGCTCCTCAAAGACGCCAACCTCGATGTATCTTGCCCACCGTGGTTACAAGGTTGGCAATTATGCGTTGGTACCCGGAATTCCGTTCCCGATCCACCATCTTGATGGATTGAATATCCTTGTTGTTGGGCTGACCAATGATCCAAAGCGGTTGAGTCTCATCCGACGCACGCGGCAGATTGCAATGTCTGACGATGCCAATGAGGGTTATGCCGATCTTGAGGCCATTACCGAGGAGGTGCGTCAGGCGCGCCGGCTGTTCACCCAGAACCAGTGGCCGGTGATTGATGTCACCAGACGGTCGGTCGAGGAAACCGCTGCAGCGATCATTCAGCTCCACACAACCTGGAACGAAGGTCAGCAATAGCGGCATGCACGAAGACTTTTCATTGCCAAAGGGGGCGCTTGTTCTGGCGTCACAAAGCCCAACCCGCCAGAAGATGCTGGATGGCGCCGGCATCTGTTTCATCGCACGTGCGGCACATGTCGATGAGGAAGGCTTACGTGCCTCGGCCACAGCCTCGTCGGTGCCGGCGGTGGAGATAGCTGTCCTGCTTGCCGAGATGAAAGCGCGCAAGGTGGCGCATGACAATGGCGACCACCCATCGGGTTTTGTCCTTGGCGCCGACCAGATTCTTGTCTGTGACAACCAGATTCTGGGCAAACCTCGGGATCATGAGATGGCTGCGACGCAATTGCGGCTGCTGTCTGGCAAGACGCACAAGCTGGTGACCGCCGCGGTGATCTATCGTGATGGAGAGCGGATCTGGCATCATATCGAAACACCGGCGCTGACAATGCGGCCACTGTCCGATGAGTTCATCGATGATTATCTGCGGGCCATTGGCGATGCTGCGTTTTTCAGCCCCGGTTCCTACCAGATTGAGGGGTTGGGCGCGCATCTGTTCAGCAGCATTGAGGGATGTTCCTATGCGGTGCTTGGCCTGCCTCTTTTGCAGGTTCTGGCCTTCCTGCGCGGCCACGGGCTGGCGATGCGGGGGCAGGAATGATTGTTGTTGGCCTTACCGGGGGAATTGCCACGGGAAAATCGACGACCGCCGATCTGTTTCGTGAGCGGGGCATCGCCGTGTTCGATGCTGACCGCAGCGTGCATCATCTTCTTGGCGTTGCGGGGCCGGCAGTGGCTGAGATCTGTGCGGTCTTTGGCAATGAGGTTCTGCGTGAGGATGGATCCATCGACCGTAATCTTCTGGGGCAGAGTGTTTTCCAGAATGAGGCGGACCGCCGGAAACTTGAGCAGATTCTCCATCCCCTCGTCGCCCGGTACCGCGAGGCGTTTCTGGCGCGGCAGCGACAGGATGATGCGCAGATGGTGGTGCTTGACGTCCCTTTGCTGTTTGAGGCCGGAACAGATGATCTTTGTGATCTGGTCGTCGTCACCACTGTAGAGGCTGGCATCCAGCGTGAACGGGCGCTGGCCAGAGACGGCATGACAGGTGACAAATTGACTGGAATCCTGAATAGTCAAATGCCACTCAGCGAAAAAGTGGACCGGGCTGATTTTGTCCTCGACACGGGAACGGATTTGGCTGCAACGCGCCAACAGCTGTTTCATTGGCTTGATCAGATGCTGGACTGAGGGAATGGCTTGGTTTTGTGGTGAGCGGAAAGGGAGATGTGATGCGCGAGATTGTTCTTGATACGGAAACAACGGGAATAAGCGCGGCTGATGGTCATCGCATCATCGAGATCGGGGCGCTGGAGCTGGTCAACCACACCCCCACCGGCAACAATCTACATCTCTATATCAACCCGGAGCGTGACATTGAGGACGGCGCCTTTGCCGTCCATGGAATCAGCCTGGAGTTTCTTGCTGACAAGCCTGTCTTTGCTGACATTGCCGAGCAATTCATGCAATTTGTCGGTGATGATCAGATGGTGATCCATAATGCCAGTTTCGACATGGCCTTCATCAATGCAGAGCTTGCGCGCCTTGCATTGCCGGAATATCCGATGTCACGCGCTGTTGATACGCTGGCGATGGCGCGCAAGAAATTTCCGGGGGCGCAGGCCAATCTGAATGCGCTCTGTCGACGCTTTGAAATCGACAACAGCCATCGTGACCTGCATGGTGCGCTTGTTGATGCTGATCTGTTGACCGAGGTCTATATCGAATTGCTTGGTGGCCGCCAGCCAGATCTGTCACTAGATGACGCGCGGGCCGAACAACAGGGGCACCAGCCAGCCAGTGAAACCCCCCTCGACCAGTCAGGCTTCAGCATTCAACGTGATGCTGCCCAGTTTTCCAGACCCCATATGCCGACAGATGCTGAACTATCAGCGCATGAGGATTTTCTGCAGAAAATCGAAGACCCAATCTGGAAACGATGAGCGTGAGCCGGGCCGCCACCGCCTGATCAGCTGTCTATTGCTTGGTCTCTGACGCAGCTTCCTGCTGCTTTGCCAGATTATGCTGATAGACGGCAACGAAATCGACAGGCTGGATGTTCAGTGGCATGAAGCCCCCATCGCGTGTGACGTCGGAAACGATGGCGCGGGCGAATGGAAACAACAGCCGTGGTGCCTCAATCATCACCATCGGATTGACGTCCTCAGCCGCACTACCCGGACAGGAAACGATGCCGGCATAGGTCAGATCGACAAGAAACAGCGCCTTGTCATCGGCTTTGGCCTTTGCGCCCAGATTGAGCAGAACCTCGAATTGTGCGTCGCCAAGTGGCCGCGCGCCGACATTCACCGTAATCTCGACATCGGGCTGGTTCGGTGAATCCATCAGGATTTCTGGGGCATTCGGATTCTCGAAGGAAAGATCCTTGATATATTGCGCATGGATAACGATCTGCCGGCTGGCCGTCGGCTCACCATTCTGCGTCGCCTCTGACGATTTGTCTTTCTTGTTGTTTTCACTCATTTGACGGCCTCCTTGGGGCACCAGAACCTAAGTGCCAGCGACATAGCATGGATCGAGCTTTTGCGGCAAGCACACAGCGACCCTCTGCGCCGATGCCTGGCTTGATGACTACTTTGCCCGGGGCAGGCTGTCGGGGTCTTCTGTTTTCTCCTCTGCCTCACCTTCAATGATGGTGTCATCATCTCTTTGTTGACCGGACCATTGTGGGCTGGCACCCCCACCGTGAAAGCTGGCACCACCGGTTCCCGCAAAGCTGCGAAACCGTGCGTTCCTGAGAAGCCGGCTCATGATCGCAAGGCCAACGACCGTCCGCAGCCCGGGAACAAACAGCAACAGACCAAGCCCGTCCGTGACATAACCGGGTATCAGCATCAAAATGCCACCGATGAGCAGAGACAGGCTCTCAGCCACCGCAGCAAGAGGTGCCTCACCACGTGTGACCTGCTGTCTGAGGTTGGCCATCACATTTGCCGCCTGGCTTCGCAGCAGCCACAGCCCCACGACCGCAGTCAGAAACACGCCAATGAAAGTCAGAAGGCCGCCAATTTCACCGCCAATGATGATGAATGCCGTGACCTCTGCCCACCCCCAGAGGATGACAACGATTAAAATGAGCAGGCCCATCGGCTTTCCTCTCTGTTGATTTCGTCAGATATGGGTTGTGTATGATGGCATGGTGTTGATTTAAATAGGCCGGATGCCCGTCTTGTGCTAGATATTGGGGCAAACAATAACCATATGCAAATAAACCAACATGCTTGATGCAGGGGAATAACGTGCCGTTTATTGATATTCTCATTTTCGCGGTGATCGCGGTGTTGCTGGTCCTCAGACTCCGGTCGGTTCTTGGACAGAAAACGGGCTATGAGGATCCGGGCCGTGGCAAGGAAACGGCTGAGAGATTTGAACAGCAGCCAATACCGATCCGGCCCGATGTGAAGGTGGAGGCCAATGATGGCCATGGCATGGACGCGCTGCGTCGTGCCGATCCCTCTTTTTCCGAAGCACAGTTTCTGGACGGGGCAAAGGCCGCGTTTGGCATGATCCTCTCCGCCTATGCCGAGGGCGATCTGGCCCAGCTCAAGCGCTTGCTCTCCTATGATCTGCTGCAGAGCTTTACCCAATCCATCCAGCAGCGTGTGAGCGATCGTGAAGCACTGGCGATCAAGATCGAGGACATATCGCATGTCAGCATTCTGAACGCGCAGGTCTTTGACAATATCGCGTCAATCACGGTGGATTTTCATTCCGTCCAGACACGCACGATCACCGATGAGGGTGGCAATGTGATTGAGGATGAGGGAACCGGAAAGCTGGAGCTTGTTGACATCTGGACTTTTGAGCGCGATTTGACGCTGGCTGATCCCAACTGGAAACTGGCCGAAACCGAAAGTCCAGAGGATGAGGCCTAGCCGTCGGGATGCGGAACAACCATGCGCAAAAAGGATCATGGCAAGTCTGAGGATGACGACCGGCTCTGGGAGACTGTTACCGGCCAGATCAATCCGCTGAAATCCGTCCGCTATTCGGGCGCGATGGAAAAAGTTCCGGCCACCCGCACCCCCCCCTCACCGCGCAAGATCACAGGCAGGACTGTGGCGTCAGCGACGGGCAAAAGCCCGTCACCCCCTGCAAAAGCCACGCCGATTGACCTGCGTGAGGGCGACCATGCCGGTCTCGACAGGACAACAAGACGAAAACTTTCCAGAGGCAATCTGCCGGTCGAGGCAAGACTTGACCTGCATGGCCACAATGCGCAGCAGGCTGAGACAAGACTGCGCGCCTTCATTCAGCAATCTGCGAGCCTTGGCCATCGCTGTGTCCTTGTGATCACTGGCAAGGGCGTTCGCGGCGAGGGTGTCCTGCGCCGCCATGTGCCGTTTTGGCTGAAACAGCCGCCACTTGGTGGCGTTGTTCTGGCCATTTCGGACGCCACACCAAAGGATGGTGGCGCTGGTGCCATCTATGTCATGCTGCGCCGCACACGGCTCTCAAAATGACACCTTTTGGCCTGAAAATGCAGGCGCTGCGTGAGGAACGGGGATTAACCCAGCAACAGCAGGCAGATTACCTCGGAGTGTCAAAGGCGTATATCTCGGCTCTTGAGACCGGGTCACGCGGCCGCCCTTCCGGTCCTTTTGTTGATCAGATATGTGCCTGGCTTGGCCTGATCTGGGATGACGCCGAGGCCTTGCAGGCGCTGGCGGCGATGTCCCATCCAAAACCGACAATCGATGCCAGAAAATGTAGTGCCGATGCGGTGTACCTGGCGAATTTGCTCGCCCAGAACATTCACCGCCTTGATGCTGGCCAGTGCAAAGAGGTGAGCGCAATGGTTGAACACCAGCTGCAGTCAGAGAAATCTGCGGACATGCCCGGGTAAAGAAATGACAGACAGATCTTTTTCCGATATCTGATCATGTGATAGAAACTGGGACAGTGCAGCCCCCGGGGAGATGAGGATTATGTCGCCAGAAATAATGAAGGGTCATGTTCCCAAACTCTCGATCGAATCGGTCGAGCGGCTGTCGACCGGCGATTTGCATGAATTATGTGACGCGGCGGAAGCGGCGATCATGTCCGGCGGTGGTTTTGGCTGGCTGTCGCCACCGCCGAAATCTGTCATGGAGGATTACTGGCGCGGTGTTCTGATGATCCCGGAACGTCACCTCATCGTGGCGCGTCTGGACAAGGTTATTGCTGGCAGTTGCCAGATCCTGCGGCCACCCCGCAATAATGAGGCGCAGGCCTTCACCTGCCAGCTGACGACTTTCTTCATTGCGCCCTGGGCACGGGGTCATGGCCTTGCCCAGATGATCGTGGCCGAATCCGAGGCGCTCGCCAAGTCTGAGGGTTTTTCGATGATCAATCTTGATGTCCGGTCAACGCAGGATCGAGCCATCCAGTCTTTCGAGGCGCGTGGTTTCACCCGCTATGCCACCAATGATTTCTATGCGCGGGTCGATGGCGATTTTGTTCCCGGTTTCTATTACCGCAAGGAGTTGAAGTAATGTCCTATGATCCGTCGAATATCTTTGCGCGTATCCTGCGCGGTGAACTGCCCTGCAAAAAGATCGCCGAGGATCAACACACGCTGGCCTTCGAGGATATCAATCCACAGGCGCCCGTTCACATTCTGGTAATCCCTAAGGGTAGCTATGTTGACTGGTCTGATTTCACCCGCAACGCCTCCGATGTGGAGCAGAGCGCCTTTGTGAAAATGATTGGTCATGTTGCCAGTCTGGCGGGCATCACCGATAGCGGTTATCGGGTCATTTCCAACAGTGGCAATGATGGCCATCAGGAAGTGCCTCATCTGCACATGCATGTTCTGGGCGGCGCCGCAATCGGCCCGATGGTCAGCCGGAGCTGAATTGTAACATATTGAAAATGCTAATATTCTAATATACTTGCAACTTCACCGATCCCTGCCCATCATGGCACCCTGATCGCAGGGAGTCTGATGAAAAATTGCATTCACGAATAGGCACAGTTGCATTTCGTGGCATTGAAACCATTGATGTTGAGGTTCAGGTTCATATTACAAATGGTTTGCCATCAATGGCCATTGTTGGCCTTGCTGACAAATCCGTCGCCGAATCCAAGGAACGGGTAAGGGCGGCGCTTTCCTCGCTTGGATTGGCGCTTCCCTCCAAAAGGATAGCCATCAATCTGTCACCTGCCGATGTCCTGAAGGAAGGCGCACATTTTGATTTGCCAATCGCGGTGGCGCTGCTCGTGGCGATGGGTGTGCTGCCCGAGGATAGCGTCCAGGATTGCCTGATTCTCGGTGAGCTGTCGCTGAATGGTTCCCTGCAACCGGTGTCTGGTGTCCTGTCTGCTGCCCTTGCCGCCTCGGCAAGTGACCGCCGGTTGATCTGTCCAGCGGCCTGTGGCGGTGAGGCCGCCTGGGCTGGCACGATTGACGTGATTGCACCAAATGATCTGACGTCGCTGCTCAACCATCTTCGCGGCGCGCAGATTCTCAGCCCGCCCCGTCCGCATGTTGAGCCCGATCAGACCACGCCGCTTGATATGGCGGACCTGAAAGGACAGGAGACTGCCCGTCGTGCGCTCGAGATTGCCGCGGCTGGTCGCCATAATCTATTGATGATCGGCCCGCCAGGTGCTGGCAAATCCATGCTGGCAGCGCGCCTTCCCGGTCTTCTGCCAGCGCTTGATGCAAGAGAAGCGCTTGAGGTGACGATGCTGCATTCGGTCGCCGGTCAACTGAGTGCGGGTGGTCTGATCCAGCAGCGCCCCTTTCGTGAACCACATCATTCAGCGTCCATGGCGGCGCTGGTCGGTGGCGGCGCACGGGCCAAGCCCGGCGAAATCTCGCTGGCCCATAATGGGGTTCTGTTTCTCGATGAACTCGCGGAATTCTCCAGACCGGTGCTTGATGCTTTGCGGCAACCGCTGGAAAAAGGACAGGTGGTGGTGGCCCGGGCCAATCATCATGTGACCTATCCGGCAAGGTTTCAGCTTGTCGCCGCAATGAATCCCTGCCGGTGTGGCTATATGGGCGACCCTGCCCGTGCCTGCAGCCGCGCCCCCCAATGTGGGCGAAATTACAGCGCCCGGATCTCTGGCCCGATGATGGACAGGTTTGACATAATCATCGAGGTGCCAGAGGTAAGTGGCCAGCTTCTGTTTTCGACCAAGCCGGCCGAAGCCTCATCCACCATTGCCGCACGCATCGCAAAGGCCGCAGATTTTGCCAAAAGCCATGATGGCCTGATGGACGATATCGGGGAAAATGACCCGTCTGACATGACCCAGGATTTTGGCAAATGCCTGTCGGCGGACGCTGCGGAGCTGTTGCGACTCGCAGTGGAAAAACGACAGCTCTCAGCCAGGGGCTTTTACAAGGTGATCCGCGTGGCGCGGACAATTGCCAATCTTGGCCAATCGAAACAGGTGGGGCGCGAAGAAGTGGCTGAGGCACCTGCCTATCGCATGATGCCATTGCTGGCGTAGGCGCCCCGGTTTCTCTCGATGGCGTCCCAGGTCAGACTGGCGATATTCAACCCGGAGAGGGAGGCTATCTCGCGAATGCCCGTGGGTGAGGTGACATTGATCTCGGTCAGATAATCACCAATGATGTCGATGCCGACAAACAGCAGACCCCGCCGGCGCAGCTCAGGACCGATTGCTGTACAGATTTCAAGGTCACGTGCTGTCAATGTTGTTGCACCGGCACTGCCGCCAACATGGAAATTTGACCGGGCCTCTCCTTCTTCAGGTATTCGATTGACAGCGCCCACTGCCTCGCCATCGACCAGAATAACCCGCTTGTCGCCTTGCCGGACCGCCGGGATATAGGCCTGAACCATCACCGGTTCGCGCGATTGCGTAAAGAACATCTCAAGAAGTGAGTTCAGATTCTGGTCATCGGGTGTCAGCCGGAAAACGCCAGCACCACCATTGCCAAAAAGCGGTTTGACAATGATGTCCTGATGCCGCTTGCGAAAATCAGCGATGGCGGCAGGGTTGCGACTGATCAGCGTTGCTGGCATCAGCTCGGGATAGAGGGTGACCAGAAGTTTTTCCGGTGCATTGCGCACTTCCGCCGGGTTGTTCACCACCATGGTCGAGGCTGGCAGCATCTCAAGAATATGGGTCGCGGTGATATAGGCCATGTCGAAAGGCGGGTCCTGACGCATCAGGATGACGTCAAAATCGGTCAATGAACGCTGTTCCATCGGGCCGGCATCGAAATGATTGCCAATTTCATCCCGGAGAGTGAGGCTGTGACCGGTTGCCTGAACCTCACCCTCGGCAAGCGACAGCATGTCAGGGGTGTAGCACCATAGCTGATGTCCACGCTGTTGCGCCTCGAGGCCGAGTGCAAAGCTGGAATCGCCGCGAATGTCGATTGCGGCAACGGGGTCCATCTGAATGGCAACGGACAGGCTCATCCGGTCTAGTCGCGCTTGTCAGCTTCAATGATGATGTAATTTACAACCTGCTGCGCAAAGCGGAGCTCCTGCGCATGCGCAACCACCCTGTTCATTTCAGTGGCATCGGTGGCAACGCCAGAGAGATAGACGGTGCCGTTGACAACATCAATGCTGTAATTGAGTGAGGAGATGTCATTGTCTGCAATCAGCTTGCCGCGAAGCTGGGCGCTTGCGGCAAGGTCCTTTGCCACATCCTTGATGGAGGATTTGTCGGTCACCTGTATTTCATTGACGACCTCACGAACGCCTTTGATTTCCCATGCGAGCCTGGTCGCAAGGACTTTTTCCTCAGGTGTTTTTACCTTGCCAGTCAACAGCACCGCGCCATCATTCACGGTAACATCAACAACCGTGGACAGGCTGGCATCGGTCTGGATGAATTTGTCATGCAGCTTGGTGAAAATCACCCCGTCTGAAACCGATGTTGAAATCCCTTTCTCGGTGGTCGATGCGGCAACGGCTGCACTGCCAACACCAATGACTGCACCGGCGCATCCCGACAAAGCAAAGCTGGCAAGCAACAACAGAACAGGGAAAAGAGGAACGGCGTTTCGGCTGGGGTTGTTCATGGGGTGATTCCTGACCGACAGTGAATTTGTCTCTAATCTGCCGTTTTGCGAATCACCGGTCAAGCGCTTTGCAACAACCACGGATCAGTCGCCATCAAACCACGCATTTTTGATGTGGTGCCACCATTTTGGCCATGCTGCAGGGTCTGTCTGCAGGAGAATGACGTCAAACCGCCAATCAAATCTGCGTGAGATTTGACGGCTGCTCACAAACAGCGCCGCTGCACGCGAAATGCGACGCTTCTGTTTTGCGGTCAGGCCATACCACTGCGCCTGGCTGTGCCGGTATTTCACCTCGACAAAGACCAGCGTTGATCCACGACAGGCAACAATATCCAGCTCACCGGCGCTGCAGCGCCAGCGTCGTGCAAGAATGCGGTAACCCGAGAGTCTCAAAACAAAAGCAGCAAAAGTTTCGGCTATCCGCCCGGACAGTTCAGCAGCTTTGCGGCTGGGCACAGATCTTTCCTAGTCTGGTGGTGTGGCATTGCTCATTTTCAGCGCCAGCTGATAGATGGTGCGTTTTGGCAGGCCGGTTCTCCCGACAATGGCTTTTACGGCATCGCGCAGGCTCTGGCGGCGCAACTCCTCCTGCAGCATCATCGTCACATCGACCTCGTCGAAAACGGTATCGTCATTCTGCCGCCCCTCAACAAGGATGACGATCTCGCCCTTGAGGCTCTCGCGCTGCTCAATCTGGGCGATCAGGTCAGGCAAGGGTGCCCGGATCACCTCTTCATGAATTTTGGTCAGCTCGCGCGCAACCACCGCCAATCGGGGGCCAAGAATATCCGCCATCAAGGTCAGCGATTTCAGCAAACGCCGTGGTGTTTCAAACCAGATGATTGTCATGGGCAGGTCGCGGATATCTCTGATCGCGGCGTCGCACGCCTTCCTGGTGGGTGGCAGAAAGCCGGCAAAGACGAATTTGTCGCTCGGCAGGCCGGACACGGTAAGCGCAGCAAGCGGGGCACTTGGCCCAGGAACGGCTGTCACCGTAAAACCATGGTCATGGCAGCCAGCGACCAGCTTGTATCCCGGGTCCGAAATCAACGGTGTTCCAGCATCGCTGACGAGCGCGACGATCTTGCCATCACCAATATCCGCCAGCAGTCGTGGACGCATGGTCGCGCCGTTATGGTCATGATAGGGAACCAGTCTGGCGGTGGATGTCCGCCCGGACAGCGCCAACAGCTTGCGCGTCATGCGCGTATCCTCACAGGCGATGATGTCCGCCTCCTCAAGCGTAAGCGCGGCACGCTCGGAGAAATCGGACAGATTGCCGATCGGCGTAGACACTATCATCAGACGTCCGGACATTGACGGAGTTCCATTTGGGCTGACCTGACCTTGACTGGCACCATCGCCATATGGATTCACTCATAGCGCATTAATCAGATTGGTGCAAAAACGCCTGCGTGATATTATTGTGGCTGAGGAGATTTCTAATGCGTCAGCTGTTCAATCATTGGCCTGTGCTCTGCCTGCTTCTGGGTGTTGCGGCTTGCGGCGGAACAGTGCCGTCCGCCCCTGTTTCGGTGGTTGGCAAATCCGCCGATCCAGCAGCGATAAGCAAACAGCAACCGGATGTTCCGGATAAATCACCCTCGATTGAGAACCAGACAGCCACCGGTGATGAGCTGGCAATGGTGCGATCTCCTGTCACGCCGCCACAGCCCAAACCACGAACTGACCCGTCGTTGGTGATCAAACCCGGTGATGTCAGTGAGATGGCGGCTGAGTCGGTGACGGAGAAACTGGCCCCGGAAGACAGCACAACCACACTGGATGTCGCCGAGGCTGAGGCGACGGAAAAACCCTTCACTGAACAGAACACGGATGATGTCATCAACAACATTATCTGGAAGATCCAATCTGAGGTAGCGCGCAAACCCAAGGAGCCAGAGGCAAAAGTGCCAGAGGGCCAGGACCCCTCACTCGCTGATGACGCGTTGGAGGCTGCCTTTGCGCTGCTCGCCCAGAAGGCCAAACCGGCCGCCGCCACGTTGCCAGAACGCGAATGGTCGGCCAAGAAAGCTGAGGGCGTAACCCGCATTGCCCTGTTGCTTCCGGTTACAGGTGTCTATCAGAAAATGGGTGAGGAGTTGCGCAAGGGTGCCGAACTGGCGCTGTTTACTGCACGCAACCCCACTGTCGAGTTGATGGTGTTCGACACAATGGGCGGTCAGCGGGGCCGCCGCGCCGCTGAGGAAGCAGTTGCGGCGGAAAGTGACATAATGATCGGACCACTTTTTTCGGGCGCGGTTGCCGAAGCACGGGCAGTTGCCGGTGCTGCGAATATCCCCATGCTGCTTCTCTCCAACAATGCGCTTGTAGCCTCCAGCGGCAGCTGGCTGATGGGTTATCTGCCGGAACAGCAGCTTGATCTGCTGCTTGGCTATGCCATCGCCGATGGAAGACAGCGCTTTGCGATCATCGCTGAGGACAGCGCTTTTGGAAAGCGTTTGGCAACGCATGCCCAGCGGCGCCTTGTGCAGTCAGGCCTACCTGCAGAGGACAGTATGGTTCTGCGGGAGCAGGCGCTGGACAGCGAGGATTTGCTGAAACGCGCGATCAGGAAATTCTCGCGCTATGTAGCGCCTGTCGAGGATGAGGTTGTTGCTGAAAGACCGCCTGTTTTCGATGCGCTGATTTTTGCTGGTGGTGCCGAATTTGCGTTACGAACGGCGCCTGTTCTCGCCTATTACGACCTTGGCAGTGATGCCGTGATGTATCTTGGAAATGCACAATGGAATCAGCGCCAGATTCTGTCTGAACCATCGCTGCAGAAGGGGCTTTTTGCTTTCCGGCCAAGCAACACCGACGATCAATTTGTGGCAAAATGGACTGCCGTCTGGCCAGACAGGCCCGGGCTTTTGTCACGGCTGAGTTTTGATGCTGTCGCGCTTGCTGAGGTTCTGGCTGGCAAGGACCGTTCCAAATGGCAAAAGGAACTGCTGTCAAGCGTGGGCTTCAACGGTTTCAGTGGGGCTTTCCGCTTTCTGCCGGGAGGTGGCAATGTGCGGGCCTTTGAATTGCGCCAGATCACCAATGGTAGGGGTAAATTACTGCAATCGGCCCCCGACAAGATTTAGTGCCTACCTTGTAATGTCGGCCAGCAGACTGTTCAAAAGAAGACGGCCATCGGCGGTTGTGGCAAGGCGCTCGCCATTCTGATCCCGGGTAAGCTGCAACAGCCCTGCATCGAGATGAATCGCCAGCCTGTCCAGATCAAGCCACAGCTGGCGCGGCCCACATTTTCGCTCGATGAGATCAAGATCAACACCGGCTTTCAGGCGCAGCCCCATCATCAACATCTCGCTCGCCCATTCCGCCGGCGTTTCCACACTCTCAGTCTCGATGGCGTGGCCGCCCCGCGCTGTCATCTCCAGCCAGGATTGGGGGCTGCGCCGGGTGGCAAGGCCAATGCGCTGTCCCTGATGGTCAAAGCGGCTATGTGCACCTGGCCCGATACCAAGCCAATCCTGCGCCTGCCAATAGGTCAGGTTGTGCTGGCACTCATGTCCGTTTCGCGCATAGTTTGACACCTCATATGCGGCGAGTCCGGCCTCCTCCATCGTGGCATTTGTCATTTCGAACAGACCGGCCACCAGATCATCCGATCCGGTCAGGACATCACCACGGCGCCACCGCGTGTGAAAGACGGTTCCAGCCTCGATGGTCAACTGATACAGCGACAGATGATCCAGCCCCAGCCCCAGCAATTGCTGCAGGGTCGCCTGCCAGCTGCCTGGCGTCTGGTCTGGCAGACCGTATATGAGGTCGATTGATACCCTTGCAAAGATGGTCTGCGCCAGCGCCAATGCGGCCAGTGCCTCGGTTACGGAATGTTCCCGCCCAAGAAAGCGCAGCTGCGCTGGATCAAGCGCCTGAATGCCAAGCGAGACGCGGTTCACGCCGGCAGATTTGAAGCCTGCCAGCCCGGCAGCCTCGACCGAGGTTGGGTTGGCCTCGGCAGTGATTTCGATATCTGGGGCAAAGCCGAAAATCTGCTCTGCCTCAGCAATGATGGCCGCGATCAGATCGGGCGGCATCAGGCTGGGAGTTCCACCCCCGAAAAAGATGCTGCGCAGTCTTGATGGCTGGTTAAGCCGGGTGGCAAGATGGCGCATCTCGGCAAGCATCCCGGCCTGAAATGCTGCATGATCGACCTGCGCGCTGACATGCGAATTGAAGTCACAATAGGGACATTTTGCCTTGCAAAAGGGCCAGTGAACATACAGCCCGAGTGACCGGTCCTCCCGGCTCATTTTCCAAAGCTGGCACGCAGCAGCTGGGCAAAGGCATCGGCGCGGTGGCCAATTGCATGTTTCAGGTCAGGTTCCATTTCACCAAAGGTGAGGTCATGGCCATCAGGAACAAAAATCGGATCATAGCCAAACCCCCGATCGCCACGCGGTGGCCAGACAAGCTGTCCATCAACGCGGCCTTCAACCGTGACGTCGAAATCATCGGGCCAGACAAGCGAGAGCGAACAGATGAAATGGGCCCGTCGGTCCGGTGTTTCCCTCTCGGACAATTTGGTTTCGACTTTCTGCATGGCAACAGAAAAATCCTTGTCTGGTCCAGCCCATCGCGCCGAATAGATTCCGGGTGCGCCCCCCAGCGCATCGACGACCAGACCCGAGTCATCGGCAAGGGCAACGAAGCCGGATGCCCCGGATGCGGCTCTGGCTTTCAGACGCGCATTGCCGATAAAGCTGTTCTCGGTTTCCTCAGGCTCGTCGAGGCCGAGATCACCAGCCGAAAGCACCTCGATCTGCTGATCGGCAAGCAGCGCACGTATTTCGCGGAGCTTTCCCTGATTATGGGTTGCCACGATAAGCCTGTTTTCGGTGAATAGCCGGGTCTGCATATCGTCAGGGTGCCATTTTCCGAACAGCGCTGGTCTGCAGGCTGAACAGCTCGGCGCAGCCGCTGTCTGCCAGATCCAGCATGCGGTTCAACTCATCGCGCGAATAGGGACGTTCTTCACCGGTGGCCTGGATCTCGACGATGTCCCGCTCGGCGCTGAGGATGAAATTGGCATCAATTTCGGCATGGCTGTCTTCATCATAGTCCAGGTCCAACACCGCCTCACCCTGATAGACGCCGCAGGAAATGGCGGCAACCTGATCGATCAGCGGCTGTTTGGTGATCGCCCCATCGAGAAGCAGCCTGTCACAGGCAAGCCGCAGCGCCACCCATGCGCCGGTGATGGCTGCGGTCCGGGTGCCACCATCAGCCTGCAACACGTCACAGTCGATCTTGATCTGGCGCTCACCCAGCGCTGGAAGGTCAGTGATGGCGCGGAGCGACCGGCCGATCAGACGCTGAATTTCAAGTGTACGGCCGCCCTGCTTGCCACGCGCCGCCTCGCGGTCGGTGCGTGTATGTGTTGAGCGTGGCAGCATTCCATATTCCGCGGTAACCCATCCCTTGCCGGCATTGCGAAGGAATGGCGGCACACGTTCATCAACCGATGCCGTACACAGAACATGTGTGTTACCGAATTTCGCCAGACAGGAACCTTCGGCATGCAGGGAGAAGCCGGGTTCGAGTGTGACATTGCGGAGCGCGTCGTTGGCGCGGCCTGAGGGGCGGGTCATGAAAATCTCTTTCGGTACGGTAGCCATTGATGGTGCCAGCATTGGATGGGCGCGCTGACGGGGTCCTGCCTATTGGGTTACCCCTGCGGTTGGGCCAGCGCAAGCGGTTTTGTGTTAGGGGTTGATCGCGGCAATCACCCCATTGACCGTCTCCATTGGTCTTCATAACATCAAGTCCATGTCTGACGTTTCCCAAAAAGGCCTCTCCCCGCGCGCGATGGAAATTTTCAATACGCTTGTGGGGGCATATATCGAAGGCGGCCAGCCGGTCGGGTCAAAAACCCTGTCGCAGATGATGGCGCTTGACCTGTCGCCTGCCTCAATCCGCAGCAATATGAGCGATCTTGAGGAGGCTGGCCTGCTGTTTGCACCGCACACCTCGGCAGGGCGCATCCCCACCGAAACGGGCTTGCGGCTGTTCGTCGATGGGCTGATGGAATTCAATCCCGACATTCCTGAAAAGGAACGCCTGTCGATCGATGGTGAATGTGCGGCGCGTGGCATCAGCATCAATGAACTGCTGGACAAGACAAGCAAGACGCTCTCCGGACTGTCCAGATGTGCCAGCCTGGTGCTGTCACCTGCAAGCAATGCCGAGCTGCAGCATTTCGAGTTTGTGCCAATTGGCGAGAGGCGCGCCCTCGCTGTTCTGGTGCGCACTGACGGACAGGTCGAAAACCGGATCATTGATCTGCCAGCCGGCGTTCCACAATCAGCCCTGATCCGCGCCGGAAACTATATGAGCGCCAGATTGGCTGGGCGTGACATGGAATCAGCCGCAACCCTGATCCGCAGGGAAATCGCTGAACGCCGGGCTGAGCTTGATGAATTGTCGGCCGAACTTGTCGAACAGGGTGTTGGCCTGTGGTCAGATGGCAAGGGTGATGAGGGTGCGGCGCTGATTATGCGGGGGCAGGCGAATCTCCTCGACGACGTCAATGCCGGTGAGCAGCTGGACTTGATCAGGGGCCTGTTCGATGCTCTTGAGGCGCGGGAAAATGCCCTGCGCCTGCTCGATGCAACAAGCGATGGTGATGGTGTGCAGATTTTCATCGGTGCGGAGAACAAGCTCTTTGCCAATACCGGCTGTTCCCTGGTGATCGCCCCCTACCGCAATGCTGAGCGGGCGATTGTGGGTGCCATTGGTGTTGTTGGGCCGCGCTATATGAATTACGCCCGAATCATCCCGATGGTCGACTATACCAGCCGCGCACTGGCCCGCGTTCTGGGCCGCTAGACAGGCGCTAGACAGGCGCCAGACAGGCGCCAGACAGGCACATCTTACGGCATGTAGCGTGCCAGTGACAGCGACAGGACATCGATATGATAGACCAGCTCCGCCGGCAGCTGCCGAAGCGCCGAGACCAGAGGAGCAATCTGAGGTGATGAGGGCGCGGCAATGATGGCCGCCAGCAGGATTACCAGCAGAAGCAGGACAACAAGGGTAATCTTTCTGAGAAATGAGCTGGCGCCGTTGACGGTGTCATGCGCGCAGACCGGACAGAGCACCGTCAATCCATGTGCATGACGGCGATCACCGGCGATCATCAAGCGCGAGGCGCAGCCCTGACAGGCGGAGATATGATATTTGTCCTTCACGGAAAAAGTTGCCGCATCACCTGACGTTTTCTTGATAAAAAATACGCCTGAGCAATTGTGACAGGAAACTGGAACCCCGTGGAATTTCTTGAAAATATCGGGAATTTCTCCGATCGCAGAGCAATGGGGACAGGAAAGGAGCATTTCGGGCCGTGGTTTTTGCAGGTGTTTGTCACCGGCAAGAATAAGGGATAGGGTTTAATAAACCCTTAAGCCCGGTCTTTCTTTTTTCTGCCGCGGGAAGCGGTGACTGATCAGCCGGCAGCTTTTGCCTTTGTCTTTTTTGCCGCCTTTGCCGCTGTTTTGCCGGCTGTCTTTTTTGCTGCTTTCCTGGCAGTGGCCTTCTTTGCTGCCCTTTTGGCAGGTTTCAGATCAACAACCTGGGTTTCGCTTTGGCTGACCATAGCGGCTGTCACGATCTTCGGCAGCTCTTCGGCAACAACGGATTTGACCGTGTCGCGGATCAGGGTCTGCAGCGTCTGCCGGTCCATGCTGATTGTGTCATTCTGAGCAGCGCCTGCCGGGGTGCCGCCGGATTCAACCACCGGAACAGTGCCGACAGCCGCTGCGATATCTGCCATCACGGCATGCACGTCTGCCTGTGCCTGCGAAACCAATGTATCGACATCTTCCTGAGGCAACATGTCTTGGGCTTCTGATGGGGCCGGGGCGGGTGGCTCAACCGGTTCAATATCGGCTTTCTGACTGTCCTCAATTGTGTTGTTGGTGGCCGGGCGGGTGGCCGTTTGCCCGACAATCGCCTGTTCGGTGTTGGCTGATTGTTGTTCTGAGTACTCGCCTGATGGCGGCTGTGATGAGTCCCACTCCGCGTCGGCTTCCGCCAGCAGATTCTTGATCCGCTCCTTTAACGGCAGATCATCGTCACTGCTGCGCGTTGATCGTGCCTCGGCATGAATGGCTGCGATGGTTTGCAGCTCGGCGGCTGGATTGGCTGGAGTCGATTTGACGATGGCCAGCATTGCCCCGCCCTCGGCCACGACTGCCTCTGCTTCCTGGTAGAGTGCCTCAATGGATTGTCTGACAGTGGTTGGAGTCATCTATCCTGCCTGTTTTGGCATTGCGGGTGATCCGCAGTGCCAGTGCGCTTGCAAGGGGGCGCTGATTGGAGGTTGAAACGGCTGTATGATAGAGTGACACAATTTCGATTTTGATACAATATCTGGTGTGTATGACGCGCTCTACCTATAGGGATTGTGGTCTGGGATGATGATGACCATCCCGGCTTCTAAATTTCCAAAAAAAATCCTGATCTTAGCTTGGATACGGGTGGTCCAGGCATTAAATAACCCCCAGACATATTTCTGTTGTCCGGTTCATCGCCAGAGATGACCCGGCACAGATGACTACGGCGAAGGAAGTAAAATGGCCGAAAAAAGCAAAGAAAAAGAAGAAATGTCCGAGACCGAAGCGGACATGCCTGAAAAATCAGAGGCATGGAAAGATGTCGTTGAAAATGATGCTGGTGAAATAGAGATCAATGCCGATCAGGACAATATCACTGCTGACGACCCTGTAAGCGAGCTTGTGGCCGAGCGTGACCAGTTGAAAGATCAGCTTCTGCGCGCCATGGCCGAAACGGAAAATATGCGCCGCCGTACCGAGCGGGAGATGCAGTCGGCCAGGAAATATGGCCACACCAGCTTTGCGCGCGACCTCGTTGGCGCGATCGATAATCTGGCGCGCGCAATCGAGGCCACCGGCAAAAGTGAGTCTGGAGAAAGCACATCCGATGAGGCGCTGCAGGGCCTGATCAAGGGGATCGAGCTTAGCTGGACGGAAATCCAGGCGGTGATCGAAAAGCATGGGATCAAGCGGATCGATCCCGTTGGTGAGAAATTTGATTACAATCTGCACCAGGCGATGTTTGAGCTGCCAACGGATGAACATGAGGCGGGCATGGTCGTCGAGGTGGTCCAGCATGGCTATGTCCTGCATGACAGGCTGTTGCGGCCAGCCATGGTGGGTGTCTCGAAGGCGCCCGACGGTCCGGCCAAGGAAGTAGATGCGCAGGCATGACATCCGGATGGATAGTCAGGCCTTGTAAGATGAGTTTGCCGCCCTATATGGGATATAGAAAATGAAGAGCATGACAGGGTCGTCCGGTGCCAATGGTACGGCCGGTCAAAATGCCAGGGGAAGCGCAGCGATCAAAATATCTGGTTGTTACTGTGCGATAAGAAAGGAGCATGAAAATGGGTAAAGTAATTGGTATTGATCTTGGAACAACAAATTCCTGCGTAGCCGTCATGGATGGTTCTGAGCCCCGCGTTATTGAAAACGCTGAAGGTGCCCGGACAACACCATCAATGGTTGCCTTTGCCGACGAGGAAGAACGCCTTGTTGGCCAGCCAGCCAAGCGCCAGGCTGTAACCAACCCCGAAAAGACCCTGTTTGCGATCAAGCGGCTGATTGGTCGCCGCTTTACAGACAAGGCGACAAAGAATTTTGCCAAGCTCGTTCCCTATGAGCTGCTTGGTGCAAAGAACGGTGATGCCTGGGTGAAGGTCGATGGTGAGGAGTTCTCACCAAGTCAGATTTCCAGCTTTGTCCTGCGCAAGCTGAAAGAGGATGCTGAGGCGTTTCTGGGCGAAAGCGTGACCCAGGCCGTGATCACGGTGCCAGCCTACTTCAATGACGCGCAGCGACAGGCAACGAAAGACGCCGGCAAGATCGCCGGTCTCGAAGTTCTGAGAATTATCAATGAGCCGACAGCCGCCGCACTTGCCTATGGTCTCGACCGCAAGGAATCAGGGTTGATTGTTGTTTATGACCTTGGTGGCGGTACTTTTGATGTATCGGTACTCGAGGTTGGGGATGGCGTTTTCGAGGTGAAATCCACCAATGGAGATACGTTCCTGGGCGGTGAGGATTTCGACCACCAGATCATTGAATTTCTAGCCGATGAATTCAAATCGTCTGACGGCATTGATCTGCGCAGCGACAAGCTGGCGCTACAGCGACTGAAGGAGGCTGCTGAAAAGGCCAAAATTGAACTGTCCGCATCGCTGCAGACGGACATCAACCTTCCCTTCATCACGGCCGATGCCAACGGACCAAAACATCTGAACGTCAAGCTGACACGTGCCAAGCTGGAACAGCTTGCCGAAAAGCTGGTTGAGCGGACAATCATCCCCTGCAAGGCGGCGTTGAAGGATGCTGGCGTTAAGGCCTCCGATATTGACGAGGTAATTCTTGTTGGCGGAATGACAAGAATGCCGAAAATCATCGACACGGTGAAGGAATTCTTTGGTACGGACCCGCATCGCGGCGTCAACCCGGACGAGGTTGTGGCGTCCGGCGCGGCCATTCAGGCAGGCGTACTGACAGGTGACGTCAAGGATGTTCTGCTGCTTGACGTGACGCCATTGTCACTTGGCATCGAGACATTGGGCGGTGTGTTTACCCGGTTGATCGACCGGAACACGACCATTCCAACGAAAAAGAGCCAAGTGTTCTCAACAGCTGATGACAATCAGTCCGCCGTGACCATCTCCGTCTATCAGGGGGAGCGTGAAATGGCCGCTGACAACAAGCATCTCGGCCAGTTCAACCTTGAGGGAATTGCCCCTGCCCCACGCGGCGTACCACAGATCGAGGTTGCTTTCGACATCGATGCCAATGGTATCGTCAAGGTAAGTGCCAAGGACAAGGCCACCGGCAAGGAGCAGGAAATCAAGATTCAGGCATCTGGCGGTCTGGACGATTCAGACATTGAGCGGATGGTCGAGGAAGCCGAAGCCAACGCTGAAGAGGATAAGAAGCGCCGTGAGTCGGTTGAGACCCGCAACCAGGGCGAAGCGCTTGCCCATGGCGCACGCAAGGCCATTGATGATCTTGGCGATAAGGCCGATCCGGATGCCAGGTCCGAAGTTGAGGCTGGCATTGAGGCCCTGCAGACCGCGCTTGATGGCGAGGATATGGAAGATGTCAAAACCAAATCTGCCGAGCTTTCACAGTCAATGATGAAGATGGGCGAGGCTGCCTATCAGGCAGAACAGGATGCCACCGGTGAGGCGGGGCCTGAGGAGTCCCCGACCTCGGACGACACGGTTGTAGATGCCGAGTTTGAGGAGGTCGATGGTGATGCAGCGGCCGGTGACAAGAAATAAGGCAAATCCAAACCAGATTGCCGGGACAGATTATCTGTCCCGGTGTTTTTTTTGATGACAGACGGCAGGCACCATGAGCAAACGTGATTTCTATGAGGTCCTCGGCGTTTCGCGTGATGCTGATGACAAGGCGCTCAAATCCGCCTACCGCAAGCTCGCCATGCAGAACCATCCCGACCGCAACCCTGACGACGAGGCAGCAGCTGAACGGTTTCGTGAAGCGTCGGAAGCCTATGATATCCTGAAAGACCCCCAGAAACGTGCGGCGTATGACCAGCTCGGTCACGCGGCTTTCGAGAATGCCAGCGCTGGTGCCGGTGGCGGTTTCGGCGGCGGCGGTTTCGGTGGCGGCGGTTTTGCTGATATTTTTGACCAGATGTTTTCAGAATTTTCCGGTGGCGCCCGTGGCGGTCAGGGGCAGGACCGGTCTGGCAGTGATCTGCGCTATGACATGAATGTCTCGCTCGAGGAAGCCCATTCGGGTTTGCAGAAGGACATTACGATCAATGTTCCGGTCTCATGTGGTAAATGTGATGGCTCTGGTGCTGCCGGCGGCAGCAAGCCCAGCACCTGTGGCACCTGTGGCGGTGCCGGCAGGGTGCGTGCCCAACAGGGGTTTTTTGCTGTGGAGCGGACCTGCCATGCCTGTCAGGGCATGGGTCAGGTGATCTCTGATCCCTGCAGGGAATGCGGCGGCGATGGCCGGGTGCAACAGAGCAAGGTGCTGTCGGTCTCGATTCCGGCAGGTGTTGATACCGGTACGAGAATCAGACTGTCGGGCAAGGGCGAGGCCGGGGTTCGCGGCGGTGCTTCTGGTGATCTCTATATTTTTGTATCGGTGAATTCGCATCCGATCTTCACCCGGGACGGCGCCAACATTCTGACCAAAATTCCTGTGCCGATGACAGTGGCGGCGCTTGGTGGAACGATTGACGTGCCAACAGTCGAGGGCAAGATGGCGCGGCTGACAATCGAGGCAGGCACACAGTCCGGCCGGCGTTTCAGAATGCGTGGCAAGGGCATGCCAGTGCTGCGCCGGAGCGCAAATGGCGATCAGATTGTCGAGGTCCAGGTGGAGACACCGACGAATCTGACCAAAAAGCAGAAAGAGCTTCTGCAGACTTTTTCCGAGGCCGGAAATACCAGCCCGGAAACCTCGAGCTTTCTTGACCGGGTAAAACGTATCTGGGCTGACAGCTGACGTCGGTGCCGCCATCCATACTGATCTGCCATTGATGGACAAACGCACTTTATGGCTTGCCGGTCACGCCCCGCCGCCTATAGTCTCGCCTGACGGCAGACAGAACAGAAAGTCACATCAATGAGCAACGCCACAGTGAAAATTGCCATCCCGGGGGCCGGCGGCCGCATGGGTGGCATGTTGATCCGTGAAATTGCCGCAGCTGAGGATCTACAGCTTGTTGCGGCAACGGACCGTTCGGGCAGTCCGGCCATTGGCGAGGATGCGGGGCTGGTTGCAGGCCTCCGCGAAAATGGTGTGATCATTGGCGACGATCCGGAGGCACTGTTTGAGCAGGCTGATGTGGTGATCGATTTTTCCAGCCCGGCAGCCAGCTGTGTGCATGCTGATCTTGCCGCCGAGACAGGCATTGCGCTGGTTGTCGGCACCACCGGCCTGACGCCGGAAGATGAAGCAATTTTGGAAAGGGCCGGTCAGATGGCAGCGCTTGTCTATTGTGCCAATACCTCGGTTGGCGTAACCCTGCTTGGTCAGATCGTTGAACAGGTTGCGGCGCAGCTAACCGATGACTGGGATATTGAGATTGTCGAGGCGCATCACCATCACAAGGTCGATGCGCCTTCGGGAACAGCGCTTGCGCTTGGCAAGGCTGCAGCGCGTGGCCGTGGTGTCGAGCTGGAGGCCGTTGCCGATATGGTGCGCAAAGGCCAGACAGGCGCCAGAAAACAGGGTGATATCGGTTTTGCCGTGCTGCGGGGCGGCGATGTCACCGGGGAACATTCGGTGATTTTCTTCGGCCAGTCTGAGCGTGTCGAAATCTCCCACAAAGCCACTGACCGGGCCATTTTTGCGCGCGGTGCATTGCGTGCGGCCAGATTCGCCGCCAGTAAAAAACCGGGTTTCTACACTATGGCAGACGTACTCAACAGCTAGGACATGGCGGCGCGCCAATGGGAGCGGCACAGCGAGATATATTTCTCGTTACCACCAATCTCGACCTGTGCTCCATCCCTTATTACCGTGCCGGCTGCATCCTGGCGGATGACCATTGTCGCCTTGCGTCCACAATGACAAATGGTGCGGATTTCACGCAGATTGTCGGCAATGGCCAACAGCCGGGCACTACCAGGAAACATATTGCCCTGAAAATCAGTGCGCAGTCCGTAGCACATCACCGGAATATTCAGCTCGTCGACAATTTCTGCCAGCTGCCAGACCTGATCATCGGTCAGAAACTGCGCCTCATCGACAAGAACACAGTCGATTGCTGTCTGTTTGCGGTGGTCAGAGACCAGCGCCACCATGTCTGTTGTGTTGGAAAAAACAAAGGCATCTGCGCTCAGTCCGATTCGTGAGCCAATGCGGCCTTTACCATGTCGCCCATCCAATGCGGCGGTCAGCAACATGGTTTTCATGCCCCGCTCCTGATAATTGTGTGACGCCTGGAGCAAAATGGTTGATTTACCAGCGTTCATTGCTGAATAGGAAAAATATAACTTGGCCATTGGAATCCATTCCATGTCAGAACGCCTTCATTGTGATGGCAATTCCATTTTTTGTTAACGAAAAACCCCGTTCTGAATGGAAAAATCACCGCATCCGCGATAGGTTGCTCCGACGCACTGTAATCAGGAACCCCACCATGTCAGTTCACACCCAGAATAATGTTCATGTTCTTGACCATCCGCTTGTGTCGCACAAGCTGGCAATTCTCAGGGCCAGAGAGACGCCGCCCCATCATTTCCGGCAGACTCTGCACGAACTATCCTGGCTGCTGGCCTTTCCGGCATTGCAGAAATTGCGGGTGACACCGGTCGAGGTCGAGACACCGCTGGAACGGATGATGGCTGAAACGATGTGCAATCCAAAGCCCTGTCTGGTGTCGATTCTGCGGGCTGGCAATGGCCTGATCGACGGTTTCAGCCAGATCTGTCCCGAGGCCAGCGTTGGTCATCTGGGCCTGTATCGTGATCATGAGACAGCCAAGCCGGTTTCCTATTATTCCAGCCTTCCTGATGAAATGGAAAAGCGCCAGGTAATCCTTGGTGATCCGATGCTGGCGACTGGTGGCAGTGCGGCGATGGCCATTGAAACGCTGCGGGCAATGGGTGTGACGGATATCGTTTTCGCCTGTCTTGTTGCGGCACCAGAGGGTGTTGCTGCGATGCATGGAAAATTCCCGGAAGTGCCGATTGTGACGGCTGCGCTCGACCGGGAGCTGAATGAAATGAGCTATATTTTGCCAGGATTGGGTGATGCGGGTGACCGCATCTATGGAACTGTGCGGTCCTAACCCAGATTTTCCGGCCCAAAGCTGTGCGGCAACAGGGCGCCGAGTGTGAGATCGGCCTGTAGACCGTTGGCGTCGCAGATCAGAACTGGCGTCGCGTCCGTGGCAAACTCCCGGATGCGCTGCCGGCAGCCACCGCAGGGTGTGCATAGCTGGCTTCCATCACCACCGGAAACGGCAATCTTGATGATTCTTGTTCCGCCCTGCTGGATCATCATCGCAATGGCCGCTGTCTCGGCACAGATTCCATTCGGATAGGCAGCATTTTCCACGTTCTGACCTGTGTGGATGCGTCCGTCCTCATCGAGAAGTGCCGCACCAACCTTGAAGCCTGAATAGGGAGCATAGGCTTTCTTGCGGGCATCTGTTGCCGCTGTGATCAGGGTGTCATCAGTCACTGTCAGCGTTCCTTTACATAAGGCTCGCCGATGGCGCGGGGCGGCATGGCCTTTCCGACAAAGCCGGCGAGCAGGATTACAGTCAAGAGATATGGAAGTGCCAGAATCAAATCAACTGGCGCCTCGCCAATCAATGGCACGTCAACACCCTGCAGGCGCGAGGCAACTGCCTCGAGAAAGCCAAAAAGAAGACAGGCAAGCAATGCGCCGCGTGGCTGCCATTTTCCAAAAATCATGGCAGCAAGTGCAATATAGCCCTTGCCAGCAGTCATTTCGCGGACAAAACCACTGCCATGGGCGGTTGACAGATAGGCGCCAGCCATTCCGCACAGAACGCCAGCGATAATCAATGCCATGTACCGTGTCCTGGCCACGGAAACACCAGCACTGTCCAAAGCCTCAGGCTTTTCACCCACGGCCCGCAGGCGCAGACCAAAACGGGTCCGTGTCAGGATGAAAGCTGTGAACAGCACGGCGGCAAGCGCGGCCCAGACAAGAATATTATGTCCAGAAATTACTTCACGATAAATCGGGCCGATAAGAGGCAGGCTGCCAAGCTGTTCTGCCAGTGGCAGCTCGATTGGTCGAAACCGCTCGGCGCGGGCAAGGTTGGGGGTTTGTCCGCCCTGCTGAAACATCGCGATGCCGATGGTGACGGTCAGCCCTGATGCCAGAATGTTGATCGCAAGGCCGCTGATCACCTGGTTGCCACGCAGCGTGATCGAGGCCAGTCCGTGCAACAGACCCAGCAGCACGGAAACGCCGATTGCGACCATCAGACCGGCAAGCGCCGAAGAGGTCAGGGCTGCCACTGCGGCAGCGGCAAACGCCGACATCAGCATTTTGCCCTCGAGTGAAATATCAATTACCCCGGATTTTTCTGAGAAAATGCCTGCCATCGCACACAGGATCAGTGGTGTTGCCACGCGCAGTGTGGCGTCGATGGTGAGCAGAAACTGCAGCCACAAATCAGCCATTCTGCCCTCCCTTGGCGCTGCGTGGTGCCAGCAGCAAACCCAGAAGATGCGCCAATGGCCGGTTGAACATATAGGCAAGCCCACCGGAAAACAGGATGATCAGACCCTGGATCAGCAGAACCATCTCCCGCGTGATCGTTGAAAATTCGAAATCGAGCTCAGCGCCACCCTGATAGAGGGCACCAAACAGCAGACTTGCGAGAATGATTCCGACAGGATGGTTGCGCCCCATCAGCGCAACAGCAATGCCGGTGAAGCCATAGCCAGAGGTAAAGCCGAGAATTGTACGGTGCTGGACACCAAGGATTTCATTGATTGCCATCATGCCGGCAAGCCCACCGGAAATGGCCATCGTGATGATGATGATGGCGCTCACCGGAATGCCAGCATATTCGGCAGCGCCCGTGCTGTGACCCGTCGCCCGGATGGCATAGCCAAGGCGCGAGCGCCAGATCAGCATCCAGACCCCGACACAGGCCAGCAGCGCGACGACAAAGGACAGGTTCAGTGGTGAGCGCGCCATCTCCATGCCAAGGGCGTTGGCGATATCATGGATGAAAGGCAGTTCTGCATTTGGTGAGAAGGAGCGTGTTTCAGGCGACATCTGCCCCGGCGCCTTCAGCCGTCCAGCCAGCAGCCAGACCATGATCGAGGCTGCGAGGAAATTGAACATGATGGTGGTGATGACGATATGACTGCCCCGCCTTGCCTGCAGATAGCCCGGAATGGCGCCCCAGACAGCACCAAAACCGGCCGAGGCCATGATCGCCAGCGGCACAAGGACAAGCGCTGGCAGCATGCTGTCGAACATCAGGCAGACCAGTCCGGCTCCCAGCCCGCCAAGATAGGCCTGCCCCTCGCCACCGATGTTGAACAACATGGCATGAAAGGCGACAGCAACGGCAAGACCGGTGAAAATGAAATTTGTTGCGTAATACAGTGTGTAGCCAAGCGAGCCTTTATAGACAAAGGCACCCTTGATCATCACCATCATCGCCTCGAACGGGTTCTCACCGATGATGGCGACGACGATACCTGAGACGACCAGAGCAGCAAGGACATTGATCAGGGGGATCAATCCAACATCCGCCCAGCGCGGCAAGGCAGGAGGCGGGGTCATGATTTGGCTCCCATCTGTGATGCGGTCACGCCATCGTCGGCGCCAATGCCAGCCATCATCAGGCCAAGCCTTTGCTCATCAGCCTCATCACGCGCCAGCTCGCCAACCATCTGGCCATTATTCATCACCAAAATTCGATCAGACAGGCTCATGATCTCGTCAAGCTCAACCGAAACCAGAAGAATCGCGCAGCCCTTGTTGCGCAGGGCAATCAATTGTTTGTGGATGAACTCGATCGCGCCGATATCGACGCCGCGTGTTGGCTGGCCGACCAGAAGCAGTTTTGGCTGGGTGGAAATCTCGCGTGCCAGAACGATCTTCTGTTGATTGCCACCGGAAAAATTGGCGCTTGCCAGTTTGGGAAGCGGTGGGCGAATGTCAAAATCCTGCATCCGGTCGGCACAATTTGTCTCAAGTTCCGACGGGCTTAACCACCATCCCCCGTTTTGCCCATCGCCGCTGCTATAGCCAAGAATCATCGATTCAGCTGCTGAGAACGGCAGGATGATCCCGCATTTGTGGCGGTCCTCGGGGACATGGGCCACCCCAAGGCTGCGCAGCTGTGCCGGATCGGACGGCTGTTGTGCGGTGATCTCGCTTGTGCCCACTCGAAAAGAACCACCTGTTGGCGCGGTGATTCCAGAGAGCACATCCAGCAATTCGGATTGCCCATTGCCCGAAACCCCGGCAATGCCGACGATCTCACCTTCCCGCAGGGTCAGGGAAATGTCCTTCAGCTGATCAATGCCATTTGCTGTGGTCAGACATAGGTTCTGTGCCTGCAGAACAGGCACACCTGGCTTTGCCAGCGTGTGATCGACCTCCAGCAGTACCTTGCGGCCAACCATCAATTCGGCCAGCTCGGCTGGAGATGTCCGGGCGGTTTCTAGATGCGCCACCATCTCGCCGCCACGCATCACCGAAACATCATCGGTAATTGCCATGATCTCTTTCAGCTTATGGGTGATCAGCAGGATGGTGACACCCTGTTCGCGCAGCGCGCGCAGGATCTCGAAAAGCTGTTCAGTTTCCTGTGGGGTCAGGACACCTGTAGGTTCGTCGAGGATCAGAATTTCAGCACCGCGGAAGAGCGCTTTCAGAATCTCAACGCGTTGTTGCAGACCGACAGGCAGATTTTCGACAATCATGTCGGGATCCACCGCCAGACCAAAATCCTCGGATAGTTTGTTCAATGCGCTTCGGGCTTTCTGGGCGCCGGCTTCAACGCTCAGGCTGCCTTCATGGCCGAGCATGACATTTTCCAGAACGGTAAAATTGGGTACCAGCATGAAATGCTGATGAACCATCCCGATTCCCCTGCCAATGGCATCGGCCGAATGGCGAATCGTAGTGGTTTGGCCGTTAATACTGATCAGGCCGCTATCAGCGGCGTAGAATCCATAGAGAATGCTGACAAGGGTGGATTTTCCAGCGCCATTTTCCCCGATGATACCGTGAATATGGCCAGACACGACCTTCAGGTTGACGTCCCTGTTTGCATGAACGTCACCGAAACTCTTATTAATAGCGGATAATTCAATAGCCAACGGCGGGGTTGAGTCGCCGTTGGCCATTTGTGACGAATGGGTCATCACGTGATTACAGGGGATGAGGCCTTAGTATGGGCAGCTCTCATCACTGAAATAATCATGAACCTTCACCTTACCCGAGATGATGTCGGCCCGCGCTGACTCAATGGCAGCCTTCATGTCGTCGGTGACAAGACTCGCATTGTTCTCGTCAAGCGCCCAGTCGACACCGCCCTCGGCGAGTCCGAGAACATGGACACCGGCCGAGAAATTGCCATTCTTGACATCCATGAAGGTCTCATAGGCAGCAACATCAACGCGCTTGAGCATTGAGGTCAGAACGCTGCCAGGTGCCATGCCGTTCTGGTTCGAGTCAACGCCGATGGCCAGTTTGCCGGCATCAGCCGCCGCCTGGATCACACCAGCGCCGGTGCCACCAGCTGCGTGGTAGACAACATCCGCTCCGCGGTCGATCTGCGACTGGGTCAACTCGGCACCCTTGGCCGGGTCATTCCATGCGGATGGAGTTGTGCCTGTCATGTTCTGGTAAACCTCGGCATTGGCATTGACGGATTTGACACCGCCGACATAGCCACACCCAAACCGGCGGATCAGACCGATATCCATGCCACCGACAAAACCAACCTTGCCTGTCTTTGAGGCTTTCGCCGCGGCAACGCCGACAATGTAACTGCCCTCATGTTCCTTGAAGGCATATTGGCGCAGATTCGGTGCGTCCAGCCATGACACATCGATGATCGAGAATTTCGTGTCGGGAAATTCTGCGGCGACCTTTGAAATGGCGTCTGCCTGGGCAAAGCCCACACCCAGAACAATGGTGGCACCACGTTCTGCCATGCGGCGCATTGCCTGCTCGCGCTGGGTTTCGTTGGTGACCTCAAATTCCATCACCTCGATGCCGGTTTCGTCGGTGAATTTCTTCACCCCATTATACACACCCTCATTGAAGGATTTGTCGAACTTGCCGCCCATGTCATAAATAACAGCAGGCTTCATGTCTGCGGCAACAGCCGTTGTGCTAACCGCTATCGCAGCTGCAGCAATCATAGTTTTGATACGCATCATCATTTACTCCCTTTATGACGCAGTCTGTGGTTTCAGGCCAATTTCTCTCAGTCGTTCTTGTAGATAATCATCGGCCGTAGTGCCCGGTTTCAGTAACACCTCGGGCCGCGGATGCAGAAACATCGGCATAGAATAGCGCGATTGGTTCTGCTTGGCATCCGGATTTATCACCCGATGCGTTGTTGATGGGTAATAATTGTCGCTGGCCATCGCCAGCATATCACCATTATTGATGGTGATCATGCCCGCATCACAGGCAATGTCATGCCAGTTACCCGCAGCATCCTTTGCCTGCAGACCGGGTTTGGACCCGGACAGCAGCAGCGTGATCAGATTTATATCCTCATGCGCCGCTGCCCGGATCGCGTCGGGTTCAGCATCTTCAACAGGTGGATAATGCAGAATGCGAAGCAGACTCTGGTTGCTGTCCGCCATCATCTCATCGAGCGGCAGGGAAAATTCTCCACGGATGTCTTCTGGTGTTTCTCTCTGGATCCAGGACAGCAGCTCCACCCCCAGCGCCTGAAGATCGGCATAAATGGCCTCGGTCGCCGCGCTGAGCGCGTCTGGAAGGGGTGAATTCGGGTAGATGTGAAAGAATTCCTTCAGGTCCTTTGTCGGTGAATCCTTGGCATTTTCCGAGCGAAAGGCGAAATAGCCGTCATGGCGCGGTGGTTGCACCGCATAGGTGAATTTATCCTCGCTGGCAAAAAAATGGCCCCATCTGTCATAGATATCGGCAATTCGGTCTGCCGAAATGGGATGGTTGGCCAGAACGGCGAATCCCGTGTCCCGCAGCGATCTGTGCAGGGAGGCACTGGCGGCGGGATCCTGATAATCAACAGTCTCAACATTCATTGTCTAACCAGCCTTTCTCATCCTGGAGATGCTATCGGCATTCGCAACAAGCCCCAGGAATTTTTCCCGTGCGGCCACATTATCGACGCTTGTGGCAACCTTGACCGGACGCCGACCCTGCCCCTCATATAATCTGGTGCGCCCAATCTCCTCACCTTTGCATACCACCGCCATCGGCACCACCTCAAAGCCAAACAGATGTGTGTCGGTGATGGCTAGAATGGCCGAGGGATCATGCATGAAACAGGATCTGATACCGGTTTTGCTCTGATGAAAATCAAAATAGAAATTGGCCGCCTCATTCAGAAACCCACCGATATGGGGTGACCGGCTGGCGAGAAAGGCAAAATCATCTGGTGTGCATTGCGTGCGCTCGGTGACATCAAGTCCCACCATCGTCACATCCCAATCGGCGGCAAAAACCCTGTCCGCGGCGTCTGGGTCATTCCAGATATTCGCCTCAGCGCAGCCGGTGACATTGCCGTGATAGGCATATGAGCCGCCCATGATGACGACGGATTTCACATTCCGCACGATGTTCGAGTCGAGGCTCAGCGCCGCTGCCAGATTGGTCAGTGGACCAACAGCACAAATGGTAATTTCGCCGGGGGCCGCGGCGCAGCTCTCACACAGGAATCGGGCCGCCGAGCGGCTGTCAGCACCACCTGCGGGTGTGGCGGCTGGGATTGTGCCAAACCCCTCTGCGCCATGCACAAAATCCGCCGGTGGCTCGGGTGTGCGGATCAGCGGCACAGGCTCGCCAGGCGCGACGATTGTTCTGTAATGCGCCATTTCGGCAAGGCGCAGAGCGTTTCGCGTCGCCCTGTTTGTGGTTACATTGCCAAAGATGCTGGTCAGACCGATAACGTCAAGGCGCTGGTCCGCAAAGGCCATGTGAATGGCCATCGCATCATCAATTCCGGGATCGGTGTCGATTATAATTTTATGTTTCATTAAAACCCAATCTAACGGTCAATGATCTTCAATGAAGGCTAGTACATCTGCGCGCGAAGGTATAGCTGTTGCGGCGCCTGCCTTGGTGACCTGCAGCGCCGCGGCAGCGCTCGCCACGCGGAGTGTTGCTTCAACCCCCTCGCCAACGGCAATTCCAGCAAGGAAGTAACCGAAAAAACAATCGCCCGCACCTGTGGTGTCAACGGGTTCAACGGCAAATGCTGGCTGGTGAAACCGTCCGTCCACGCCAAAATAGTCAGCGCCTGCACCGCCACGCGTGATCACCAGATGCGCAAGGCCAAGCTCCTCTGGCTTTCTGCCACTTGCTGAGGCGAGCGCCGCCGCCTCGCCTTCATTGACGATCAACAGATCGCAATCCGGCAGAAGCTGCATCGCCACATCCTCCTCAAAGGGCGCGGCGCTGTAGGCAATTTTCAACCCCCTTGCCTTTGCCGCCTCGACGAACTCAGGAGCGCCATTGGTTTCGTTCTGCAACAGCACCCAATCCGCCGACCTGGCGTCATTGAGTGCGGACAGCGCCTGCTTCATGTCAATTGCACGATTGGCGCCCGGATAGAGCAGAATCTGATTCTCCCCCTCGTCATTGACGCTGACGATTGCATGTCCGGTTGGCGCCGGGCTTTCCTGAACAAAAGTCATATCGACGCCGCAATGCGCCATTTCATTAAACAGCCATTCATCGGCTGGATTGGCAGCGCCGATATGGCAGATTTTTGCACCGGCGGCGGCAAGCGCAATCGACTGGTTTGCCCCCTTGCCTCCCAGCGCCCGCATGAAGGAAGAGGTGGTAAGTGTTTCCCCAGCCGCAGGGAAATGTGATACCCTGTAGACCAGATCAATATTGATCGACCCGAGATTGAATATGGCCATGGTTTGTGCCTTCACTTTGCAACGGCAGGTAACTATTTTCACCGCAGACTAGCCGTTGTTCGTGGGTGCGTCCAAACCTTTTGAACTCGGACATGGTAAAGACCGGATGAGCCCGGCATGGTGGTGAGCGTGAAGGCGAAAAGCACCCGGAAAATGCGACTTGACCGCATGGCCATCTGTTTTGAGCGGCTTGCCGCCAACCAGCCGGAGCCGAAGACAGAACTGGATTTTTCCAGCCCCTACACGCTGCTGGTGGCGGTTGTGCTGTCGGCGCAGGCAACGGATGTCGGTGTCAACAGGGCAACCAGGGGGTTGTTTGCTGCTGCCTCGACCCCGGCGCAAATGGTGGCGCTTGGCGTCGACGGCATCAGCCACCACATCCGCACCATCGGCCTGTTCAACACCAAGGCCAGGAATGTCCACCGGCTCTCAGAAATACTGATTGCCGACCATGATGGCACCGTGCCAGAGGACAGGGCGGCTCTTGAAGCACTACCGGGGGTTGGCCGGAAGACAGCAAATGTTGTGCTTAACGAGGCTTTTGGCCATCCAACGATTGCTGTCGATACGCATATTTTCCGGGTTGGAAACCGCACCGGAATGGCTCCTGGAAAAACGCCTGACCATGTAGAGCGCGAATTGCTGCGCCGTGTCCCGGACAAATGGAAGCGTGGTGCGCATCACTGGCTGATTCTGCATGGCCGCTATGTGTGCAAGGCCCGCAAGCCGGATTGTGGCGCGTGCAGGATCAGTGAGTTCTGCCTCTATAAGGACAAGACCGCCTAGGCGTTGGCGTCAAGCAGCGTGCCGATCTGTTGCTGGCAACTTTCCTCATCCATCGTCTGGTTGATGAGTGGCGGACGCCAGGCCCAGCCCGTAACGACATAGTCATCACCATTCAGATACAGGTAGAAATCGGTCACACAAGCCGCCAGCCGGTACTGCCAGATCACGACATCAGCATCGTTACGTTCAAAATCCGGCAGGCCGAGGCTGGTGCTAAGATCATCAATGCTCTGCCCGACAATCGTCTGGGGGTGGATTGGATCGGGCATCTTTGGTGGCTCGATGACAACAGCCTGTCCCTGGCTGGTCTCATCACCCGGCAGCACCGCAACGACATCGGTTTTGGCAAGTGCGTCCTCCAAAGTTGTGATGGAGTCGCCTCCAACTGCGGCTTCGCTCTCGGGCTCGGCAAGGCTGGCGATTTGCAGGCTGCTGTTGTCTGCCAGCGTCACACCGTCCTCATCTGCTTCTGCCGCCGCTGTCGGTGGCTCACCCGTTTCATCTTCATTCAGCGCTGTCATCTCCACAGTTGCAGACCCGGTTGTGGTCAGGGTGGCGCCTGCAGGCTCAGCCGCAACATCCGGCACTGGTTCGATAACGGCCTCCTGCCATTCGACGTCGTCACCCGCAGTCTTATCCTGCGGTTTTCCGGACAGTGAGGGCAGACCTGTCTGGATATTGGTTTGCGGCTGACAGCCCGCGATCAGGGCGGCCATCAACACCAGACCTAAGAAACGGTACATTGGTAAGTTATCTTTCTCTTGCTCTTCCTGATGGGTCATGGTGCTTTGCAATAGCGGACAAAGCATAGATGACAGCTTTCAATCTGTCCAAACATCAAGTGTGTGAGGCGGGCTTTTGGTGCCATTTTCATCCTTGTTGTCGGCTGGTGTTTTCTATAGGGTCGCGGGCGTTTGAAAATTATTATCGGATTTGGGGGCTTTATGGAAAAGACGATTGACGTTTTGGCCGTCGGCAACGCCATCGTGGATGTTTTTTCCACCTGTGACGATGACTTTCTTGACCAGCAGTCAATTGGCAAGGGCATGATGAATCTGGTCGATGAAGAGCGGTCAGCTGCACTATATGCGGATCTCGGACAGAGCGAGAAAATGTCAGGCGGGTCGGCAGCCAATACGGCGGTTGGCATTGCCGCACTTGGCGGTGCGGCGGCCTTTGCCGGACGTGTGCATGATGATCCACTGGGTCATGCGTTCTGCGATGATATCAAGAACGCCTCTGTCGCTTTCAATAACCCTCCCCATGTGAATGGCTCGCCGACTGCGTCGTCAATCATTCTCATCACACCGGATGCGATCCGCTCAATGAACACCTATCTGGGTGCCTGTATCGAGTTTCAGCCTGAGGATATCCTTCGCCAGGATGCGGCTGCAGCGAAAATCATCTATCTTGAGGGCTATCTTTTTGATGCGCCAGCCGGCCCGGCAATTTTTGCCAGAGCCGCTGCCCTTGCTGCTGAATTTGACTGCAAAATCTCTTTGTCACTGTCGGATCCCTGGTGTGCTGAACGCCACCGGGATGCACTCACCGATTTCGTTAAAAACCATGTCGATGTTCTTTTCTCCAACGAGAATGAGGCGAGCAGCCTGTGTGACGCGCCTGTTGAAGAGGCAACGCGCCTGTTAATGGGCAATGTCGGGGAAGTCATTGTAACGCACGGTCCAAAAGGCGCTTTTGCCGGCAATGGTGCCGACCAGATCGAGGTGGCAGCGCGGCCGCTTGGCAAGGTCATCGACACAACCGGCGCTGGCGATCTTTTCGCAGCGGGATATCTGTATGGTCGCACCAATGGCTATTCGCTGCAGGATTCGGCCATGATTGCCAGTATTGCGGCAGGAGAAATCATTTCGCATGTAGGCGCCCGCCCGCAGGCTGATCTGCGGGCGCTCGTTGCACAGGCAGTCTCCTGACAGGCATGCCGGGGTTGATCAGCGCAAGGCCTCATAGGCCGCAAGCGAGGCAGCCTGCACGATGTCATTGACTGATGCGCCCATCTGGACGATCTGAAACGGCTTCTCTCCGCCCAGCATCATCGGCCCAATCACCGACCCCTCAGCCAGCTTCTGCATCAGTTTGAACGAGATGTTCGCTGAGTGCAGCCCCGGCATGATCAGGATATTGGCAGGGCCAGACAGCCGGCAGAATGGATAGCGTTGCTGCATCAGCTGATAGTCAAGGGCGACATCGGCTGTCATTTCGCCATCATATTCAAATTCTGGATTGCGTTCATCAAGGATCTTGATGGCGCGCCGCGCCTCGGCACTGATCAGCGATTCCGGATTGCCGAAATTGGTGAAGGACAGAATCGCAACCCGGGGGGTATGACCCATCTGCTTCGCCTTGGCTGCGATTGCCTCGGCAATATCCGCCAATTGCTCGCCGGATGGGCGCTCATTGACCGAGACATCACCAACAAAAAGAGTCCGCCCGCGCGAAATGATCATCGAGGTGGCGACAAAATCACTATTGGCCCGCGGCCCGATCACCCGTGTGACATGTTCGAAACTTGGGCGGAATGATCGTGTCAGGCCAGTGACCATGGAGTCGGCGTGATCCTGGACCACCATACAGGCGGCGAATACATTTCTGTCGAGATTGACCATCCGCTGGCAATCCCGCCTGAGGGCACCCTGGCGCTGCAGCTTTTCATAGAGAAAATCGATATAGTCCTCGTTGTGATCGGAAATCTTGGCATTCGTGATGGGGATGGTCTCCGCGCCCTCAAGGCCAAGCCGCTCAATCTTCTCGATGATCCGGTGTTCGCGGCCAACGAGGATGGGGTCACCATATCCGGCGTTGCGGAATGCAAGGGCTGCGCGGATCACCCGCTCCTCCTCACCCTCGGCAAAGACGACACGTTTCCGGTTGGCGGCAATCCGGTCATAGATGACCTGTAGCGTCGAGGCTGTCGGATCAAGCCGTGCTGACAGATCCTTGCGATACCCCTTGAGGTCCCTGATCGGTTTTTTGGCAACGCCGCTGTCCATCGCCGCTTTCGCAACCGCTGCCGAAACTGCCACAATCAGGCGCGGGTCAAAAGGTGCCGGTATAATGTAATCCTCACCATATTGCAGCGCCTGTTCGCCATAGGCGTCAGCCACTGACTCGGGAACATCCTCGCGGGCCAGCAGGGCGATGGCGTTGGCTGCGGCAATTTTCATTTCCTCATTGATCTTGCTTGCGCGCACATCAAGGGCGCCGCGGAAGATATAGGGAAAGCCAAGGACGTTGTTCACCTGATTCGGGAAGTCCGAACGGCCCGTTGCAATGATCGCATCGGGGCGGACGGATTTGACTTCATCCGGCATGATTTCGGGAACCGGGTTGGCCATCGCGAAAATAATTGGGCGGTCAGCCATTTTCTTGACCATTTCCGTGGTCATTGCGCCAGCTGCCGAAAGCCCCAGGAAGACATCTGCACCCTCAAGCGCCTCGGTCAGGGAGCGTGCCTCGGTACGCACCGCATGCGCCGATTTCCATTGATTCATTGACGTCTCACGCCCCTGATAAATGGGCCCCGCACGGTCACAGATGATCACATTTTCATGCGGCACCCCCATCGTTTTCAGCAGCTCGACGCAGGCGATTGACGCCGCGCCAGCGCCATTGCTGACCACCTTGATGCTGGCCAGCTCGCGTCCGGTGAGATGCAGCGCGTTGATCAGACCGGCAGCGGCGATGATCGCCGTTCCATGCTGATCGTCATGAAAAACCGGAATATCCATCTTCTCGCGCAGTTGCTGTTCGATGATGAAACATTCTGGCGCCTTGATGTCCTCCAGGTTGATTCCGCCAAAAGACGGCCCCATCAAAGATACGGCATTGATGAAGGCGTCGGTATCAGACGTGTCCAGTTCCAGATCGATGCCGTCAATATCGGCAAATTTCTTGAACAGGACGGCCTTGCCCTCCATCACCGGCTTTGACGCCGCCGCCCCGATGTCGCCAAGCCCCAGAACAGCCGTGCCATTGGAAATGACAGCGACCAGATTGCCTTTTGCCGTGTAATCATAGGCGGTTTCAGGATTTGCCTCGATCGCCAGACAGGGAGCGGCCACGCCAGGTGAATAGGCCAGCGAGAGGTCGTGCTGGCTTGTCAGTGGCTTGGTGGCGCTGATCTCCAGCTTTCCGGGGCGTCCATTCGAGTGAAAGGACAGCGCTTCTTTATCGAGGTTCTTGCTTTTCTTGCTCATGGGGTCTCACGGTCGGGTGGCGCTGATGCGCAGCTGGTTACCAAAACGAAACATTACAAACGGCTTCCGGTTCAGTCCACCTTTATTGCGGAGTCAAAAGTGAATCAAAGCCATTCTATCTTGGGGGAATGGTGCTACATTGTTGCAGAATTTAGGACTGAGAGATGAACCAGGCGCAACCGACAGCAACATGGCGAAATGTAAAGTCGCCGACACCGATGATTGCCCAGTATCTGGAGGTCAAGGAAGGCCAACAGAATGCGCTGCTGTTTTACCGCATGGGTGATTTCTACGAGATGTTCTTCGAGGATGCCGAAATCGGCGCCAATGTCCTTGGCATTACCCTTACCAAACGAGGGAAAAGTGATGGTGATGACATTCCGATGTGTGGGGTGCCGGTCCATGCAGTTGATGGCTATATGGCCCGACTGATCAAGGCCGGCCACAGGGTTGCACTTTGTGAACAGGTCGAGGATCCCGCCACCCAGAAACAGCGGGGCGGCAAGGGGCCACTCAAACGCGCTGTTGTCCGTGTGTTTACTCCGGGAACGCTGACCGAGGACGAGCTGCTGTCGCCGCGCCAGCATAACTATCTGGCGGCCCTTGGCCGATCTGGCGAGACCATGGCGGTGGCGTGGGCCGACATGTCGACGGGTGATTTTATGGTCAAGGAGATTCCGGAGGCCGGTCTTGAAACGCTGATCGCCCAGCTCGACCCTTCCGAACTCGTCGTGCCGAATAATTTTGCCTGTCCCGACTGGCTGGGTGCGGCGGCTGTCTGCCTGTCAGAACAGGCGCCAGCTCTGTTTGACTCGACATCGGGCCGACAGATGCTCGAGTCATTCTATCAGGTTGGCAGCCTCGACGGGTTTGGAGATTTCTCACGGGCGATGCTGTCGGCGGCTGGCGCGCTGCTCGGCTATCTTGAAACAACGCAGATTGGCAACATGCCACCGCTGAGCCGTCTGCAGACAATTGTCGATGCCGCCCATATGGAAATTGACCCGGCAACCCGCCGGTCGCTGGAACTGACAAGAACGCTTGCCGGTGAGTCGCGGGGCAGTCTGCTGCATGCGATTGACAGGACGGTGACGGCGGCTGGCGGCCGCCTGCTCGCCGAACGGCTGGCGGCGCCGCTTGGCAATGCTGAGAGCATTATCGACCGGCATGAGCTGGTGGCGTGGTTTCTGCAACATATGGATATGTGCGAGCAGATTCGCGTTAAGATGGCCGGGCTGTCCGATATGGAACGGATCATGGCCCGCCTGTCGATGGGGCATGGGGGTCCGCGTGACCTGTCCGGTCTTGCCAATGGCCTTGCCAGCGCCAGCGAAATTGTCACCATCGCGACCAATGTGAGGGCGCTTGCCGAGCCGCCACAGTTGCGCGCACTGTTTGACGCCATCATGGTGCCGGCACCGCTCGCCGATGAACTGGGGCCTGCTTTGGCCGATGATTTGCCCCTGCTTGCGCGTGACGGCGGTCTTGTGCGCCGCGGCTATGATCTTGCGCTTGATGAAATTCGTGATCTTCGCGATGAGAGCCGCCGGCTGATCGCCGCGCTGCAGCAGCGCTATAGTGCGGAAACCGATGTTGCCTCGCTGAAAATCAAACATAATAACGTGCTTGGCTACCACATTGATGTCCGCGCCACCCATGCTGAAAAGCTGATGCAGGCTGAGGAATTCATCCACCGCCAGACGACGGCGCAGACGGTGCGCTTCACCACGACCGAGCTTGCCGAGATGGAGCGGGATATGGCCAGCGCATCGGAGCGTGCGCTTGCCAAGGAGCTGGAGATTTTCGAGCAGCTTCGCAGCACCGTGCTGCAACAGGCAATGGCGATTACCAAGGCGGCGCAGGCACTTGCCGTGATTGATGTTGCCTGTGCCTCGGCCGTTCTTGCCGCGACCACCAACCAGTGCCGTCCGGACATCCGTACCACAGTCGATTTTCACATCGAGAAAGGCAGGCACCCGGTCATTGAGTCGATGCTTGATGGCTCAACCCCCTTTATCCCAAATGACTGTGATCTGGGTAAGGACAACAATCTATGGCTTCTCACCGGCCCCAATATGGCAGGTAAATCAACCTTTCTCCGGCAGAATGCCCATATCGCGATCATGGCGCAGGCTGGCATGTATGTGCCGGCGGAAACGGCTGTGATCGGCATCGTTGACCGCATTTTCAGCCGCGTCGGGGCGGCGGATGATCTGGCACGGGGGCGGTCTACCTTCATGGTTGAAATGATCGAGACAGCCGCCATCCTCAACCGGGCCACCGATAGATCTCTTGTTATCCTTGATGAAATTGGCCGTGGCACAGCCACCTATGACGGGCTGGCAATTGCCTGGGCAACGCTTGAGCATCTGCACGAGGCATCGGCATGCCGCACCCTGTTTGCCACGCATTATCATGAACTGACATCGCTGCAGGATCGGCTGCAGCGGCTGCGCAGTTTTTCCATGCAGGTGCGTGAATGGCAGGGATCGATCATCTTTCTGCATCAGGTGGTGGCTGGTTCTGCTGACCGGTCTTACGGGGTTCATGTCGCGCGCCTTGCCGGTCTGCCTGCCTCGGTCCTGCAGCGGGCCGAACAGATTCTGGATGAACTCGAATCCGGCCAGCATGGGGCGGTGGATACAAAGGCGATGAATGAGTCGCTGCCGCTCTTTGACCGGGCGGCGACTGCCGGGCAGGAAAAGGCTGTATCGGCCGCCGCGCCGGACAAGGTGATCGAGGCGCTGGACGAGATTCACCCTGACGCCCTGACGCCAAGGGAGGCGCTGGAGCTGCTCTACAGGCTAAAGGAAATGCGGGCGGCAAAGGCGGGGGAGAGATGATGGCTGGCCGTGATGCCGGGAAATTGATGGTCAACGATGACCTACTACCCTATGCCAGCCTGTGGCGCCGGTGGCTGCAGCCGCTTGAATCGGTACAGGAGAATTCATCTCCGCCGCTGGATATCGCACAGCTTGAGACGGAGATTGAACCGGCGGTATCCGGCACCGATGCAAAATTCCGCAAGGCGATCCTGGCAACGGTGAAAACAGCCCTGTCATCTGCCCGGCAGACTCTTGCAGGCGAGTTCGAGATACATAATGACGGTGCTGTCTATGTCGGGCGGCATGCCTGGATCATGGACCTTCTGGTCAGCTTCATTGTCGCCCAGGCTGGCAGGCGATTTGGCCTCGATGGCAAGAAACACCGGATGGCGGTTGTCGCTGTTGGTGGGTACGGGCGGGGTGAGCTGGCTCCCTTTTCAGACATTGATATCCTGTTCGTTATGTCTGAGACACAGGCTTCGGCAATTGAGAAAACAATCGAATTTAGCCTCTATCTTTTGTGGGATTTGGGGCTGAAAGTTGGTCATGCGACGCGGACGGTGCGCGAAACCATTGACACGGCGAAAGCCGACCAGACAGTGCTGACCGGTTTGCTTGAAATGCGGAAAATTGCCGGCCACCAGCAATTATACGGGCAGTTGGAAAGCGCTGTGGCGGCCATTGTCAGCAAGACGAAGACCAGTGATTTCGTCGAGCAGAAACTCACCGAGCGGGACCAGCGCCATGCGCGCCTTGGTGCAACGCGCTATGTCGTCGAACCCAATATCAAAGAGGGCAAGGGTGGTCTGCGCGATCTGCATACGCTGTTCTGGATTACCAAATTCGCCTATCGGACAAATAATGTTCTGGATCTTGTCGACCAGGTCGTTTTGCGGGACAGCGAGGCACGCCGGTTTGCAGCCGCGCAGCGTTTTCTGTGGACCGTGCGCTGTCATCTCCACCTGTTTGCCGGCCGTGCCGAGGAACGGCTTGATTTTGAGGGGCAGATGGCGATTGCTCCGCTGATGGGTTTTTCCGACAGGGGCGGGCTGCGCGCGGTTGAGCGTTTCATGAAACGCTATTATCTCGCGGCACGCGATGTCGGCAATCTGACCCGTATCATTTGCGCTGCCGTCGAGACGGATTTTCGCAAAAGACGCTCGCTGTGGGGCGGGGGTTTTCTGCTCGGTCAGAATGTCGGCCAGTTTTCCATTCGCGGTGGACGGGTTCATCTTGCTGATGACATCCTGTTCCGGGACGAGCCGGTACGCATGCTGCGGATTTTCCAGATTGCGCAGGACCATGATGCCGATATCCATCCGCATGCGCTCAAACGGATCACCCGCGCCCTCCCGTTCATGAATGCGCAAACACGCGAGGACAGGGAGGCAAACGAGCTCTTTCTATCGATCCTGACGTCGCGCAAAAACCCTGAGCGGATCCTGCGCTTGATGAATGAGAGCGGCGTGCTTGGTAAGTTTCTGCCTGATTTCGGGCGGATCGTGGCGATGATGCAGTTCGACATGTATCACAGCTATACTGTCGACGAACACACGATAAAGACCATCGGTGTGTTGCATCAAATCGAGTCGAATGAGCTCGCCAAGACAGCACCTGTGGCAACGCATGTGATGCCGGAGATCGAATCCCGACGTGCCCTGTTTGTGGCGATGTTTCTGCATGATATGGCCAAGGGGCGGGGCGGCGATCACTCGATTCTCGGGGCTGAGCTGGCGCAGACACTATGCCCGGGCCTGGGCCTGACGCGCGAGGAGACAGAGACTGTCAGCTGGCTTGTCAAATATCATCTGCTGATGAGCAAGACCGCATTTCGCTATGATCTGAATGATCCGAAGACGATCCAGGATTTTACAGATATCGTGCAGTCACCAGAACGTCTGAAACTGCTTCTTGTTCTGACAGTGGCGGACATCCGTGGCGTCGGACCAAATATATGGAATGGCTGGAAAGCGGCATTGATGCGCGATCTCTATTCACGCGCTGATGCGGTGTTGCGCGGTGCCGATCCCGAAGCCATCTCGGCTGGCTCGGCAATCGAGGCGCAGCACCTCGTGCGCGAGGGGCTGGCCTCCTGGTCGGATGAGGAATTCGCAGCCCACGCATCAAATCTACCGATGAGCTATTGGACAAGCTTTGACACGCCGTCGCAGATTGCACATGCTGAACTGTCGCGTGAATTCCGCCAGCAGGAGGTGCCGATCCTGATTGATCTGCGCCCGGATGTTTCTAAGCGGATCACCGAAATGACAGTTTTTAGCATTGATGATGCCGGTTTGTTTTCGCGGATCGCCGGGGCAGTGGCCAGCACCGGTGTCAATATCGTGGGGGCCAGGATCGCCACCTGCTCGGATGGTTCGGTTCTCGATGTCTTTATTCTGCAGACCACGGAAAATGAGGGTGTGGGGGATCCCGCATTGCTCGGGCGACTGCAGGAAAATGTCGAGGCAGCGATCACTGGCAGCTTTCGGGCAAATTCGATGCTCAGCGCACGGTGGCAACAGACGCCACGGCGTGTCCGCCATATGCCGGTGCCGTCACGTGTGATCCTGTCGAACAAGATCAGCTCGACCCACACGGTCATCGAAATCAACGGGCGGGATTTTCCCGGACTTCTGTATCAGATCACGAAAACCATTGCATCGATGGGTCTGCAGATCCAATCCTCGTCGGTTTCCACCTATGGCGAACGCGTTGTCGATGTGTTCTATGTCAAGGATCTGTTTGGTCTGCAGATTCACAATGAGGCCCGGCTGCAGACAATCAAGGAAAAATTACTGGCGGTTTTCGACATGGCGAATGAGGTGGCATCTTGATCACCTCATCACTTGCGCGCTCATTTGGCCAGATCGGCGTGCTGACTGCTGCCAGCCGTGTTCTGGGCCTGTTGCGGGACATTGTCTTTGCCGCCTTTCTGGGTGCGGGACCGGCAGCTGACGCCTTTCTGGTGGCGCTGAAGCTGCCGAACATGTTCCGCCGGTTAAGCGCCGAGGGTGCGCTGAGCAATGCCTTTGTTCCCAGCTATGCCCGGGAAGGTGAGAAAAATGGAGGCACCGCTGCGCTGCGCCTTGCCGGTGAGGTGCAGGTCGTTCTCCTTCTTGTGCTGCTGGCTGTGGTAGCGGTTTTCGAGGTCATGATGCCATCGATTGTCATGCTGCTTGCGCCGGGATTCTCCGCAACGCCTGAACGGTTTGCGGCAGCGGTTGCGCTGGCGCGGATCACCATGCCCTATCTGCCGATGATCTCACTTGTCGCGTTCTGGGCGGCGCTTGCCAATGCCCATGACCGGTTTGTTCCAGGAGCGGCGATGCCAATCATGTTCAATTTCTGTATGATTGGCGGAGCGCTTGTGATTCCCCTTGTGTCTGGAGAGCTTGGGGTTGAACGGGCAAGGCCTGTGGCCTACGGGTTGTTGGGGGCGGGTGTGCTGCAGATGGCGGTGATGTATGTGGTTATGCTCCGCATGGGGACGTTGCCGCAATTTGTACTCGCGCTCAAACCCTCGCTGGCGGCGCGGCGAATGTGGCGAAAATTCCTGCCGGCCGCTCTGGGAGCGTTCGGAATGCAGCTAAACCTGATTGTTGACCTTGTTCTGGCCTCGCTGCTGCCGGTTGGGGCGATATCCTGGCTCTATTACGCTGACCGTGTTGTGCAGCTGCCGCTTGGCATCGTTGGCATTGCGCTTGGTACGGCTCTGCTGCCGCGCTTCTCGCAGGCTGAAGCCGCTGGTAACAATGCAGCCGTCAAGACGGCGCTTGGTGGGGCCATCATTTTGGGCGGTTTTCTGGTGATACCGGCGGTAACCGGCCTGATCATTCTGGCCGAACCAATCCTGACAGGCCTGTTCGCGCATGGTGCCTTTACCAACCGTGATGCTGGCATGGCTGGCCTTGCGCTTGTTGCCTATGCCGTCGGGCTGCCGGGCTTTGTTCTGGTCAAGATTCTACAGCCTGCCTTTTACGCGGCAGGCCGCCCGGGGACGGTTTTGAAGATATCCGCTATCATGGTCGCAGCAAACATTGCTGGCTCATTGCTGTTGATGGGGCCGTTTGGCCATGTGGGGCTTGCCATTGCCACTGCGGTGTCTGGTCTGCTGGCAGCTGTGATCATGCTGCTGCTGCTTGCCGCAGCGGGTAAATTCAGCCGCACGATATTGTTGCCGTTGGTTCGCATTTTTCTGGCAACTGGCGTCATGGCGGTGCTGCTTTGGTTCCTTGGGCCGATGGTTTCGGATATGGCATCGGTGGTGCGCCTGCTCATCCTGGTGGCTGCAGGTGGTGGGACATATTTCGCTGCTGCCGCGCTGTTTGGCGTGATTCCTGTCGATCTTCTGCGCCGCCGCTGATGGGTGCTGGTGGTGTTTGGGGGGTTGACCCGTGACAGTAGAGTGACGATAACCCGTCAGGAAAATGCAAACCGGCCGGCGATGGCCATTGAAAATGGGCGTGACCATGTCTGCGACAACTGCTCCAAAGAACCGGATTTTTTCTGGCATTCAGCCAACTGGCAATCTTCACCTTGGTAATTATCTTGGTGCTATCCGGAACTGGGTTGCGCTACAGGATGATTTTGAGTCGATCTATTGCGTTGTTGACCTGCATGCGATCACAGTGCCGCAGGACCCGGTCCAGCTTCGCCAGAGCACGCGCGAGGTGACGGCCAGCCTGATCGCAGCCGGGATTTCGCCTGAGCGGTCGATTCTGTTCAATCAATCGCGCGTCCCGCAGCATGCCCAGCTTGCCTGGATTTTCAACTGTGTTGCCCGCCTTGGCTGGTTGAACCGGATGACACAGTTCAAGGAAAAGGCTGGCAAGAATCGTGAGAATGCCACCGTTGGTCTCTATTCCTATCCGACCCTGATGGCTGCTGACATTCTTGCCTACAGGGCAACGCATGTGCCGGTTGGTGAGGACCAGAAACAGCATCTTGAGTTGACGCGCGATATCGCACAGGCCTTTAACTCCGCCTATGGGGTTGATTTTTTCCCATTGCCTGAACCGCAGATTTTCGGGTCGGCAACCCGGGTGATGAGCCTGCGCAATGGTTCCGCCAAAATGAGCAAGTCAGATGAATCCGAATATTCACGGATTAACCTGACAGATGATGCTGACGCGATCGCGCAGAAAATCAGGAAGGCCAAAACCGATCCTGAGCCGCTTCCGTCAAGCCCGGAGGGTCTGGAGGGGCGTGCCGAGGCGCAGAACCTGGTCGGGATTTACGCCGCGCTTGCCGATGTCTCTGTCGAGGCCGTCCTCCAGGAGTTTGGCGGTCGCGGCTTTGGTGATTTCAAACCCGCACTTGCCGAGCTGGCTGTTGCAAAATTATCACCAATGGGCGAAAAAATGCGCCAGCTACTCGAATCCCCGGAAGATATAGATCATATACTGGACGAGGGTGCGGCCCGGGCGCAGGCGATTGCGGCACCGATTATCGACTCGGTGAACGACATAGTCGGCTTTTTGGGCCATAAATAGCGACCTGCCCTTAAAATTTCTGCGGTTTTGTGGCATTATACCCTCCGCAGCTGAGGCATTATGAGACTGCAGCGTCCGGTCATGGCCGCAAGATGTCCTTGACAGCTGTGGTTTTGAATCATGACGCCAGTCATTTTGCCTGAAGCCGCATTGCGACAAAAACAGCCAGGGCCAAATTTACTGGAGAAAGAAGAAGCACATGTTCATACAGACACAGGACACGCCGAATCCAGCAACATTGAAATTTATCCCCGGCGTGCCGGTGATGGAAAGCGGGACTGCGGATTATCCAGCCGCAGATAGCGCCAAATCCTCGCCACTGGCAACACGTATCTTCCAGATCGACGGAATAACCGGTGTGTTTCTCGGTTCGGATTTTGTTGCCGTCACAAAGGCTGAGGAACTGGACTGGTTTGCGCTGAAACCGTCTATTCTTGCCGGTATCATGGAACATTTCGCCTCTGGCCTGCCGGTGGTTGAGACCGTGAGGCAGGATGACGGACATGCCGAGGATGTTACTGACAGCGAGACGGTTCAGCAGATCAAGCAGCTGCTTGATACAAGGGTGCGTCCGGCTGTTGCTATGGATGGCGGTGACATTGTTTTCCAGGATTTTGAGGATGGCATCGTCACGCTTCAGATGCGCGGCGCATGCCAGGGATGCCCAAGCTCGACTGCCACACTGAAGATGGGGATCGAGAATATGCTGCGGCACTATATCCCGGAAGTACGTGAAGTCAGATCGGCTGAACTCTAGGGCAGCAAGCGCTCACTTTATTCTTGCCTTGTTATCGGGGACGCGTGTGGCCAGCGGTAAGATGCTTTCATTCCCAGACAGTTATCTGCTTCGTGGGCTTTTGACGTTGGTTGCCATCAGCCTGATGGTACCCGGTATTTTTGGCGTGGCCCCACCCCGCTGGTTTGATCACGGCACGCCAGAATCAGTCAAACAACAGGTTCCGGCAGGCAAAACAGACCCGCCCTCGACAGTGATTGGCCAATCAGCGACCTTGGTTTCTGATGCCGATGCGCAGGATCAGACAGAACCAAAGGCAATGGTAGATGGTGCCGGAACGTCAGGTCAGATGACCGAAACCAGCGAGCCGGTAGAGGCGCCCGCTGCTGGACCGCAGGTTGACGGGCCTGATCCGGCCAAACCTGTGCCGCTGCCGCTGCTGGTGGACCAGCAGTTTTCAGCAGACAGGATTGAGCAGCCGGCGGTCAGGGCACGCAGGGACCAGAACGAGGTTCAGCTTGCCTCAGCCAGTCCGAAGATTGCCAAAACAAAACCAAGCCAGCCAAGACGACCGCTGTTGGTGGCAAGGGTGTTCGTCAAGCGCATCCCGGCGGATCATCTGGATCTGGCGACGCCAGCGCAGAAGGAAAGTTTCATCAAGATGACCCTGCCGCTGATTCTGGCGGCAAATGAGGAAATTGGCATGCGGCGTGCGGCAATAAAACGTGCCGCAAGCGCCAATGATCGGGGCGCTCTTGAAAAATGGGCACAGCTCTATCGGATCGATGTCGGCAAGCAGAGCACCCAGGATCTCAGGGATGATATTCTGTTGCGCGCCGATGTTATTCCGGTGTCTCTGGCGCTGGCGCAGGCGGCTGTCGAGTCAGGCTGGGGTACTTCGCGGTTTGCCGTGCAGGGCAATGCGCTTTTCGGGCAATGGGCATGGAAAGAATCGGCAGGGCTGAAACCGCTGCAGGCCAGCAATGACAGGGCCGTTGTGCGCAGCTTTCCCAATCTTTTCGGGTCGGTCCGGGCCTATATGCACAACCTTAACACGCATTCAAGCTATGGCGATCTGCGCCGGCAACGGGCACGGCTGGCTGACAGAGATGAGCGTGGCAAGGGCTATGCGCTGGCTGGAAACCTGGATCGCTATGCCGAAATTGGCATGGAATATGTCGACAAGCTGCGCACCATCATCCGGGTGAATGATCTGGATAAATACGCGACGGCAAAGCTGCAATAGCTGCTGCGCGATCAGGTGCTCCATCACTGATTGTTTGGCAGCAGAAACTGGCGTCCAAACCAACGCCAGCGACCATCAGGCCCCGGCATTGTGCAGTTGATGCGGGCGCGTTTGCCGGTCAGCGGACCTGGCAGACGGATTTCAGCGCGCTGGCCCAATGTCGTAACATCCAGTTTGCCGAAAATACTGTTGAAGCAGCGCAGCTGTTTGGGCGCATCCATGTCCGGCGCCATGGTGAAGCCGTAGATTGGCGGATTCTCGTCAAGCACCACGTCAGCCGGCGTGACATGCCTGACCTTGAGGGGCAGGCCATTGATGGCAAGCGTCAGACGGTCAAGCGTTCCATATTGTTCATTCATGGCGAATCGTGGCAATTCGTAATAGCCGTCATAGCCATTCATGATTCCTGAATTCTGGCCAAACGCTGCAACGAAGCCTGCCTTCTTGACAGCCTCGATGACTGTCAGGTCGTACTCGCCATAGGGATAGGCAAACAGATCAGGGCGAATTCCCAGCTCGGCGATGAACCGGTCATTTGAGATGCGCAACTCTTCTTCCACCTGTTCAGGCGTAATCATATGCATATGTGGATGTGTCCGGGTCTGGCTGCCGATGCCGAATTTGCTGGTCTGAATCTCGCGCAGCTGGTCCCAGCTCATATACCCAGGATGGTTGCGGTCGACAGGCTGCGTTGCCACAAAGACCGTTGCTGGAAAATCATAGGCCTGCAGCCGCGGCAAAGCCTCGGTGTAGACTGACAGATAGGCATCGTCGATCGTGATTGCGACAGTCCGGTCAGGCAGCGGCTGCCCGTCCTGAAGGCGGTCGATAATGTCAGCCAGCGCCATTACATTATAATCACCCGACGCCAGAATCTCGAGATGTGCGTCAAATTGCTCTAGCCTGATGTTGGTCGATGGATAATCATTCTCACCAAAGCGGTGATACATCAGGATTACCGCATGGTCGGCGGCGTAGGCACCAAGTGATGGCAGGCCAGCCGTAATCGTTATGGCGATCAATAAAGCGATCTGCCGCAGGCAAAATGTAAGCTTGGCCATGGTGAAATGTCCCAGACAATGGTAATTCTTGCCAACCGACCATAACGAGTTCCATAAGTTAATGCCAATGAAAGGGATCTGAAACATCTGCTTTCAGGCACAATCTGGGTAGAGCATGACCCTTAAATCAGCAAAAGGACATGATGGACCTCCCGCCAAGACACCGGTGATTTTGGCGCTTGAGGCAAGTGGCGATCTGTTGGCTGCCGCAGTGTGGGCGGATGGTGCGGTGCAAAATCATCAGGCACATGCTGCGCGGCACGGTCACGCCGCCCACATCGCAACGCTTGTCGAGCAGGTGATGAAAACGGCAGCTGTGGACTTTACAGACATCACCCATGTCGCTGCAGGCCGGGGTCCGGGGTCATTTACCGGCATCCGGGTGGCGCTTGCTGCGGCAAAGGGATTTTGCCTGGCAACAGGGGCTGAGGGTATGGGGATCAACGGTCTTGCGGCGCTGGCCGGGCATTGTAATCGCGGCGTCCCTGTTCTGGTTTCGGCAGAAACGCGTCGGGGTCCCTGCTATGCACAGTGTTTTGACAGTGATGGTTCTGCGCTGACACCGATCTTGGAGACGATGCCTGCCGATATTGCGGCCTCGCTTCCCGCCGGGCTTTCGGAGCTGGTGATTGCCGGCTGGCAGGCAGACGAGCTGGCTGCAGGCCTTATGGCGGCGGGAAGTGGCATTTTGGTCGAGGCTGTTCATGCAAAGGCAAGGGTCGATGCGACCCATATTGCCGCCTGTGCCGCCGCGTTGATCGAAGCTGGTGACGCTGGCGAGGCGATGACACCGCTCTATCTGGCGCCAGCCTTTCTGGGGCTGGCCAAACAGGCGGGGAAATGATCGCCATAGAGGCCATTTCAGAGTCCGCGCTTCCTGCAATTGCGGAAATCGAGGCGGAGCTGTTTGAAAAACCGCTGTCATTGCCAGCACTCAAAAGCCTGTTTGATGGCCCGGCATTTACCGGCTTCATATCGTTTGAGAACGCGAGTCGTGCAGGCTATGTGCTGGCGCATCTGACGCAGGATCAGGTTGAAATTCTCTCGCTTGGTACGGCGCGACAGTATCAGCGTCGGGGCCATGCCAGCCTGCTGTTGACGGCATTGATCAGCACTGTACGAGACACTACCTGTTTTCTCGAGGTGGCAGCTGACAACAAAGCCGCACGTGATCTCTACAGAAAAAATGGTTTTGTGGAGGTCGGGAGTCGCCCCGGATACTACCGGCGAGGCCAGAGGAGTTGTGATGCGGTGGTGATGCGGCGCGGCTAGAGCGTCGCCTTTTTCTTGACCCCGCTTTGGCCAAATGGTTAGAACGGGGCGATCATTTCAATTTAACCGGCGTGACCAGAGCCTTGAGCAAGAAACTTTTCGTCAAAACCTATGGCTGTCAGATGAATGTCTATGATTCTGACCGCATGACAGATGCGCTTGCGCCGCTGGGCTATCAGACAACTGATGGCCCGGAGGGTGCGGATATGGTGATTCTCAATACCTGTCACATCCGCGAGAAGGCATCGGAAAAGGTGTTCTCCGAGCTGGGCCGTTTGCGGATGATGAAGGAAAAGGCGCGCGATCAGCAGGGCCGCGATGTGATGATTGCCGTTGCTGGCTGTGTTGCGCAGGCAGAGGGTGAGGAAATTACCCGCCGAGCGCCCTGGGTTGATATCGTTGTAGGCCCGCAGACCTATCATCGGCTGCCTGAGCTGGTTGCCAAGGTTGATCCGAGCACACGTTCCCGCATTGTCGATACCGAATTTCCCGAAGAGGTGAAGTTCGACCTTTTGCCCGGCGAACATGCGCCGCGGGGCCCAGCGGCGTTTCTGAGCGTACAGGAAGGGTGTGACAAATTCTGCGCTTTCTGTGTTGTTCCCTACACAAGAGGAGCGGAATTCTCCCGGCCCGTTGGCACCGTCGTCGCCGAGGCACGCGGCCTTGTCGCGACAGGCACGCGTGAGCTGACGCTGCTCGGGCAGAATGTGAATGCCTATCATGGTGAGGCACCTGACGGAAAAATCTGGAACCTTGCCAGATTGCTGGCTGAACTGGCCGAGATTGAGGGGCTGGAACGATTGCGCTACACCACCTCGCACCCGCTTGATATGGATGATGATCTGATCAATGCGCACCGTGATTTGCCACAATTGATGCCCTATCTCCATCTGCCCATCCAATCGGGGTCAAATCATGTGCTGTCCGCGATGAACCGCCGCCATGAGACCGATGCCTATCTTGCGATTATCGACAGGTTGCGCAGCGCCAGACCTGATATTGCGATGTCGGGTGATTTTATCGTTGGCTTTCCGGGCGAGAGCGACCGGGATTTTGCCGACACATTGGCGCTTGTCGATAAGGTGGGGTATGCCTCTGCCTATTCATTTAAATACAGCCCGCGGCCCGGCACACCAGCCGCCAGTGACGACAGACAGGTTCCCGAGGATGTCAAGGCTGACCGTCTGGAAGCGCTGCAACAGCTGCTCAATGCGCAGCAATACGCCTTCAACAAGGCCACCGAGGGACAGCGGATGGATATTCTGGTTGAACGTCCGGGCGGCCGGGAAGGACAGATGGCTGGACGCAGCCCCTATATGCAGGCCGTGAATTTTCAGGGCAGCGAGGACCAGATAGGAAAGATTGTTTCCTGTGTAATCACGCAGGCAAAACAGAAAAGTGTGTCCGGCGAGCTTGATGACCTCAAGGGGGCAGCGTGAGCGTCAAAAAGGACACCTGTTCCGTGCGCATGGATTTCGAGGATAATGGGGTCCTGGCTCTGTTGATCGGTGAGCATAACCAGAATCTGGCACATCTCGAGCAACGACTCGATGTTTCGCTGAATTCATTTGGCAACAGCATCAAGATCAACGGCAAGGCAGATGCTGTAAAACGCACACAGAGCGTGCTTGAGAATATGTACCGGACCATCAATGAAACCGGCATCGAGGCACTTGAGGCATCCTTGATCGACGATGTTGTGCGCTGGACCGAGAATGGTGCCGATGCCCCCGTGGCTCATGGCGGTGGGGTCGCGCTTGATACCTGGAAGAAGAAGATCGTCGCCAAGACCAAGGGCCAGAAGGCCTATGTCGATCTGCTGCAGGCGAATGAGGTTGTTTTCGGTCTTGGACCTGCTGGCACGGGAAAAACCTATGTCGCGGTTGCCAAGGCGGTTGAGTCGCTGAAGAAGCGCGAGGTCGAGCGTATCATTCTCTCCCGGCCGGCGGTCGAGGCTGGCGAGCGTCTGGGGTTTCTGCCTGGCGACATGAAGGAAAAGGTCGATCCGTATCTGCGCCCGCTCTATGACGCCCTCTATGACATGATGCCTGCCGACAAGGTTGACAGGATGCTGACCAGTGGTGAGATCGAGATCGCGCCGCTGGCCTTCATGCGTGGCCGCACCCTGAGCGAGTCCTATGTGATCATTGACGAGGCACAGAACACCACACCGGTACAGATGAAAATGGTGCTGACCCGGCTTGGGCAGAATTCGCGGATGGTGATCACCGGTGATCTGAGCCAGATTGACCTGCCGCAGGGGCAGCCATCGGGACTCGCGGATGCGGTTCGCCTGCTGGCCAATGTCACCGGCGTTGGCATTATCCACCTGTCCGGTGATGACGTCGTCCGCCATCCGGTTGTTGCCCGCATTTTGAGGGCTTATGAGGCTGGACAGACGCCGTAAAATGGGTCCAAATGAAAACGCAGGTGGTCCCGAGATGATAGCAGGCCACACAAATCGGCATTTACAGCCAGCATATTGAGTGACAATGAACGACCCGCAATTGGAACCTGACAGTCCGGCTGACCCTGAAACAGCAGCCACATTATGGAAAACTGAGTCTGGCAACGGCATCGAGGTCAGCTATGACCCGGCTTACTGGCCGGAGGAATCGCTTGGCCATTTTGCGCAGATATCGGTAAAGCTGCTCGACCATATCGACCGGGAATTTGCCCTGGACGGCGTCTTGATTGGTCTGTTGCTGTGCGGTGATGACCGCATCCGACAGTTAAACAGTCAATTCCGTGCCAAGGACCGGCCGACAAATGTGCTGTCATTTCCCCAGCTTGATGATGATTTGTTCGGTAATGATGCGCTGGCTGCGACAGACCAGCCCAGCCAGAATTTCTTTGGTGAAATTGCCATTGCCCGCGAAACGGTGATGGCGCAGGCAGATGAATTGGGAATCGAGATTGATGACCATCTCGCCCATCTGTTTGTGCATGGTGTGATGCATCTGCTTGGTTATGACCATGAGAATGATCGGGACGCCACCGAGATGGAAGCGCTTGAAGTCGCCATTCTGGCCGCGTTTTCGATTGCCAACCCCTATACGATCGCCGACCGTGTGGCGCATCATGGTGCGATGTCATGATCAAGAATTTTCTTGGTAAAATCTTTCCCCAGCTGATCAGCGCGCCGTCACTCCGCCAGGAACTGACCGATCTTCTGGAGGAGTCGGCGGATCACCAGGCCGGTTTCGACAGCCATGAGGGAACGCTGCTTCGCAATTTCCTTGGGCTGCGTGATCTGACGGCGGCCGATGTGATGATTCCACGCGCCGACATTGTTTCGGTTGGCATGGCGGAGAGCTTTGCCGACATCATCCGCCAGATGAGCGAGGCAAATCACAGCCGTGTCCCGGTTCGCCGCCAGACGCTTGATGAGATTGCCGGCTTCATTCACATCAAGGATGTGTTCGCGCATATGAGTGCGGGAGATGCCCCTGAGGTGGAGAGCCTGCTGCGTCCGGCGCTGTTTGTTGCGCCAACCATCCGCCTGCTTGACCTGCTTCACGAAATGCGTCTGCGCCGCCGGCATCTGGCGCTTGTTGTTGATGAATTTGGCGGTGTTGACGGCTTGATCACCATTGAGGATCTGGTCGAGGAAATCGTCGGTGAAATCGAGGATGAACATGACGAAACCATCATGCCGCGCTTTGAGGTCAATGATGACGGCACGACTGTTGCCGAGGCCCGACTCGAGATCGAGGAGCTTGAAAGGCTGACAGGGCCGCTGCTTGAGGATGATGATCGTGACGAAATTGACACGCTTGGTGGACTTGTCTGCGCCGTTGCTGGCCGCGTTCCTGGACGTGGCGAGGTGGTCCGCCATCCGTCGGGCCTGCAGTTCGAGGTTCTGGAGGGCGATCCACGCCGTGTCACCCTGCTGAAAATCCGGGGCATGGCGCGCCTGATGCCTGCACAAAGCGATTGAGGTGATGCTGTCGCGCAAGGCCCTCCTCTCGCTTTTGGCCGGCGCAGCGGCGTCGTTTGCCCTGCCGCCCTTCGGCATCTTTCCAGCCATCTGGTGCCTGGCCTATCCCGCAGTGCAATTTGCGCGGGCGGAGCAGCGGTCACAGGCGTTGTGGATTATTGCCGCCTCGGGTTTGGGCTGGTTCACCGCGTCAACCCATTGGATCGCGCATTCACTGCTGGTTGGTGAGGCCGAGTTCTGGTATCTGCTGCCGCTCGCGGCAGTTGGTCTGCCTGCAGTGCTGGCCTTGTTCTGGGTGGGTGCTGGTGCCGTTGCATGGCGGCGTCAGCGGTCGGCTGCGGCGCGGCTGGGCTGGTTGCTGCTTTGCCTTGCCATCGCCGAATTTGCCCGTGGCCATGTCGCCACTGGGTTTCCATGGAACAGCCCCGGCTATTCATTTTCGGCACATCTCTGGCTGTTGCAGGCTGCGAGCTGGTTTGGGCTTTATGGACTGACCTGTCTGGCGCTTGCTTTTGCCTTGGCCCCGTCCTTCTGGCGCGTCGGGCACAGACGATTGGCGATGCTGTTCATCGCCATCCCATTGGCACTGGCATTGATGGGGGGTCTCAGACTCGGCAGCGAGTCGGCAAATCCGGCAGCCGTGAAACAGGTGCGTCTCGTCCAGCCGGTGATTGCACAGGCAGAGAAATGGGACCGTGCCAAGCGCGGTCAGCATCTGTCCCATATCGTCCGTACAGCGTCAGCCAAGACCCCGATTCCCCAGCTGATGATCTGGCCGGAGACAGCATTTTCTGCTTTCGCCAGCAGGGACGGAAGTCTGCTGACCGCGATGGCACAACAGGCGCTGCCCTTTGATGGGCATTTGATCACCGGCATGCCACGTCTGGATGAAGCGGGGCGGCTGTTCAATTCTGCCGCACTGGTCACTGCCGATGGCCAGATCACGGCGACTTATGACAAGAGGCGGCTTGTTCCCTTCGGCGAATTTGCGCCTTTTCGCCGGTTTCTGCCCTTTGTCGATGCCATAGCTGGTCCAAGGGATTTTTCGGCGGGGACGGGCGAGCGCCTGTTCACCGTTCCCGGTTATGGCAAAATTGCGCTGTTGATCTGCTACGAGTCAATTTTTCCAGGTGAAATTGGCAGGGGTGGAAAGCGGCCGGATCTAATTGTCAACATCACAAATGATGCCTGGTTCGGGCGAACCCTTGGGCCGTGGCAGCATCTCGCGCAGTCACGCATGCGGGCCGTTGAGGAGGGTATCCCGATGATGCGGGTGGCCAATAACGGTATTTCTGCCGGTTTTGATTCCCATGGCCGTATCCTCGGCCAGATCGCCCTGGATGCAGTCGGCACCATTGACCTGTCGGTTCCATCTGCCGTCACGCCAACAATATTCGCCCGATACGGCAATGCCGGTTTTTTTGGCCTGTTGATGCTGGCAGGCTTTCTCTTTATTAGACTTGACCAAAAACCCCCAATCAGGCAGTAACATCCCGCAACAAACCGAGGAGCCTCTGGTGTCATACCTCTTTACCTCCGAATCCGTGTCTGAAGGACATCCCGACAAAGTTTGTGACCGGGTTTCTGACACAGTGCTCGATCTTTTTTTAAAGGCCGAGCCAGAGGCGCGCGTTGCGTGTGAAACATTTGCAACGACCGACCGGATCATCATTGGTGGAGAGGTCCGCGCATCAGCCAACAATCTGCCATCCATTCTGGCCAATGTTGAGGGAGCTGTCCGCGACGCCATCAAGGATATCGGGTATAAACAGGAAAAATTTCACCATGCCCATCTGAATTTTCAGAGCTTCCTGCATGAACAATCTGCGGATATTGCCATGGGTGTTGATGGCGGCTCCGACAAGGATGAAGGCGCCGGCGATCAGGGTCTGATGTTTGGCTATGCGTGCCGCGAGACGGATGTGCTGATGCCCGCGGCCATTCATTACTCGCATCAGATCCTGCAGAAACTGGCGGCAGCGCGCAAAGCTGACGCAGACTCCATTCTGGGTCCGGACTCCAAAAGCCAGATTACCCTTGTTTATGATGACGAGGGACGCCCAGCATCCGCGCACAAGATTGTCCTGTCTACCCAGCACTCGGCTGCTGCGTCAATCAATGACATCCGGGCGCTGGTAAAGCCGATTATTGCCGATGTTCTGCCGCAGGGCTGGATGGTTGCGGATGAGGATCTGCTGGTCAATCCAACCGGCAATTTCGTCATTGGCGGCCCGGATGGTGATGCCGGTCTGACAGGGCGTAAGATCATTGTTGACACCTATGGCGGCGCAGCGCCCCACGGTGGCGGTGCCTTTTCGGGCAAGGATCCGACCAAGGTTGACAGATCAGCAGCCTATGCGGCGCGGTATCTGGCAAAAAATGTTGTGGCTGCAGGATTGGCCGATCGCTGCACAATTCAGCTTGCCTATGCCATCGGCGTTGCTGAGCCGGTATCCGTCTATGCCGATACACACGGCACCGGCACGATCAGTGACAAACAGCTTGAGGACGCATTGACCGCATCTATGAATCTGACGCCACGTGGCATTCGTGAGCACCTTGGCCTGAACAGGCCGATCTATGCCCCGACAGCAGCCTATGGTCATTTTGGCCGCGCCGCCGGTGAGGCCGGACCGGGATCGTTCAGCTGGGAAGCGACTGATCTTGTCGACAAGCTGGCGTCTGCCGCCAAATAGATGACCGGGCCACGCAGCGGGGCTGGCGGGTCTGGTCGGGTCCCGGCGGACCAGCGTTTCTATGGGCGGCGCAAAGGTCGCCCGCTCGGCAAGACCCTGCAGCGCCTGCTTGCTGACACCCTGCCACTGTTTCGCCTCGACCCGGGTGCTCCATTGGCTGGCCAGTTTGCGCATGCCCCGGGTGATGTCTTTCTGGAAATTGGTTTTGGCGGCGGCGAACATCTGGCTGGACTTGCGCTGGCGAAGCCGGATGCAGGCTTTATTGGTGCCGAGCCATTCGTCAATGGCGTTGCAACAATGCTGCGTCACATAAATGAGCAGGATTTGAAGAACGTTCGTTTGTGGGATGATGATGTCAGGCAGGTTTTGCCAAAATTGCCGGCTGGATGCCTTGCCGGCGCCTATGTAATGTTCCCCGATCCCTGGCCAAAGCGGCGCCATGCGGCGCGGCGCATCCTCAACCCGGCAATGATGGAAACGCTGGCACGTTTGATCAGACCAAGGGGAATGTTGATGCTTGCCAGCGATGATCCGACTGCCAAGGGTTGGCTGCTGCAGGCAGCAACGGCACATCCGGGCTTTTCCTGGACGGCGCGTCGCCCGGCTGACTGGCGCAACCGCCCGGCCGACATACCCGAGACACGGTACATGCGCAAAGCTCACAGCGCGGCGCGCACACCCTCGTGGTTCCGCTTTGAAAGGATCACGTGAAAGGCTTGTCTTCTGGTTGCAAAACCTCTATACCTCATTCATAACAAACTGTCAGCGTAAGACGGTGGGCCAGCGGCCCACTTTTTTATTGGGCAAAATCAACGTAAGGGTCGCGTCGGTGCAGCCGGGGCAAAAGGATGGAATTTGGTCGAATCGACGATAAACAGGATCATTGAGCCAGCGCTGCAGGATCTTGGCTTTCGTCTGGTCAGAACATTGTTTTCCGGCGGAAAGAAGACAGGACGCAACCAACTGCAGATCATGGCTGAGCCGATCGAGGACAGGGAGATGACGGTCGAGGATTGTGAGAAAATCAGCCGTCATGTCGCAACGCTTCTCGATGTGGATGATCCCATCAGTTCGGCCTATGTGCTGGAGGTAAGCTCTCCGGGAATAGACCGGCCGCTGACGCGAGTTGAGGATTTTGAGAGATTTTCCGGTGAGCTTGCAAAGATTACCCTGCGACAGATGCTGGATGGCAGGCGCCGTTTTGCCGGCCGTCTCTCGGGCCTTGACGAGGGTAATGGTGTGATCATTGAAACGTCTTTCGGACGGTTTGTTTTTGCTTTTGAAGACATTGAGTCAGCTCGTATTGACCCAAGTGAAATTTTACAAGGTCAGCCACGCTGATATGCGGATACCAAACAGGAACCACAGGTAAAGATATGGACACTTCCTCAATCCCGGGTCTCGAACTCATTCAGGTCGCCGATGTTGTGGCGCGCGAGAAATCAATCGAGCGTGAAGAAGTCATGCTCGCAATGGAAGAGGCCATCCAGAAGGCTGGGCGTGCCAAATATGGGTTGGATCGAGACATCCGGGCGATGATCGACCGGAAGTCTGGTGCGATTACACTTGAAAGGTGGATCGAGGTTGTCGAGGAGGTCGAGGATGATGCGACCCAGATGAGCGTTGCCGAGGGAGCCAAGCAATCACCGCCGCTTGGCGTTGGTGAATTCTGGCGCCAGTCTCTGCCGCCAATCGAGTTTGGCCGTATCGCCGCGCAAACCGCAAAGCAGGTGATTTCGCAAAAAGTGCGGGACGCTGAGCGCGCCCGGCAATATGAGGAATATAAGCACCGTGTTGGCGAGATTGTCGTTGGTACGGTCAAACGTGCCGAGAGCTATTCGATCACCGTTGACCTTGGCCGCGCCGAGGCGGTGATTCGCCGTGAGGAGATGATCCCCCGCGAAAATCTGCGTCAGGGTGACCGGGTGCGAGCCTATGTTCTCGATGTCCGTGAGGAACCGCGTGGGCCACAGATTTTTCTGTCGCGGGCCTGCAATGAATTCATGGCAAAGCTGTTCACCCAGGAAGTGCCGGAAATCTATGATGGCATTATCGAGATCAAAGGCGTTGCCCGTGAGGCTGGAAGCCGGGCCAAGATCACCGTTCTGTCCAATGACCCCGGAATCGATCCCGTGGGAGCCTGTGTTGGCATGCGCGGCAGTCGCGTACAGGCAGTCGTTGGTGAGCTGCAGGGGGAAAAGGTTGAAATCATTCCCTACACCGAGGAGCCAGCAGCCTTTGTTGTCAATGCACTGGCTCCGGCCGAGGTTGCCAAGGTCGTCATGGATGAGGTGGCAGGCCGGATGGAGGTTGTCGTTCCCGATGACCAGCTGAGCCTCGCCATTGGCCGCCGCGGACAGAATGTTCGCCTCGCCTCGCAATTGTCGGGCTGGTACATTGATATTCTGACCGAGGCTGAGGAATCAGAACGCCGCCAGGAAGAGTTCCGGACGCGGTCCACCCGCTTCATTGAGGCCCTCAATATTGACGATGTCATCGCACATCTGCTTGTTGCCGAGGGTTTTGTCCTGCCAGAGGAGATTGCGGAAACACCGGTCGAGGAACTGGCAAACATTCAAGGGTTTGATGAGGATATTGCCGCTGAGCTGCAGAACCGGGCCGTGGAATATGTCGAGCAGGAGGCGCAGCGAATCAACAAGGCGCTTGACGACATGAAGGTTTCGGATGATCTGCGCAGCTTTGAATATATCAGCCTTGGCATGCTGCTGACATTGGCAGAGGCCAATGTCCGTTCGCTGGACGATCTTGCCGACCTCGACAATGAGGAACTCATCGAAATTCTCTCCGAACATGAGCTGACTGACGATGCCGAGGCAGGTGATATCATCATGGCGGCGCGTGCGCACTGGTTTGACGATGAGGATGCCAAGCCTGAAGACGCCGCAGAGCAGGGTGACCCGGCAGACGCCGACGTTGCCGACAGCTAGGTCATGAGAGCGAGACCGCATGTCAGAGCGCACCTGTATCGCAACTGGGAAAACCCTACCCCGCCACAATCTGCTTAGATTTGTGGCCGGGCCTGATGGTGCGGCGACTCTCGATCTTGCAGAAAAACTGCCGGGGCGGGGCGCGTGGGTTGCCGCTGACAGGGCAGCGCTGCAACAGGCCGTGAAGAAGGGCCATTTCAGGCGTGTGATCGGTGCCGGCTTTGGTGAGATTGACGCAGAGACAGATCGTATAAAGCATCTCATGCGCGATCGTGTGATCGCCTGTGCCAGTATGGCGCGGCGTGCCGGGTTGCTGATTGGTGGTGCGGGAAAGCTGCTTGCTGGCGGTCAATGCGCTGGGCTGATCATCGCGCCTGATGCCTCGCAGCGGGAGGCCCGACGCCTGGAGAGCAGGCTTGGCACCATCTGGACAACAAACTGTCTGTCAGCAGCAGAAATAGGCCAGATTTGTGGCCGCGAATCGCTGGCTTTTGCCGGCCTGCTTGCGCCAGAGCATAAGGCACACGAGAATATATGCAGAAAACTGCATCTGGAGATAGCACGAATGGAAGGGTTTTACGCCTCTGCGGGTTGTAATCAGCAGCCCGACGGGTGTATCACCTAGCCAGAGTTAATGGCATCGGTATGCGATATCGGCTTTTTGCCGGACGTGATCATGTCATGAAAGGGTCAGAAATGAGTGACGAGAGCAGCAAAACAAAAAAACTAAGCTTATCCGGCGGTAAGCTGACGCTCGGCAGTATCGATGCCGGTCAGCTTCGTGGCGCTCCATCGCTTGGTGCTGGCCGCAGAACTGTTCAGGTCGAGGTCAGGCGCAAGCGTGCACCTGCTGCGCCGCAGCGTGGCGGCACACCGCGCCCCGAAGCCGAGGCGCCAGTCGCTGAGCCGGTGGAAACCGCTGCACCCGCAGCACCGCCGGCCAGCCCAGCAGATGACAAGCTCACGGCCCAGGAACGTGCGGCGCGTGCACGCGCACTTGAAAGCCTGAAAAAACCTGCTGCTGAGCCGGTGACGCCTGGAGAGGAACTGCCCGCAGCCGAGGAGCCAACGGCGGAAGCAGACGCGCCTGTTGTTGTTGAGCCAGCCCCGGTCGAGGCCGAAGTGCCCCTTGATCCGATCGAGGCCCGCCGCGCGGCGGAAATGGCCGAGCTTCGTGAGATCGAGGCCGAGGAAGAAAAACGCCGCGAGGACGCCTCTCGCAAGCTGGCGGAGGAAAATGCCCGTCGCCAGACGACTGAGACAGCGGCACCGAAAACTGGACGCACCCCTCCATCTGGGCCTGACGGTGGTGGTGAAACATTCAACCGCCGCCGCAAGGCAGCCGAGGAAATGGCTCCGCGGCGCACCCCAGCGGTTCGCCGAGATGGTCCCGGCCGCCGGCAATCTGGCAAGATGACGATCACGCAGGCGCTGTCAGGCGATGATCGCCGACAACGTTCGCTGGCGTCGGTCAAGCGGCAACGTGAAAAGGCGCGGATGCGCGAGGACCAGCCGCAGGTCAAACAGGTCCGCGAGGTCATCGTTCCCGACACAATCACTGTTGGTGAGCTTGCCAACAGGATGGCAGAACGCACCGCCGATGTTGTCAAGGAGCTGATGAAGTTGGGGATTATGGCAACCGCAACCCAGTCAATTGATGGCGAGACCGCAGAATTGATCACCAACGAGCTTGGCCACAAGGTCCAGCGTGTGTCTGAGTCGGATATTGAGATCGGTCTGTCCGGTGACGAGGATGACGGCAAGGCGATGCAGCCGCGGCCCCCTGTTGTGACTGTGATGGGCCATGTCGACCATGGCAAGACAAGCCTGCTTGACGCGATTCGTGCAACCGATGTCGCCACTGGTGAGGCTGGGGGCATCACCCAGCATATCGGTGCGTATCAGATCAAGACCAACAGCGGCAATACGATCACCTTTATTGATACACCGGGCCATGAGGCCTTTACCGAAATGCGCTCGCGTGGTGCCAACATTACCGACATTGTCGTTCTTGTCGTTGCAGCTGATGACTCGGTGATGGCGCAGACCATCGAGGCCATCAATCACGCCAAGGCATCAGGCTGCCCGGTCATTGTGGCGGTCAACAAATGCGACAAGCCTGAAGCTGATCCGCAGCGGGTCCGCAATGACCTGCTGCAGCATGAAATCATCACCGAGGATTTTGGTGGTGACGTCCTGTGTGTCGATGTCTCGGCGCATACCGGTCAGGGGCTGGATAAGCTCGAGGAAGCGATCATGCTGCAGGCCGAATTGCTGGAGTTGAAGGCCAATCCGGACCGCAATGCCGAGGGTGTTGTCATTGAGGCGAAGGTTGAGCGGGGCCGTGGTTCTGTTGCGACCTTGCTGGTCCAGCGTGGTACGCTGAAGCGGGGCGATATTTTTGTCATCGGCGCCGAGAGTGGCCGTGTCCGCGCGTTGCTTGATGACCGCGGTCAGAATCTGCAAACAGCAGGGCCGGGTCAGCCAGTGGAGATCCTGGGTCTTAACGGGACACCAATGGCAGGTGATGCCTGTGTCGTTGTAGAGACCGAAGCGCGGGCGCGCGAAATCGCAGAATACCGCACCCGGCGCAACAAGGATCGCGATGCGGCGCAGGGTGCGCGAGGGTCCGTTGAGCAGATGCTTTCTGCCATTGCCGCTGGTGAGGCTGAGGAATTGCCTGTGGTGATCAAGACCGACGTGCATGGTTCGCTTGAGGCGATCCGGGTCGCGTTGGAAAAGCTGGGTACCGAACAGGTCAAGGTCAGGCTGCTTTCGGCGGGTGTTGGTGCGCTGAGCGAATCGGATATATCGCTTGCGGCGGCATCAAACGCCATCGTCGTTGGCTTCAATGTCCGGGCGATTCCGCAGGCCCGTGATCTAGCCAAGCGGGATGGGGTCGAGATCCGGTATCATTCAATCATCTATGAGCTGATTGATGAGGTGAAGGCTGCCATGGGTGGTCTGCTCAGCCCGGATACGCAGGAAGATTTCATCGGTTATGCCGAAATCCGCCAGGTCTTTGGCGTGTCGAAAGTTGGCAAGGTGGCTGGCTGCATGGTGACTGAGGGTGTCATCAAACGCGGCTGCAAGGTCCGTTTGCTGCGCGATAACGTCGTGGTCCATGAGGGATCCTTGAAGACGCTGAAACGCTTCAAGGATGAGGTCAAGGAAGTGCGTGAAGGCTTCGAGTGCGGTATGGCGTTCGAAAATTATTCAGACATCCAGGAAAAGGATGTGATCGAATGTTTCGAACTGCGCGAGGTTGCCAGAACCCTCGACTAGAGGCTGGCAGACCCATGGACAAGCCTGATCGCGACCGCATTGTTGGTTGCGGTCAGCATTAAGGAAGCTGTTAGCAATGGCCAGTAAATCGAACCGGTCCGCCAAAGCCCCAAGCCAGCGGCAATTGCGTGTTGGTGAGTCGCTGCGCCATGCGCTGTCAGAGATATTGGCGCGTGAGGATTTCTTTGAATCCGATCTGGAAAATGTGTCGATCACCATTTCAGAGATTTCCGTCAGCCCTGATCTTGGCAATGCACGGGTCTACACCATGCCGCTTGGCGGGGTGAATGCGGATGTCGTCTTACCGGCGCTGAATAGGATTGCACCGCTGCTCCAAAAACTGGTGGCCTCAAAAGTGCATCTGCGCCGTGCGCCGCGGTTGAAATTCCTGCTTGATGAGAGTTTCGAGACGGCCCAGCGGATCAACACTGTTTTCAACAATCTGCGGCAGTAGCGCGGGTTTTCCGCAGACGGAGACCGGATGGCAAAGAGGCGTGGCCAGCCAGTTCATGGCTGGGTCAATCTTGATAAACCCGTTGGCATGAGTTCGGCCAAGGCGGTCGCCATCGTCCGCCGGGTGTTCAATGCGGCCAAGGCCGGGCATGGTGGCACACTCGATCCTCTGGCCAGCGGTGTTTTGCCAATCGCGCTGGGTGAGGCAACGAAGACCGTCGCCTATGCGATGGAGGGGACGAAATCCTACGCCTTTACCGTCACCTGGGGTGCGCAGACGACAACCGATGATCTTGAGGGCGATGTTATTGAGACATCGCCGCTGCGTCCCACGCAGGCGGCGATCACAGCCATCATTCCTGAGTTCACGGGGGATGTCCTGCAGGCACCGCCAGCATTTTCGGCAATCAAGATTGATGGCAAACGCGCCTATGAACTGGCGCGAGAGGCGGTGCGGTCATCCGGTTCTGTGGGTCCAGACGGGTCGGCAGACCTGTCAGTGATGCCTGAAATGGAGCCACGTCCGGTCCGCATCGGCGCGCTTTCGCTGCAGGCGCTGACAGCTGAGGAGGCAACCTTTCATGTGACGTGCGGCAAGGGAACCTATATCCGCTCGCTGGCACGCGACATGGCCCGCCAGCTTGGCACGGTCGGGCATGTATCGATGCTGCGCCGGCTTGCCGTTGGCCCGTTCACCGAGGCATCGTCGATTTCACTGGATTTTCTTCAAACTTTGGAGCATAGTGCCGCCGCTTTCGAGCATATGCACCCTGTCGTGAGTGCGCTGGACGACATCCCGGCGTTCCCCATTTCAGAGGACGAGGCTGCAAGGTTCCGTCACGGACAGACGCTCTCCATCACCAGTGCTTCGGCACAGGCCCGGTTTGCGTCGCTCCAGCCAGATGTGATTGCAATTGCCCTTTGTGGTGAGCAGCCAGTCGCGTTGGTGACGGCCAAGGCCAGCGAGTTACGCCCCGTCCGCGTGTTTAATCTTTGATCCACATTCTGTGGTGGAAAACCCAAAGGAGGTTTTGATGTCGATAACAAACGAACGAAAAGCTGAACTCATCAAGGAATTTGGCAAGACAGAGCAGGATTCAGGGTCAGCCGCAGTACAGGTTGCCATCCTCTCAGAGCGCATTCGCAATCTGACCGAACATCTGAAAACCCATAAGAAGGATTTCGGATCACGCCGTGGACTCCTGTCGATGGTTGGCCAGCGTCGGAACCTGCTTGATTACATCAAAGCCGGTGACGTTGCCGCCTACAAGGCGTTGATCGAAAAGCTGGGACTGCGCCGGTAAACGGACTTCACAGCATTCCCATTGAAAAGCCATCCTGCGCGGCAGATCGGATGCCCAGTTTCCGGTTGGACTGCGGAGGGTGGCTTAATTACATTTCTTTGTTTGCAATTTTGCCATGGTCGTGCCAAAAAGGCGCGAGATTCAAGGGAAGTCAAGGAAGACGCAGGGCCCATTTGACGTGTGCGGGTGCCCAGAGGTTCGAATCGGACAGAGATTTGACCACAACACCCCCAAACATCCCTTTCCTGCCAGCGGATCAATGATGTTCCTCTGGCCATTGCTATGCCCTGAACAGAACGTACGAGAGAGATAGAATTTATGTTCAAAATTTTCCGCAAAGAACTTGATTGGGGCGGCACACCGCTTGTCATGGAAACAGGCAAGGTCGCCCGCCAGGCCGACGGCGCCGTCATGGTCAGCCTCGGAGGCACCTCGGTGCTCTGTACTGCCGTTGCCGCACAAAGCCCCAAGCCCGGGCAGGATTTCTTCCCGTTGACAGTGAATTATCAGGAAAAGGCATTCGCTGCTGGTAAAATTCCAGGTGGCTTCTTCAAGCGTGAAGGCCGCCCATCAGAAAATGAAACGCTGGTCTGCCGCTTGATTGACCGGCCAATCCGCCCGCTTTTTCCAAGTAACTTCAAATGCGAAACACAGGTCATCTGTACAGTGTTGGCGCATGACATGGAAAACAACCCAGACATTGCGGCAATGATTGGTGCCTCGGCGGCGCTGACGTTGTCGGGCGTGCCGTTCTTTGGTCCGATTGCCGCTGCGCGCATCGGCTGGATTGATGGTGCCTATGTGCTGAACCCGACTGTCGATCAGATGGACAGCTCTGAGCTTGACCTTGTCATGGCCGGAACACATGAAGGCGTTTTGATGGTCGAATCCGAGGCCAAGGAGCTGTCTGAGGAGGTCATGCTCGGTGCCGTGAATTTCGGCCATGAGTCAATCAAGCCGGTTATCGATGCGATCATCGACCTTGCCGAATCATGTGCCAAGGAGCCACGCGCCCTTCCCGAGGAGCCAGCTGAGACAGCCGAAATCAAATCGGTTCTGGCTGGTTTTACGGATCAGTTTGAGGCGGCCTACAAGATTGCTGACAAGAGCGATCGGCAGGCAGCGCTTACCGAGGTCCGGACCGCTGCCAGGGAAAAACTTGGCGATGAGCATGAGGCCGTGCTGGTTGGTGGCCTTGTCAAGGCACTTGAGGCAGATGTCGTCCGTGGTGCGATTCTCAAAACCGGCACCCGTATTGATGGACGCGACACAAAGACCGTTCGGCAGATTGTAGCCGAAGCTGGCTTTCTGCCTCGGGCGCACGGCTCTGCCCTGTTCACGCGTGGCGAGACGCAGGCAATGGTCGTGGCAACGCTTGGCACGGGTCAGGATGAGCAGATCATTGACGCGCTTGTCGGTGAGAGCCGGTCGAACTTCATGCTGCATTACAATTTCCCACCTTACTCAGTTGGTGAGGCAGGGCGTGTCGGCTCTCCAGGGCGCCGTGAGATTGGTCATGGCAAACTGGCATGGCGCGCCATTCGGCCGCTGCTGCCGATCAAGGATGAATTTCCCTACACCATCCGTCTCGTCTCGGAAATCACCGAGTCCAACGGTTCGTCCTCGATGGCAACGGTTTGTGGTGGATCACTTGCACTGATGGATGCAGGTGTGCCAATGGCGCGGCCTGTTGCCGGCATTGCCATGGGACTGATCAAGGAAGGCGATGATTTCGCGGTCCTGTCAGACATTCTGGGTGATGAGGATCATCTTGGCGACATGGATTTCAAGGTGGCTGGTTCTGATGCCGGCATCACCTCGCTGCAGATGGATATCAAGATCACCTCGATCACCGCGGAAATCATGGAGATCGCGCTGGAGCAGGCCCGTGAAGGCCGGATCCATATTCTTGATGAAATGGCTAAGGCTCTCAACTCTGCAAGAGACGGTCTCGCTGACAGCGCGCCAAAGATCACCACGATGAAGATTCCTGTCGACAAGATCCGTGACATTATCGGCCCTGGTGGCAAGATCATCCGTGAAATCTGCGAGACAACTGGCGCCAAAATCGACATTGATGATGATGGCACAGTCAAGGTCGCCGCTGTGACGGGAACGTCTGGTGAGGCGGCGGTTGCCCGCATTCGTGACATTGTTGCGGAGCCGGAGCTTGGCGTCATTTATAATGGCAAGGTCGTCAAGACGGTTGATTTTGGTGCCTTTGTGAATTTCCTTGGCGCAAAGGATGGCCTTGTTCATATTTCCGAACTGCAGAATGGCAGAACGGAAAAAACGACAGACATCTGCAAGGAAGGTGATGAGGTCAAGGTCAAGGTGATCGGCTTCGACGATCGCGGCAAGGTGAAGCTGTCGATGAAGCGCGTCGATCAGGAGACAGGTGCAGACCTTGAGGCAGCTGGGTCAGATGAAGGTGACGCCGCCTAGATCGGCTCTGTTTGCGATGAAAGCAGCGTGGGTGGGCGGCAAGCCCGCCCCCGCCTTTCCGTGGGAAAAAGGTTTTTGCGATGACTGACAGGGTGAATGTGTTGGTGACTGGTGGTGCCGGCTATATTGGCAGCCACATGGTGCTGGCGCTTCTGGATGCTGGGTATTCACCTCTGATTCTTGACGATTTTTCCACTGGCCATGAACAGCTTGTTCCTGCCGGTGTTCCGGTAATCCGTGGTAATGTTGGTGACCGGGAAGTTACTGACAGGCTGTTTGCAGACCATGATATCGACGCGGTGGCCCATTTTGCCGCCTCGATCGTGGTTCCAGAATCGGTTGCTGATCCCCTGAAATATTATCTCAACAACACGGTCAGCACGGCGCGGCTGATAGCGGCCTGTGCAGATGCCGCTGTTGGACGCTTCATTTTTTCCTCAACAGCTGCCGTTTATGGCAATCAGGATGTAAGCCTGCTTGATGAGGATGTCGCCTGTCGTCCGGAGAATCCCTATGGCACATCAAAGCTGATGTCCGAACAGATTCTCCGCGACGCGTCAAAGGCGCATGATCTGTCCTATGTGGCGCTGCGTTACTTCAATGTCGCCGGGGCGGATTCTGCCGGTCGCGCAGGGCAATTGTCAAAACCGGCAACCCATCTGATCAAGGTTGCGGTTGAAGTGGCCACCGGTCAGCGTGATGCTATGCAGGTGTTTGGAACTGACTATCCGACTGATGATGGTACCTGTATCAGGGACTATATTCACATCACTGATCTGATTGCGGCGCATATGGCAGCCCTTGAATATCTTCTTGGCGGGGGTACACCGCTCACGCTGAATTGTGGCTATGGCAGGGGAAGCTCGGTGCATCAGGTGCTGGAATCGGTGGCCCGTCTTTCAGGCACCAATCTGAATGTTGAGATGGCAGCGAGGCGGGCTGGCGATACGGCCGTACTGGTTGCCGATTCCACACGCCTGCGCCACCAGCTTGGCTGGAAGCCGGAGCATAATGATCTTGATGACATTGTGCGCTCAGCGCTGGCATGGGAACGCAGCCAGCTTGGTTAGAGTTCGCGCGGCACACCGACAGTGTTGAAGCCACCATCGACAAAATGCGTCTCGCCGGTCACACCGGATGAAAGATCTGAAATCAGATAGAGACCGGATTTGCCAACCTCGTGAATGTCCGGATTGCGGCCAAGGGGGGCGGCGTCCTCGGAGTGGCGATAGATATGCCGCGCTCCGGTGATCGCCGCGCCGGCAAGGGTTTTCATTGGCCCGGCTGACAGACCATTGACCCGGATATTCTCGCCTCCCAGATCGACGGCCAGGTAGCGGACGGAACTTTCCAGCGCTGCCTTGGCGACGCCCATGACATTGTAATTTGGCGCGATCCGTTGCGCGCCAATGTAGCTGAGCGTCAGCAATGCGCCGCCATCCGGCATCATCTTGCGGGCGCACTGCGCCGTTTCGGTGAAGGAGAAGGCAGAGACCATCATGGTGTTGCTGAAATTGTCGCGGCTGGTGTTCAGATACGGGCCTTTCAACTCGTTCTTGTCTGAAAAACCAAGCGCATGAACGACGAAATCGATTGTCTTCCAGCGTTCTGACAGCGTCTCGAAGCAGCGTTGAACCGCACCTTCATGGGCAACGTCGCATTTAATCAGAATGTCTGAATTGACCGATTTCGCCAGTGGCTGCAGGCGCTTGCCAAAGCCCTCCATCTGGTAGGAAAAAGCAAGCTCGGCACCCTGTGCCGCCGCTGCCGCCGCAATGCCCCAGGCAATAGACCGTTCATTGGCCACGCCCATGATCAGGCCGCGCTTTCCGGCGAGAAGATTTCCGGTCATGCCTGACATGCTCAGACCTTTCGCAACGCCAGAGTGGCATTGGTGCCACCGAAACCAAATGAATTCGACAGCGCCAGCTTGATCTCCGCATCGTCGATCCGGGTTGAGGGAACGGGAATGTCACCAATGGCCGGGTCGGGATTGTCGATGTTGGCCGAGGCGGCGATAAAGCCTTCCTGCATCATGATCATCGTGTAGATGGCTTCCTGCACACCGGTTGCGCCCAGTGAATGTCCGGTCAGTGACTTTGTTGAGGTGACGACCGGCAGATAACCGCGGGGGCCAAACACCTCGCGCACGGCGTCCAACTCCTTGACGTCACCAACAGGGGTCGAGGTGCCATGCGCGTTGATATAGTCAACCTGATCGGTGAGTGTGTTGCCGTCAAAACCAGCAAGCGCAAGCTCCATACAGCGTACCGCCCCCTCGCCCGATGGGGCGACCATGTCATGCCCATCCGAATTCGCACCATAGCCAACAAGCTCGGCATAGATTCTGGCACCCCTCGCGATGGCACGATCCATATCCTCGAGAACGACCATGCCGCCACCGCCAGCAATCACGAAACCATCCCGGTCGGCATCATAGGCGCGTGACGCCTTTTCTGGCGTGTCATTATATTTGGAAGACATGGCACCCATGGCGTCAAACAGGACGGAAAGCGTCCAGTGAAGCTCCTCGCCACCACCGGCAAAAACAATATCCTGACTGCCGCTGCGAATGGCGTCGGCACCCGAGGTGATGCAATGTGCCGAGGTGGAGCAGGCTGAGGTGATCGAATAATTCAGCCCCTTGATCTTGAAGAAAGTGGCAATACAGGCGGACACGGTTGATGACATGCAGCGCGGCACCATATAGGGGCCGACACGCTTTGGTCCCTTTTCCCGTGTCGTGTCAAAGGCAGTCAGCATATTCGCTGTTGAGGGACCACCCGAGCCTGCAATCAAGCCTGTTCGCGGGTTTGATACCTCATCTTCGCCAAGGCCGGCATCGGCGATGGCCTGTTCCATGGCCAGCACCGCGTAGGCTGCGCCCTCGCCCATGAAGCGCATCTGCTTGCGGTCGATGTGTTCGGTGACATCCATTTTGACAGAGCCGTGAATCTGGCTCCGGAAGCCGAGTTCAGCATAGTCGGGCGCAGCAACAATGCCTGATGTTCCATGGCGCAGCGACTCGGTCACCTCGGCAACGTTATTGCCAATTGACGAGACGATGCCAATACCTGTTATGGCGACGCGGCGCATTCTATTCTCCCTCGGGTTTGAAGAGTCCAACGCGGATGTCATTGGCCTCGAAAACGACCTCGCCATCACACAGAACCTTGCCGTCGGCGATTCCCATGACCAGTCGGCGCATGATGACGCGTTTCATATCCAGACGAAATGTAACGAGCTTGTTTGTCGGCAGAATCTGACCGGTGAATTTTACCTCACCTACGGACAGCGCGCGACCACGCCCCTCACCACCGGCCCAGCCCAGAAAGAAGCCAACCAGCTGCCACAGCGCATCCATGCCAAGACAGCCCGGCATGACCGGATCACCGTCAAAATGGCAGGGAAAAAACCAGAGATCGGGATTGAGATCAAATTCTGCATCAATCTCGCCCTTGTCGAACAGACCGCCTGTTTCCTGAATGTTGGTGATCCGGTCACACATCAACATCGGCGGCAGAGGCAATTGAGGGTTGCCGGGGCCGAACATCTCACCTTTCGCACAGCTGATCAACTCGTCATAGGTAAATTGGTTCTGGTCTCTTGGTACCATAATCGGTCCCTTTATCAAACGCAACTGATGAGCCTATAAAAAGCATGAAAAGCAGCATCAAGCCAAGCCAATATTGACAATCCTGCCCATGCGCTTCACTTTCTGCAGTGGGCTGGAGTTCTAAAAGTGAAAAATAATGGCAACAGACCAACCGCATGGGTATGAAAGATGACAGATAGTGATCAGACGCTGTTGGAAGACAGGCTGCGGCATGCTGGATTGCGCCCGACACGCCAGCGTGTTGCCATTGCCAGACTGCTTCTCGATGGACGTCACCGGCATGTGTCGGCTGAGAGTCTGAGCGCGGAAATCCGTGAGTCCGGCATACAGATGGCAGATGGTACCGTCTATAACACGCTGAACCAGTTTACCGATGCTGGCTTGTTGCGGCGGGTGACCGTACATAATGAATATAGTCTGTTTGACACAAATGTTGAGCATCACCATCATTTTTATGATTCAGGTGTCGACTGCCTGATTGATATCCCGGCAGATCACGTCGTTCTGGACAGGCTGCCAGATGCGCCTGACGGCCATGAAATCCAGTCCATTGATGTGACCATCAACATCCGGTCACGCTGACCATTTCTACCCTCTCCCCGGCAGTATCCTGCCCTGTCTGATGCGAACAGATTTTATAGTTTAAAATCATTTCAAACTGCTTGACGAGCGCCCCAGATTCGTGCTGATTGTAAGAGTGCAAGTGTTTATTGAGACCGTTGAAACAACCCAAAAAACTGGAGACTATCATGGATGGTGAAAACAGATGCCCTGTAATGCATGGGGCTTTGACGAATGCAGCCGCTGGCGGTACCACAACACGGGATTGGTGGCCTAACCAGCTCAATCTCAACATCCTGCACCAGCATTCTGCCAAGGCAGATCCGATGGATCCGGATTTTGACTATGCCGAGGCGTTCAATGCGCTTGATTACAAGGCGCTGAAGCAGGATCTGCATGGTCTCATGACCGACTCGCAGGAGTGGTGGCCAGCCGATTATGGGCATTATGGTCCGTTTTTCATCCGCATGACATGGCACGCTGCCGGCACCTACAGAACCGCAGATGGCCGTGGTGGCGGTGGCACGGGTGCGCAGCGTTTTGCGCCGCTGAACAGCTGGCCCGATAATGGCAATCTGGACAAGGCGCGTCGCCTGTTGTGGCCGATCAAGCAGAAATATGGCAGGAATATCAGCTGGGCCGATCTGCTGATTCTGGCTGGCAATGTCGCCATCGAGTCCATGGGTGGCAGAACGTTCGGTTTCAGTGGTGGCCGTGCTGACATCTGGGCGCCGGAAGAAGATATCTATTGGGGCATCGAGACTGATTGGCTGGGCAACAGCCGGTACAGTGGTGAGCGCGATCTCGCCCATCCCCTTGCCGCGGTTCAGATGGGTCTGATTTATGTGAATCCTGAGGGTCCGGACGGCAACCCCGACCCACTCGCCAGTGCCAAGGACATTCGCGAAACTTTCGCGCGGATGGCGATGAATGACGAGGAGACCGTTGCACTCACCGCTGGAGGTCATACTTTCGGCAAGGCACATGGTGCCGGTGATGCTGCGCTTGTTGGTCCTGAGCCCGAAGGTGCGCCGATGGAACAGATGGGCTTCGGCTGGATCAGCACTCATGGCAGCGGTAAGGGTCGTGACACCATCACAAGTGGCATTGAGGGCGCGTGGACGGCCAACCCAACCAAGTGGGATAATGGGTATTTTGACCTGCTGCTCGGCTATGAGTGGGAACTCACGAAAAGTCCGGCTGGCGCGCATATCTGGCATGCCATTGATCCGAAGGCGGATGATCTGGCACCCGATGCCGAGGATTCCTCCGTTCGTGTACCGACAATGATGACAACTGCCGATATGGCAATGCGCGAAGACCCGATCTATCGGGAAATCTCGGAGCGTTTCCATGCCAATCCAGACCAGTTTGCCGATGCTTTTGCGCGGGCCTGGTTCAAACTTCTGCACCGTGACATGGGACCACGCAGCCGCTACATGGGTCCCGAGGTGCCGGAAGAGGTTCTGATCTGGCAGGATCCCATCCCGGCTGGCAACAGCAGCTATGACGTGGAAGCGGTGAAGGCGCAGATCGTCAAAAGCGGTCTGAGCATTCAGGAAATGGTGGAAACAGCCTGGGCCAGCGCGTCGACCTATCGTGGTTCTGACATGCGTGGTGGTGCCAATGGTGCACGGATCCGTCTGGCCCCACAAAAGGATTGGGAGGCCAACAAGCCAGACCAGCTTGCCCGTGTTCTGGGTGTCCTTGAGAGAATTGCCGACGCCACTGGCGCATCGGTTGCCGATGTAATCGTTCTTGCCGGCAATGTTGGCATTGAGCAGGCCTCCGGTCTGTCCGTGCCATTCACTCCCGGCCGTGGTGATGCGACGCAGGAAGACACGGATGTTGAGTCTTTTGCCGTGCTTGAGCCGGAAGCAGATGGTTTCCGCAATTATCTGCGCGAGGATTTCTCGGTCAGTCCAGAGGAGTTGCTGCTCGATAAGGCCCATCTACTTGGCCTTTCGGCACCTGAGATGACGGTGCTTGTTGGCGGCATGCGCTCGCTTGGCATCAGCTCGGATGGCCATGGCGTCTTCACTGACAATCCAGACCAGCTGTCGAATGATTTCTTCACGACCCTGCTGGGCATGGACGTTGAGTGGAAACCAACTGGCAGCAACGGCTATGCCGGGGTCGACCGTGATAGTGGCAAGACCGTTCGCACAGGCACCCGTGTTGATCTGGTCTTTGGCTCAAACTCGCAGCTCCGTGCCCTTGCAGAGGTTTATGCCAGCGATGATTCGGCTGACAAATTCCGCAGCGATTTTGTTGCTGCCTGGGCAAAGGTGATGAATAATGATCGCTTTGATATCGCCTAGGCTGTTCGCCAGCGGCTGATCAGCCGTGACATATGAGGGGCGTTCCGGCTGCTGCCGGGACGCCTTTTTCATTATGGTGAAAACCGCCGCCGCTATCTCTGCTGATACGGGTCAGTCCAGCACTTCTGTCGCAAGCACTCCCCACAGTGCGTCGCGCTTCATCCATCCCCGCACACCGTCCTTGGCCACCTTGCACATGGCAGAGGGGCAGGCCTGCAGCTCCAGGAGCGCATTTTTTTCGGCAATGGCGATGACGTTGCTCTGCGCGTTCGCGCTGGCGTAGATTTTCGCCGAGCCATCAGTGACCAGCGCCATGCGTCGCAACGAGAGGACCGAGCCGCGCATCCAGCCGGTTGTTCCTTCATGATCAACCACCTTTCGCCACACGCCAAATTCGGCCTCAACAAGTAAAGGCAGGCCGGTCTTGCTGTAACTCCACAGAACTGGATATTCGCGGCCCGGCCCGGCGCGCAAATTGACCTCGTTGAATTTCAGCGTCACATAACGCGGCACTGGCAACCCGCTACCGCGCACTGTCAGCTTTGCTTCCTGCGCGGTTGATGGGCTTGCAGCCAGCGCAAAATATCCCGTGACGACAAAACAGGCGGCGAGTGCGAGTGACAAAAGGCGCGGGGAGAACTGAAAATGTTTTTTCATGATAAGCCGGTTCTGGTAGTCTTTTGGATAAAATTATTGCAGATTCAGATCATGCTTTGTTCAGCGGTCGCGATGATCAGCCTGAGTGTAGACAAGGTAGTATTTTTTTTCTACGGACGCCAGTGACGTTCGTTCCAATCTGACGAGAGACACGGATATGAGTCAAAAGAAGCCATATGTGATTCTGACCCGTACGCTGCCTGATTCTATCGAAACGCGCATGCGCGAGTTATTTGATGCCAGGCTGAACGAGACCGATGAGGCCCTGTCGCAGGAGGCGCTGGCCCTGGCCATGCAGACGGCCGATGTACTGGTCCCAACAGTGACTGATCGCATCGATGCCGAGCTGATTGCCAAGGCTGGCGACCAGTTAAAGCTGATTGCCTCCTTTGGCACAGGTGTTGACCATATCGACCTTGCTGCCGCGCGCCAGCGGGGAATTACCGTCACCAATACACCGGGGGTTCTGACCGAAGATACGGCTGATGTTGCGATGGCGCTGATGCTTGCCGTGCCACGGCGGATTGCAGAGGGCGACAAGCGTGCCCGGTCTGGCAGCTGGCAGGGCTGGTCACCAACGGGGATGCTGGGCCATCGGATCAATGGCAAGCGTCTTGGCATTATCGGCATGGGTAGAATTGGTGAGGCGATTGCCCGCCGTGCCCGTGGATTTGGTCTTTCCATTCATTATCACAACCGCAAGGCGGTGCATCCGGAGACTGAGGCCGAGCTGGAGGCAACCTATTGGGAGTCGCTTGACCAGATGCTCTCACGTGTTGATATCGTCTCCGTCAACTGTCCGCACACACCGGCAACGCATCAGCTTCTGTCCCGTGAACGCTTGGCGCTGATGCGCCCATCGGCCTATCTGGTCAACACCTCGCGCGGTGAGGTCGTCGATGAGGAAGTGCTGGCGGATCTGCTGGCAGACAAGAAAATTGCTGGTGCTGGTCTCGATGTCTATTCAGATGAACCCAACATCCCGAAGGGGTTGATTGACCTGCCCAATGTTGTGCTATTGCCGCATATCGGCTCGGCCACAATCGAGGGCCGGCTGGAGATGGGAGACAAGGTAATTATCAATATCCAGACATTCTGGGATGGTCACGCCCCGCCGGATCGCGTCATAGAGGCGATGCTCTAGCCCACCTCTGCGCCGGTTATTTTGCGCCACAGCACATGCATTCGGAACGTTTTTTGGTGGCGATTTCCATCATGCTTCCGTTGAAGCCATCAAACAGCATAAGCCGGCCTGTCAGGCTGCTGCCCATGCCAGTGACGAGTTTGATAGCCTCAAGAGCCTGCATTGAGCCAATGACCCCGGTTACCGGCCCCAGAATACCGGCTTCCGAACAGCCGGGTGCCTGGCTGGCATCTGGCATTGCCGGAAACACACAGCGGAAACAGGGGCTGTCCTCAAAGCCTGCGACACCGCTCTGGAAAACAGCAATCTGGCCTTCGGTGCGCACCGCACCGCCAAAGACGAGAGGGGTCTTTTCCCGGTGGGCGGTGTCACCAAGCAGATAGCGCGTTTCCACATTGTCCGAGCAGTCAACGATGACATCGTGGGCGGCGACAAGTTTGCGGATATTGCCAATGGTGGCCCTGACAGGAAGCGTTGAGAGTTTGATATCCGGATTCAGCTTTCTGGCTGCTGCTGCTGCCTGTTTGACCTTCTGGCTACCGATATCCTGCGTTTGATAGATGATCTGGCGGTTCAGGTCACTGCGCGAGACCATATCATCATCGATTATGGTGATGTTGCCGACACCTGCTGAGACCAGATACAGCATAGCTGGCGCGCCAAGACCGCCGGCCCCAACAACCAGCACCTTTGCTGCCAGAAGCGCCTCCTGACCGGCCTCACCCATATCCGGCATGATCACCTGCCGAGCATAACGTTCCAGATCCGCGTCATTCAACATCACTCAAACACCTGTTGATCCAAATCCATCAGCACCCCGCGCCGTAACATCAAGGTCGCTGACTTCCACCGGATGACACAGTGCCACCGCGGCAATCACCATCTGTGCAATGCGCATGCCACGGGTGATGATAAAATTCTCGCTGCCAAGATTGATCATAATCACCGCAATCTCGCCGCGATAGTCACTATCAATCGTGCCGGGGGCATTGGCAATAGTGACGCCATGTTTGAGTGCCAGCCCAGAGCGCGGCCTGATCTGTGCCTCATATCCCGGCGGCACCGCCATGGCAAAACCGCAGGGAGTCGCATGACGCGCACCGGGTGCGAGGGTGAAATCGGTTTCCACCGCTGCCCGGATATCCATGCCTGCCGCGCCGGTAGTGGCATAGGAAGGTAGATCGATATCAACGCCATGCGGCAATCGTTTCATCGCAATGGAAATCGGATGTGTCTTTGCTTCAGGATTTGGCATTGACCGCTCCGATGGTGTCGATAATCCGGTGGACAAGCCTGTCCGCAAGTTCGGTCTTGGGTATCATCGGCCACTCCTCCTGTCCATCACCGGTCATCAGCGACACCTTGTTCTGCGCATTGCCAAAAACGGTCTCGTCCGACCCATTCGGTGAAACCGCATTGGCGAGGATCCAGTCACAGCCCTTGCGCCGCAGCTTTTCGCCGGCATTTGCCTGCAGGTCATCCGTCTCGGCGGCGAATCCGATGACCAGTTCGGGCCGCTGTGAATGGGATGACAGCTGCGCCAGGATATCTGGGTTTTGGGTCAGCGAAAGGGTTGGCGCTGCGGTGTCACCGCGACGTTTCTTGATCTTGCCTTTGACCCGGTCCCGCGCCCGCCAATCGGCGACGGCGGCTGTGCAGATGGCAATATCCGCAGGAAGCGCTGCCTCACAGGCAGCAAGCATCTGTTCAGCCGTTCCGACGTGGACCATCGCCACCCCCAGTGGATCGGGGATGTTTACGGGGCCACTGACCAGCGTCACCCTGGCCCCGCGTTTGGCCAGCGCTGCGGCAATGGCATGCCCCTGACGCCCTGAGGAATGATTCGAGATAAATCGCACGGCATCAAGCGGTTCAACCGTGGGGCCCGAGGTGACAAGCGCATGTCTGCCTGCAAGATCGCCGGCACCAACCGTCTGTGCAAGCCTTGCCACTGCTGCTGTGACGATGGTCTCTGGCCCGCTCATCCTTCCCTCACCTTCCTCACCGCAGGCGGTATCACCTGCCACGGGGCCGATCATCTCGACGCCGCGCTGGCGAAGCGTTGCCAGGTTGGCCTGTGTCGCTGCATGTGACCACATTGCCGGGTTCATCGCTGGTGCCATGATAACCGGCGCTGTTGTGGCCAATAACAGGGTGGTCGCCAGATCATCTGCCAGCCCCTGCGCCGCGCGCGCCATGAGATTTGCCGTTGCTGGCACAACAACAACCAGATCGGTCTCCCGCGCCAGCCGGATATGCCCCATCTCCGCCTCGTCGGTCAGCGAGAAAAGATCTGTGTAGGTCTTTTGTGCGGTCAGCGCCGACAGGCTGAGAGGGGTGATGAATTGCTGCGCTGCCTTTGTCATCACGCCTGTTACCGTGATGCCGTGATCCTGCAGCCGCCGACTCACCTCAAGCGCCTTATAGGCAGCGATTCCGCCACCAACAATCAGCAATATTGCGGCACCTTGCCGCTCGCGGGCCTGTGGCCGTCCCGATTTGACTGCAGGCAGGGCGGTGATGCGCAGGCTCTGCGGATCAATCTGGTAGCCGCGCTCCTGCAGGGCCTGACAGATCAGGGGCCGCGCCCTGTTTGGCAGGGCACCCTTGGTCAGATAATTGCTGACCGCGCTTGGCCCGACGCCCAGCAGATGCTGCAGCGATTCACGCCCGCCAAGGGCTGTAATCAGCGCCGCAATATCTATCTTCGACATAGGAAGCCCTTTCATAAAAATTCAATAAATTGAATTTATGTGAAAAAACTAATGATTGCAATCAGAAGAGCGAGTGTGGAAAGCAGGACAGGTAGGTTTTTATTTGAATTCTGGGGGAGGTGATGTGGACGATCTTCAAGCTCCTTCAAAAGACGTGGTAGGCGTGAGGCCACCAGCATGGCGTCTTCAAGAAAGGTTTCGGCCCGTTTTGCCAGACCTGCCTGGTCGGCCATCCATTGCATCGCAAGCGGCCTTGACAATGACCACATATCAGCGCTCGGATTGAGTTGGCGGGCAACACCCTCGGCCATCATCATTGTTTTCTGCAACAGATTGAACTGGGGCTGGACCTCAATCTCGAACCGTGTCGAGAGCTGGAAAATCTGACCAAGCACCGTTCCCAGCGATACATCGCCGATGGTTTTGCCCATCACTGGATCGGCAACAGCGCGCACCGATTGCGCAAAGCGATGCAGCGATACATCCTCACCAAGCATGCCAGCGTTCATGTGCAGCTTTGCCACCATATCGTAATCACGGTCCAGCATGGCCATCAGCAGCCGTGCCAGAAACAGCCTGTCGGCGAAATCAAGATGACCCATGATGCCAAAATCGATTGGCACAAGCCGCCCATCGGGCGCAATGAAGATATTGCCCGGATGCATGTCGGCATGAAAAAAACCGTCGCGGAACACCTGGTTGAAAAAGCTGTTTGCCGCTGCTTCTGTCAGTTGGCCAATATCATGGCCGGCAGCCCTGAGGGCTGCCACATCATCGATTCGAATGCCCTCAATCCATTCGATGACCAGCATGCGGGAGGTGCTGCGTTCCAGATCGACCCAGGGGACGTGGATTCCCCCATCCTCGCTCAGATTATCAGCCAAACGGCCTGCGGCGGCGGCTTCCATCCGCAGATCAAGCTCAATATCGGATATCTCGACAAATTGTTCGACGGCTGTCACCAGCTTCAGCCGGCGCAAACCTGGTGCCACCCACTCCATGATGTTGGCAAGTGCGAAAAACAGTAGTGTGTCGGCGCGCATCCGCCGCTCAATATTTGGGCGCAGCAGCTTGACCGCGACCTGTCTGCCATCGCACAGCCGTGCCTTGTGGACCTGGGCGATCGATGCGGCGGCCACCGGCTCGCTGGCAAAATCGCTGAAAGTCTCGGCCAGTGGTGCGCCAGTCTCGCTTTCGACAAGCCGGTGAGCGACAGAGGAATGAAAGGCGGGCAGGCGATCCTGCAGCAGGCTTAGTGACAGGCTCATTTCCGGGCCGATGAGATCAGCGCGCGTTGAGAGTGCCTGGCCAAATTTCACAAACCCCGGCCCAAGTCGCAGCAACGCATCGGCGAGCGCACCGCCTGCATCCTTGGTTGCCGTGCGGGATCGCACCAGCCTGTCGAGAAACAGACAGCAACGCTGCATCCAGTTCGGAAGCAAGGTGATTTTGCCAACATGTCCCAGCACGCCAGCCCTGCCGAGATGCCAGGCAATAGCAGGCACTCTGAACAGGGCCAAAACTGTATGCCAGAGCGAAGGTCGCATCAGTCGAGCTTCCAACCGGAATGGATACAGGCGATGCCGGCAGAAAGGCTGCGCACCCTGATCTGGGCAAAGCCGGCACTGGCAAACATATCGGCCAGAACTTCCGGCGTGGGAAAAGTCCGGATCGACTCGGCGAGGTAGCGGTAGCTGTCAGCATCCCCGGCGACAAGCCGTCCCATCAGCGGCAGGGCATTGAAGGACCAGGCGTCATAGACGCGCTGCAGGGTGCTGCTCCTGACCTGTGAGAATTCGAGGCACAGGAAGCGGCCGCCTGGCCTTAGAACACGATGCGCCTCGGCGATTGCGGCCTGTCGGTCGGTGACATTCCTCAGACCGAAGGCGATCGTGACAAAATCCGCGATCCCATCATCGAAAGGCAGACATTCGGCATTGCCAACGCACCAGCTCAAACGGTCATCATATTTGGCGATGTCACGCCGGCGCCGTCCAGCGCTCAGCATGGCGTGATTGATGTCGCTGATTGCCGCGCTGCCACCACCGGCTCGCAGAAAACGCAGGCTGATGTCGCCCGTTCCCCCGGCCAGGTCAATCAGATGCTGGTGTGGCTGCGGGGCCATCCAGTCGATAAGGGCGGATTTCCAGAGCCGGTGGACGCCGCCACTCATCAGATCATTCATCACATCATAACGATCGGCAACCGAATCGAAGACGCCGCGGACAAGCCCCTGCTTGTCCTCCCGGTTGACGGTGCGGAATCCAAAATCGATGGTCGATGTCTCACCGGATTTGTCCTGCCTGAATGCGTCGTTCATCATTGCCGTCCCATCTCGATGCCGCCCCGGGGGCATTTGCCGTTTACTCTGCCTATATAGTATGAAAGGTGTGGAAGTGTGAATCTTCTTTCTCATCCGCAAATTCTGGAGTCCGATGATGAGGCGTCCACATGCCTGAATTGCCTGAGGTGGAGACTGTTCGGCTGGCGCTGCTGCCGGCACTGGAAAACCGCTGCATCATAGAGGCCCATGTTGGCCGACCGGACCTGCGCTGGCCGCTGCCCGAAAAGCTCGCCAACAGGCTTGTGGGGCGCATTTTCGGCGCACCCCAACGGCGTGGCAAGTTTCTGCTGTTGCCGCTCGACGGGCAGGAGACACTGCTCCTGCATCTTGGCATGTCGGGATCGATTCGGATCCATGAAAACCTGCCGGAATTGGGTAAGCATGATCATTTCATGCTGGCTATGGCGCCAGCGGGCGGCATGGCGGCGACAATCTTTGTTGTGTTCAATGACCCCCGGCGCTTTGGCTGGATTGATCTGTTCAGTGATGAGGTTCATCCCATGCTGGCGCAGATGGGGCCGGAACCGCTTGGCAATATGTTTTCCGATGCTTATCTGACCACCGCACTTGCGAATCGGTCAGGTCCGGTGAAGACCGCGCTGCTCAATCAGCAGCTTGTTGCCGGAATAGGCAACATCTATGCCTGTGAGGCATTGTTCTATGCCGGCATCTCACCCCGCCGCAAAGCTGGTTCGATCAAGGGGCGGCGCGCGCAACGCCTGACGGCAGCGATCCGCGATGTGTTAAAGCGGGCCATCGCCGAAGGTGGAACCAGTCTGCGGGATCACGTGCAGCCCGGCGGTGAGATTGGCTATTTTGTCCAGAAACTGGCTGTTTATGGCCGTGAGGGAGAGGCCTGCCATCAATGTGACAGCCGCATCCGGGCGATCGTGCAATCAGGCCGCAGCAGCTTTTACTGTTCCAACTGCCAGCGGTGAGCCATCATTCAGTGCCTGTGGTGTCGGTGGCCAACTGCCGGATATTCCTGGTCCCGGTGTCGCGTCAATCTGGGGTCTGGTGATGTGCGGGGTCATGTGACGGGGAAATTTGGTTGAAATGGCTTGACGTGGCTGGCTTTTCATCCTAAAAGCCGCGTCTTACTTGAATTTTACAGGAATTTGGACGCCCCATGGCCAACCATAAGTCTGCCAAAAAGCGCATTCGGCGCAACGCCAACAGAGCCGTTATCAACGGTGCCCGTATGAGCCGTATCCGTACCTTCGTGAAGAAGGTCGAGACAGCAATCGCATCAGGTGACTCAGCAGCAGCCCGCGAGGCGCTTCGCACTGCACAGCCCGAGCTCCAGCGCGGCGTGACACGCGGTGTCCTGCATCGCAATACGGCCTCTCGTAAAATCTCACGCCTGGCTGCACGGGTTAAGGCGCTCGCCGCCTGACATTGCAGGTTGATGGAGCGGTATCTGGCAGCGCTCCTGATATGGCGGTTGGTCAAAGGCTCTGATCTCGGGTATCAGGGCCTTTTTGTTTGTCCTGAAATCAAATGGCCCGGCTTTGTCCCAGACCGGTGCCAGCGCCGGCCCGGCCGAAAGGGGCGTATTTGCATCCTGCTTTTCATGCGCTTTGTAATCAACCGCCGATTCGGCTGTTGAAAAATAGTGATTTGTTCTGTCGGACGCAATTTTCGTGGCAGAATTGTGTCAACAAAAATAACTGCATTTCATCCCACTTTATTTTCCGATTCTGCCGGTTCGGCATCTTGCATAGCATCCATCAGACTCGGTAATGTCGGTCTTCAGATGTTGATCATTCGATCACCTATTGAAATTCAAATTACAGCAGAATCCGGGGGGATCGATGTCGGCTGACCATGAAAATGATACGATTCCACATGGTATGGCCGATTTTGCCGGAGCGAAGCCAGGGATGCAGGATCCAGCAGACCCCGAGGGCGGCACAGGAACGGCTGATCTTGAGAATGTATGGGGCCGGGTAACTGAGCGGTTGCGCCGTGACATTGGTGATTCGGCGTGGCGGAACTGGATCAAACCATTGCGCGTCAGCCGTCTTCAGGATGGCACCCTCACTCTGGAGGCGGGTTCGTCTCTCGCCAGAGACCGTGTCAGCAGCCAATATGCGGACCGGCTGCGGGTCATTTCCGCTGCGGAATATGGCAGCGTCAAACAGGTTGAGGTGAAGCTGGCAGCGCCGGCCATTATCGAGAATAAACGCAAGGACAGCGATCGGCCGGCCGCCGATGCTGATGGTCGTAAAGCGCCTGATGGAACAGCCGGTGATGACCTGACCGCTGGGCTGGATCCCCGCTACACATTTGCCAATTTTGTTGTCGGCAAGCCGAATGAGCTGGCCTTTGCGGTTGCCCGGCGCACGGCGGAGAGCGAGCGTGTCTCGTTTAATCCCCTGTTCCTCTATGGCGGTGTCGGCCTTGGTAAAACGCATCTGATGCATGCCATCGCCTGGCAGATTCGGGAGCAGTCGCCCGGGCGCAAGGTGATGTATCTGTCGGCAGAAAAATTCATGTACAGGTTTGTGCGCGCGCTGCGGTTCCGCGACACCATGTCATTCAAGGAACAGTTCAGATCCGTTGATGTTTTGATGATTGACGATGTGCAGTTCATCAGTGGCAAGGAATCAACGCAGGACGAGTTTTTTCACACCTTCAACGCCCTGGTCGAGGGCGGCCGTCAGGTCATTGTTTCTGCTGACAAGTCGCCAACCGATCTTGAGGGGATGGAAGAGCGTCTGCGGTCGCGGCTTGGCTGGGGCATGGTGGCGGATATCCATCCAGCCGACTACGAACTGCGTCTCGGCATTCTGCAGGCCAAGGCTGAGCAGATGCAGGTGAGGATTCCCGACAAGGTTCTCGAATTTCTGGCGCATCGCATCGCCAGCAATGTGCGTGAACTTGAGGGTGCGTTGAACCGTATTGCCGCGCACGCCATGTTGATAGGGCGGGAAATCACCATCGAAAGCGCCGCAGACCTGCTCAGCGACCTGTTACGCGCCAGCAGCCGGCAGATCAGCATTGACGCTATCCAGAACCGGGTAGCCTCGCATTATGGCGTTCGTGTTGCCGAGATGTTCTCACCACGACGCGCGCGCAACATCGCGCGCCCGCGGCAGGTGGCGATGTTCCTTGCGAAAAACCTGACCTCGCTCTCTTACCCAGAAATTGGCCGCCAGTTCGGGGGGCGGGACCATACGACGGTGATGCATGCGGTGCGCACCATCGAGGGGCTTGTCAACAGCGACCAGGCAGTGGCCGAGGATGTCCAGCTTCTAAAATCCCTGCTGTCCGCATAAACCTCATGAAACGGGTTGAAATCCAGCCCACCACCCGCTGATCGGGGGCTGTGGGCATTGGCGTCTCTTGGTGTGCGTGGTCCCGGTCAAAAACTCAATATTTTGATGTTTGTTTGTTAATTCCATGCTATATTTTGTGGGATTATGCCTGATTGGGCAGCGTCTCAAATTACCCGATATGCCGCTGGACCGGTGGGTGCCGTACGTGAATGTGAAAACCGCCCCGTAGCCGTTACGAGAAGCAAAGAGAAAGCTGATGAAACTAACCATAGATCGTATGAGTCTGTTGCGCCCACTTGGTCATGTGCAGTCTGTTGTTGAGCGTCGCAATACCATTCCCATCCTTGCCAATGTCGTGCTTGAGGCACGCAATGGCACGCTTGCAATGACCGCGACCGACATGGATATGGATATTGCCACAGAGGTTGGCTGTTCGGTTGCCACTGACGGGACAACAACAGTTTCGGCCCATATGCTGTATGATATTGCCCGCAAGCTGCCCGACGGTGCCGAGGTTGAGCTTTTGGTCGCTGATGGTCATGTAACGATCAGCGCAGGCCGGTCAAATTTTCGCCTGCCAACCCTGCCAGTTGAGGATTTTCCAGCAATCAGCGCTACCGAGATGCCGGTTAGTTTCATCGTCACTGCGGCTGACATCCGCGATCTCATTGATGCAACCCGGTTTGCTATTTCTACCGAGGAAACGCGCTATTACCTGAATGGTATCTATCTGCACAAGGCGGAATCGGGTGACCTGTGTGCGGTGGCGACCGATGGTCACCGGCTGGCGATGACGCGTCAGGCGTTGCCATCTGGTGCGGCTGGCATGCCATCGATCATCCTGCCGCGCAAGGCGGTCACCGAACTGCGCAAGCTGCTTGATGATTTTGAGGGTGATGTCACCATTTCACTGTCTGATACGCGGGCGGAATTCGGTTTTGGCACGGTGCGCCTGAAAAGCAAGCTGATCGACGGCACGTTCCCTGATTACACACGCGTCATTCCGCAGGGAAATGACCAGATCATGCAGGTTGATGTCGCGGCGTTCTCAGCGGCAGTTGACCGCGTGTCAACAATCTCCTCGGAAAAGTCGCGCTCGGTGAAGCTGAAGCTGCAGGCGGGCATCCTCAACCTGTCAGCAAGCAGTACTGATGCGTCCAGCGCGGTTGAGGAGCTGGAGGTCAGTTATGATGGCCCGGAAATGGAAATCGGTTTCAATGCGCGCTATCTGATGGATATCGCCGGTCAGGTGATGAGCGACACGATTGAGTTTGCGCTGGCTGATCAGGGGTCGCCGAGCCTTGTACGGTCTCCCGGCGATGAGGCAACCCTGTTTGTTCTGATGCCAATGCGGGTGTGAGTGTTCTTTGGCGGGTGTTTTGCAAAAACTGAAAGCAGTGGACGAAGCGCCAGCAGCCACACCCGGCCTGTTTCTGTCTTCGATCAGCCTTCATGATTTTCGCAATTATGCAGATGCGCGGATTGAGGTTGCGCCAACGCCAGTTCTGGTTCTGGGGCCGAATGGCATCGGCAAGACAAATTTGCTCGAGGCGCTCTCGCTTCTGGCACCCGGCCGTGGCATGCGCCGCGCCCGTGCCGAGCATCTTGGTCGCCATGGCACCAGCGGTGCCTGGGGCGTTGCGGCAACAATGCAGTCATCGGACGGTCCCTGCCAGGTTGGCACGGGAGTGCCCCTTGATTCGGAGACTGGTCGCCGGGTGATGCGTCTGAATGGTAATACCGTGTCGCAGGCAGAAATTGGCACGCTGCTGTCCGCATCCTGGCTGACCCCACAGATGGATGGTGTTTTTGTGGACAGCCCCGGAGCCCGCAGACGGTTTCTGGACAGATTGGTCATTGCGTTCGATCCGGCCCATATTGCGCGTACCAATCGATATGAAAAATCCCTGCGCGAGCGCGCCGTTCTGCTCAGCGAGGGGCGTGGTGATGATGCCTGGCTGTCGGCGCTTGAACTCACCCTTGCTGAGACGGCTGTGGCGATCACCGCGGCGCGATTGGCATTGATTGAGGATCTGAATATCGAGGCTGAACAGGGATGGTTTGGATTTCCTGGTGCGCGCCTTGACCTTGCTGGTGACACCGAGCGCTGGCTTGCGGAGATGCCGGCGCTTGCCGTTGAGGAACGGTTGGCCGCCGCAGCACGGCAGGCCCGGCTGCAGGGTGATAGAACCATGCCGGGTCCGCATGCCAGCGAGCTTGGCGCAACGCATCTGCAGGCCGGAACCCCGGCTGTGCTGGCTTCAACCGGCCAGCAGAAAGCGCTGTTGATTGCTGTCATTCTGGCGCATGCCCGCCTGCAGCAGCGGCGATTGGGCCGGCCACCGTTGATGCTGCTTGATGATGTTGCGGCCCATCTTGATGTCGAGCGCCGGCTGTCGCTGTTCGAGGCGGTTGGCGGGCTTGGTGCGCAAAGCTGGTTCAGCGGCACGGATATTGATGATTTCAGTGGATTGCGGGATCAGGCCCAGATAATCCGGATTGCTGTTGCTGACACCGATGGTGGCTCAGCGATGATTGAGGTGATGTGATGAGTGAAGACGATAGCGCGATTACAGATCAAAATGGTGACTATGGTGCAGATTCGATCAAGGTCCTGAAGGGCCTTGACGCGGTTCGCAAACGCCCGGGCATGTATATCGGTGATACTGATGACGGCTCGGGTCTGCATCACATGGTTTATGAGGTTGTCGACAACGCGATTGATGAGGCGCTTGCTGGACATTGCGATGTGGTCCATGTCGTCCTGAATGCCGATGGTTCCGTCACTGTCACGGATAATGGGCGGGGCATTCCTGTCGACATCCATTCCGAGGAAGGTGTGTCTGCTGCCGAAGTGATCATGACGCAGCTTCATGCTGGGGGAAAGTTTGACAATAACTCCTACAAGGTCTCGGGTGGTCTGCATGGTGTTGGTGTTTCGGTTGTCAACGCGCTCTCGCAATGGCTCACGCTGACGATTTTCCGTGACGACAAGGAACACAGGCTGACCTTCCGTGATGGCGAGGCCGATGGTGCGCTGGAAGTTGTCGGCGATGCCAAGGGTCAATCTGGAACCCACATCACCTTCATGCCCTCAACCGAGACATTCTCCAGCATCAAGTTCGATTTTGCCACGCTGGAGCATCGGTTGCGCGAGCTGTCATTTCTCAATTCCGGTGTGCGAATCAAACTTGTCGATGACCGTGCTGCTGAACAACGCGTTTCAGAATTCTTCTATGAAGGTGGGCTGATGGCCTTTGTCGAATGGCTGAACCGGTCGCGGACAGCCATGCATGACACCATCACCCTCGAGACCACCCGCGATGACATCACGGTCGAGCTGGCGATGAGCTGGACGGATTCCTTCCATGAAAACACGCTGTGCTTTACCAACAATATTCCGCAACGTGACGGTGGCGCACATCTGGCTGGTTTCCGCGGGGCGATGACCCGCGTCGTGAATGCCTATGCACAATCATCAGGCATCGCCAAGAAGGAAAAGGTACAGCTGACAGGCGATGATTCGCGTGAGGGACTGACTGCGATTGTGTCGGTAAAGGTGCCTGATCCGAAATTCTCCTCGCAGACAAAAGATAAGCTGGTGTCGTCTGAGGTGCGTCCGATCGTCGAGCAGGCTGTTGCTGATTGCCTCAATCAATGGTTTGAGGAGCATCCGGCAGATGCGCGCAAAATTGTGTCAAAAGCCTATGAGGCTGCTGCTGCGCGTGAGGCTGCCCGCAAAGCGCGTGACCTGACGCGGCGCAAGGGGGTGATGGATATTGCCAGCCTGCCGGGCAAACTTGCTGACTGTCAGGAGCGTGATCCGGCAAAGTCCGAAATCTTCCTTGTGGAGGGTGATTCGGCGGGAGGATCAGCCAAGCAGGGACGTGATCGCGCCAATCAGGCCATTCTACCGCTGCGTGGCAAGATTCTGAATGTCGAACGGGCGCGCCTCGACAAGATGCTGTCTTCTGCTGAGATTGGCACCTTGATCACGGCGATTGGTGCCGGTGTGGGCAATGCCGAGATGGATATTGAAAAGGCCCGCTATCACAAAATTGTTATCATGACGGATGCTGACGTTGATGGCTCACACATCCGGACGCTTCTGCTGACTTTCTTCTTCCGCCATATGCGGCCGCTGATCGAGAAGGGCTATCTCTATATTGCGCAACCGCCGCTGTTCCGCGCCAAGCGAGGCCAGTCCGAAGTCTATCTGAAGGACCAGCGCGCGTTGGATGGCTATTTGATGGATGCCGGTCTGAAAGATGCTGTCCTCACGCTTGCCGATGGAACGCAGATTGGCGGTGAGGAGCTGCGCGAACTGGCCAACAAGGCGACGCATGCAAGCCGCCTGATTGAGCAGGTTGGACGGCATCTTGGCAATAAAGAGGTCGTTGAACAGGCGGCGATTGCCGGCCTGCTGTCGGCTGGAACGCTTGATAGTGCCGAGGCCGCAGAATATCTGGCAAAGCGGCTTGAGGGGCAGGCGAACGATCTGGAAAAAGGCTGGACAGGCAATGTCGAGGGTGAGGGTGCATCAGCCACCCTTGTCGTCCAGCGCCGGTTGCGCGGCATTACCGAGCGCTACGCCATCGACCGTCGCCTGCTGGGGCATGCTGAAACCGGCCAGCTCGATGAGATGGCCGCAAATCTGCAGCAGATCTATGGCAGGCCCGCAACGCTGCGCCTTGGTCAGACCGAGACAATCTTGAACGGCCCCTCGGCCTTTTCCCAGGCTATTTTCCAGACGGGTCGCAAAGGGGCGCAGATTTCGCGCTACAAGGGTCTGGGTGAAATGAATCCTGAGCAGTTGTGGGAAACCACGCTGGACCCGGGCCAGCGAGTTTTTCTTCAGGTCTCGATCGATCAGGAAGAAGAGGCGGATAATGCCTTTTCAACTTTGATGGGTGAGGCGGTTGAAGAGCGCCGGAACTTCATTCAGGAAAATGCCCTTCGTGTGGCAAATCTGGATGTCTGACAGGTGCCGTCAATCAACGGGTACTGGCAGAGGGAGATGAAGACGCCTATCTAGTTCGATGAAACCAATGTAGGAACAACCCGTGTTGTCAGAGATCAATAACCGCCCACAAGGTCGTGCCTACAGCCCCATTGATGCGAGGCTTATCCTCAACATTCGCTGGCTGGCGATCTTTGGCCAGCTTGCCGCGCTGCTTTACACCTATTTCATCGTCAAGCTGGAAATTCCCATTGGGCCAGCATTGTTCGTCATTGGCCTGTCGGTGGCGATGAATGTCTGGCAGACGCGCCGCACAAACGTCACGCGCCGCAAGGATGATCAGAATTTTGCTGCGTTGTCCTTTGATGTACTGCAGCTGGCCTTACTGCTGTTTTTTACCGGCGGCCTGTTGAACCCTTTCTGCATTCTGTTTCTAGCGCCGGTTTTTGTCTCGGCGGCGATTCTGCGGCGGCGTGAGGCGGCCATTCTGGTTGGGCTTGTTCTTGTCTGTGTCAGTCTGCTTGCTGTCTATAACTTTCCGTTGCCATGGGGTGATGAGCCGATTTTGCAGCAGAAACTGTATCTTGCCGGCCTCTGGCTATCCTTGCTTCTATCAGCTGTTTTCATTGGTGTTTATGCGTGGTGGGTGGCATCGGGAGCGCGCCGCCTGAGTGAGGAGCTGTCCGAGGCGCGCCTCAATTTCGCCGAGGAGCAGCAGGCAGTTGCTCTGGGTGCTCTCGCCACATCGGCCGCGCATAAGCTCGGCACGCCGCTCAATACCATCACTGTGATCACGCATGAGCTCGAGCGTGAGCTTCATGCGGATGATCCAATTTTCGAGGATGTTCAGCTTTTGCGCTCCGAGGCCGAGCGATGCCGCATCATCCTGCGCGAACTGGATGAGTATAGGCTTGTCGAGAGTCCGGATGCCGATACGGAAATCAGCGTTGCGGCGCTGCTGCGTGAAATACTCGATGAACGGATTGAGAAAAGCGAGATCGCCTTTTTCATCCAGATTGACCCACAGGACACAGACGATCTGCCACAGATTCGACGTCGCCCGGAGATTGTACAGGCGCTTGATGACGTCTTTCGCAACGCGGAAACCTTCGCCAGCTCGCGTGTGACTGTTTCGGCGAATAACAGTCAGCAAAACCTGCAAATCGTCGTTGCAGACGATGGTGAGGGCTTTCCGGATGACGTTCTGGCGCGTGCCGGTCAACCCTGGAATTCGACGCGACAGGGCGATGACGGACACCGCGGATTGGGTATTTTTATCGCCCAGACCTTGATTGAGGCGGTTGGCGGCTCAATATTATTTGGAAACAGCGTTGCCGGCGGCGGTGAGGTGAGGATAATTCTGCCCCTGTCTGCTGTAGCCGGCCCCGCTAAGGAGTAGTCAGGCCCCTCGTTTTTTTGTGATTGGGTACAGGGTAAATACATCATGTCAGACAAAACCTTGATGATTCTTGATGACGATGCCCCTCTGCGCAACCGGCTTCGCCGGGCCATGGAAAGCCGTGGTTTTGACGTGCTCGATGCGGGGTCCGTTTCCGAAGGTGCTGAAATAGTCCGTAAGGAGGCGCCGGCCTACGCAATCCTCGATATGAAGCTCGAGGACGGCAGCGGCCTTAACCTCGTTCAGGATCTGAACAAAAAACGCCCGGACTGCAAGATTGTGATGTTGACAGGTTTTGGCAATATCGCGACTGCAGTCGCAGCAGTGAAGGCGGGGGCATTGGACTATCTGCCAAAACCGGCAGATCCTGATGCCATTGCCGCGGCGCTCCTGCAATCAGGTGACGGTATGCCACCACCGCCACAGGACCCGATGAGCGCAGACCGCGTCAGATGGGAGCATATCCAGCGCGTCTACGAGCAGTGCGGGCGGAATGTCTCGGAAACTGCCCGCCGTTTGCGCATGCACCGGCGTACCCTGCAGCGAATTCTCAGCAAACACGCTCCGCGCAACTGATTTTTTGCACGGGATGGATGTTTTGCGCTACCCTGCCGGCAGTTTCTCCATCCCCGATAGATTGGAACTGCAGTGGATGTTTCCGCCCTGTTTGCCCTCGGCGCTGCGCTGAGCTGGACGATGGCCGCGCTGTTTGGCCATCTGCCGGCACGCGAACTTGGTTCACTGCATTTCAACAGGCTCAGAATGCTTGCGGCCATTGTCATCCTGGGGCTTTCGATGATCATTGGTGGGCGTTCCTTCACCCTTGACATGACGCATTTCTGGCCGCTTGTACTGTCGAGCCTTGTTGGCGTTGTAATGGGTGATTTTTTCCTGTTTGCCGCAATGCGGCGGCTTGGTCCGCGGCGGACAAATATTCTGTTCGCAACAAATGCGCCAATCGCCGCCTGTTTGGGGTGGCTGCTCCTTGATGAGGTAATTGGTTTTGAGACCCTGCTTTCCGTACTTTTGGGCTTTTGTGGCGTTGTCCTTGCGATCATCTACGGCAAACGGCGTGATCTTGCGCATATCTGGGAGGTGATCACTCCACCGCTGTGGATTGGCGTGATGTTTGGCATGATGGCGGCGCTGGGACAGGCACTTGGTGTTCTGTTGGTCCGTCCGGTTATGGCGGATGGAGTCGATCCGGTGTTGGCCGGGCTGGTGCGTGTGCTTGTCGCCGCACTTGTTTTCTGGGCCAGCTATGGCGTTGACCGGCAGCAATGGCGTCGCCCGCTCTGGCCCGGCAGAAAGACGCTCCTCTTTGTTGCGGTGAATGGGTTGTTTGGTCTGGGTGTCGGTGCTGCCTTCTTTCTTGAGGCGCTGGAATTTGGGGCTGTTGCCAAGGTGACAATCCTGTCGGCAACGACGCCAGTGCTGATCCTGCCCTTTGTCTGGATGCGGACCGGGGTTGTTCCGGCGGCGGGTGCGTGGCTCGGGGCACTGCTTGTCGTTGCCTGTTCGGCGGTGCTGGTCTTCTAGCACGCGACCGCTGTTCGGGATGGTGCCATGGGTTAATTTACCCTAATCTGACGATATGCGGCCCTCATCCTCCCTTCACAATCTGCTGACCTTGCTGTTTCTGTCGTTACTCTGGTCCTCATCGCTGCCGGCGATCAAGATTGCCGTTGCTGAAACTGGACCGATCACATTGGCTGCATCACGCGCCGTCATCGGGTTTTTCACCATTGCCTGCCTGCTGCCTTTCCTTGGCCGGTTTGCATGGCGGGAGCATCTTCGCCACCTGCCATATATTTTTGTGATGAGTCTGGTCGGCATGTGTCTGCCCTTCTATCTGATTTCACGTGCAGAACTGGTTATTGAGGCGTCCACAACCGGTCTGCTGCTGTCGGTTGGGCCGCTTCTTACGGTCCTGCTGGCACATTTTCTGCTTCGCACCGAAAGATTGACCTGGAGCCGGTTTGGCGGTGTTTTCATCGGGTTTATGGGCATCGTGATACTGCTTGGTCCAGATGCCTCAAGCACCCCGCATTCGGCGCTTTCGGTACAGGCAATGGTGATTCTAGCGACCGTGGGATATGTTTCATCCAATCTCATGGCGCGGCACCTGCCTGAGGTGCCGGCGCTGTTCTTTGCTGTAATGATGCTGTTCTTTGTTGCGCTGGTGATGGTGCCGGTGGCGCTGCTTTTCGAGACACCAGCGCCGCAGAGCTGGCCACGGCATATCTGGCAGGCAGTGATCTGGCTTGGCCTGATTTCAACAGGTCTTGCCTTTTGTCTGCGTTTCTATCTGATTCGCAATGTTGGTGCCGGCTATGCGTCCTTTGTCGGATATCTGATACCGCTGTTTTCCGTCCTGCTTGGGGCGCTTATCCTGCATGAGCCTGTCGGACCCACCAAGATAGTGGCCACCCTCCTTATTCTGCTTGGCCTTGGCCTCACCCAGAAGGCACAGGCACCTTCGTTGCTGCAACGCCGGTAACTCCAGCGGTGGCGAATTTTTGGCTACAACGTACACGTTAATCTCTTTAGGATTTACCAGCGTAAAATGCCACATGAGGTCGACATGGCGAAGCCTTTCATCACAATCGGCATGCTGCCATTTCTGGCACTAATCCTGTCTGCCTGCAGTGTGCCACGCGACGCTGATTCAGTGCCTGCCGCCGATAGTGGCCAGGACTTGATGGCATCGTCTCCCGCAGCAGCTGGTTCGGATGTGGATGCCGCATCACAGACAGACGAACAGACAGATGACATGCCAGACGATGAGGTGGAACAGAACGCTGTCCTGCCGCCACTCAGCTTTACCTGGAATACCGATTATGCCAGCTTCGTGACAGCGCCGCAGCAGGTCAGAACAGCGGCCAAGCAAGCCTGTGAGGCGCGCGGCTATGAGGTCGCGGTCATGGCCAGCATCTCGCTGGATGCTGACAGTGCCTCAGCTGATTTCACCTGCCGTGGTGCTGGCGACTGAGCGCAGTATTTGTTGGCTGGGCGGTGGCCAAAGCTGTGGCATTTTACCCATTCGCTTTCTATGCTTGTTGTGCAGAGTAAAATGGATGGGTTTTTGATCATGGACAAAAGGCGACTGGGTGCACAGGGCCCGGAAATTTCGGCAATCGGCATTGGCGCGATGTCATTCAGCAATTTCTACGGGGCAACTGATGAGACGCAGTCGCATGCCATTCTGAGCGCGGCGCTTGATGAGGGCGTGACCCATATCGACACCGCCAATGTCTATGGAATGGGAACCTCCGAGACCGTCATAGGCACTTTTCTCGCGAATCAGGGAAAACGCCGCAATGAGTTGTTTTCGATTGCCTCGAAGGCGGGCATTGCCCGCAGGAAGGAGTTGGGTGAGCGCTATTTCGACAACAGCCCGGCCTATCTTGAGGCCGAACTCGACAAGACACTTGCCCGCCTTGGTGTCGATATCATCGATCTCTATTACATTCATCGCCGTGATTCAGCCACACCCATCGAGGAGGTGAGCGAGACGCTCGCTGGTTTTATCAAGGCCGGAAAGATAAAATCCTTTGGGTTTTCGGAAATCGCCCCAACCTCGCTTGCAAGGGCCAGTGCGGTTCATCCGGTCGCTGCTGTCCAGTCGGAATACTCTCTGTCGGTCAGGAGTCCGGAAATGGGCCTTGTTCAGGCGACACGGCAACTTGGAACGGCGCTTGTCGCTTTTTCACCTGTTGGCAGATCGTTACTGACCGACAGACCACACAGCGAGGAGCGCATTGCCGAGATGGCGTGGATGCGCACCAACCCGCGCTTTATAGAGCCCAATCTGAGCGCCAATATTGACGCTGCGGCCGGGTTCCGGGCGCTGGCGGCGGATATGGGAAGCTCGGCCGCGGCACTTGCCATTGCCTGGCTGTTGCACCGTGATGATCATATTATTCCAATTCCAGGCACGAGATCAGTTGCCCATTTTCAGGAACTTTGCGCCGGGGCCAGATTGCGCCTGTCAGCTGAGGATATGGCGCGCATCGAGGCGGTTCTGCCAATCGGCTGGGCGCATGGCGACCGGTATTCAGACGATCAATGGGTTGGCCCGGAGCGCTATTGCTAGCCATTCTGAGCGCTTTGCTGGCGATAAGGGGAGGACCAGCTGATGGATTTCGACGACGCCTATGCCAATATGGCACACATCCCTGATGCCCCATCCTTTGTTGCGGAATGGCCTGAAAGGGCGGCTGCCTTTCGGGCAAACTGGCAACAGAAGCGGCTTGACATCGCCTATGGTAGTGACCCGCGTCAGCGCTTTGATCTGTTCCTGCCGGAAGGACCGGCAAAGGGTCTTGCTGTTTTCATTCACGGGGGATATTGGCGCGCCTTTTCCAAGGATGATTGGTCACATCTGGCCGCAGGAACGCTTGCCCGTGGCTTTGCCGTGGCCCTTCCCAGCTATCGGTTGGCACCCCAGGTGACGCTGGATGAAATCTGCAGCGATGTGGCAGCGGCTGTTACGGCAGCGGCTGGTTATGTTGAAGGGCCGATTCATCTTGCGGGCCACTCGGCTGGTGGCCATCTGGTCACGCGCTTGATCAGTGGCAGGGAATTGCTGACGGTACCGCTGATCAAACGAATTTTGGCGGTCACTTCGATCAGCGGCGTGCATGATCTGCGACCACTTCTCCACACTGAACTGAATGACCTGCTTGCCATCACGGAGGATATTGCCGCAAACGAGAGTCCGGCCCTATTGACACCACTGGCACCGGTCATGGCTGGTGAGATTGGGGTCAATGTCTGGGTTGGCGCAGACGAACGCCCGGAGTTTCGCCGGCAGACGGATTTGCTGGCCCTGTCCTGGGGTGGGCTTGGCGTGCCGGTGACGGTAACGCACGAAGAGGGTCGCCATCACTTTGATGTGATTGATGGATTAATCGCTTTCAATACCGGCCTTGTTAATGCTGTTCTGGGAAGGGGAACAGCATGTGATTTCCAAGGGAGTGTTGGACCCGTCTGAAAGCACAGGGATCGGTTGGGAATGATCAGACAGCAAATGAAATTTGGTGAGTGGCTGATGCTGGTCACGTTGTCACTGGTTTGGGGTGGTTCGTTCTTTTTCAACGGCGTTGCGGTTGCCGAGCTGCCGGTTTTGACAATTGTGCTTGGCCGTGTCGGCTTTGCCGCCATGGCGCTGTTTGTTTTCATGAAATGGGCGGGTCTTGCGATGCCGGTGGGCCGCCAGATCTGGCAGGCCTTTTTCTGGATGGGGTTTCTGAACAATGTCATCCCCTTCGGCCTGATCGTCTGGGCGCAGGGCTATGTCACGTCCGGCTATGCGTCGATCATCAACGCGACGACGCCCCTCTTCGCGGTCCTTGTGGCGCATTTTGCCACTGACGACGAAGCGCTGACCCTGCCTAAACTGACGGGTGTTCTGCTGGGCTTTACCGGTGTTGCGCTGCTGGTCGGTCCGGATGCTTTTGCCGGAATGAGCTTTTATCTGGGCGCGCAGTTGGCACTGCTGATGGCGGCGCTGTCCTACGGTGTGGCTGTCAGCTTTGGCCGTCGTTTCCGGCGACTTGGCGTGTCGCCCATTGCGACGGCAACCGGGCAGGTCACCGCTTCGACAATCCTGCTGATTCCCATTGTGGCGTTAGTTGACCGCCCGTGGTCGTTGCCAATGCCGGGCGGCGGCGTTGTGCTTTCGGTGATCGGGTTGGCCTTGCTGTCAACGGGTTTTGCGTATTTTCTGTATTTCCGCATTCTGGAAACAGCAGGGGCCACCAACCTGTCATTGGTGACCCTGCTTGTGCCTGTCAGTGCCATTGCGCTTGGCGTTTTTTTCCTCGACGAGATTTTGCTGATCCGTCATCTCATCGGGATGATGGTGATCGGGCTTGGCCTGCTGGCGATCGATGGGCGGATATTGCGGTTGCTGGCCCGGTTGCGCCACGGCTAGCCTGTTTCAGCACTCAGCGCCGCCGCTGCTATGCCAGCCAGTGCTGCCGCCTCATCATTGTCTGATGTATCGCCAGAAATGCCAACTGAACCCAGCAACACACCCGCCGAATCACGGATCAGCACGCCACCTGGCACGGGAACCATGTCGCCGCCGGCAAGACCGTTGATGGCCTGAATGAAATAGGCCTGTTGCTCAGCCCTGTTCATCAGGGCGCGTGTTCCCATGCCAAGGGCGATGGCGGCATTTGCCTTGCCATGCGCGATTTTTGCTCGCATCTGGCTGATCCCGTCTTCTGACATGCAGGCAACGAGTGAGGCCCGCTCGTCAAGAACGACGACGCTGAGTGGTTTCAGACCAAGGTCACGGCCTTTGGCAAGGCTTGCCTCGATGATGGTCTTTGCCTGTGCAAGTAAAATCGACATATCCAATCCTTTTCGGTCATTTGCGCCTTCAGGTGATTAACCCGTGGGTGCCATGGCTAGCACAAAGGTGCTAAGGCAAACAATTGGCAAATCTGTAGACCGTGGCTGATATGTCGATTAGTGTCACCGCTGTGGATCGGAGTGCGATGCAGCATGTGGTCCCACTTCGCAGATGACCGGCCGCTGATGGATCGTTAAAAAGAGCCCGTATTATGAATGACAGTTGGATCATCACTGGCGCAAACACCCAGACCGACGGTGTATATGGTGGTCATGACATTGCCATTGCCGACGGCCTGATCTGTGAGGCGACAACACCGGCGATGCGCCCGTTCGATGGGTCTGGCCTGATCGCCATGCCAGGACTCATCGACCTTCATGGTGATGGGTTTGAACGGCATGTCGCGCCGCGCAATGGCGTCGAGTTCGATCTTGAGACAGCGCTGTTGGCAACTGACCGTGAATTGATCAGCAATGGCATCACGACAGCCTATTTGGCGATGACCATCTCCTGGGAGCCTGGCTTGCGCAGCCTCGAGCGGGCCCGAGAGATCGTTTCTGCCCTCAAGAAAGTGCAATCGCGCTGTGCCTGCGAATTGCGGCTGCAGCTCCGCTGGGAAATCTTCGCGCTTGAGGCAATAGCTGACATCGAGAGCTGGCTTGATCTGGATCCGGCACCAACGCTTGCCTTCAATGACCATCTCAGTGCCATTCTAACCGGCATGAAGCCTCATATCCTTGTCAAGAACGCCGACCGGTCCGGCCTGTCGGTGCCGGACTATACGGCCCGTCTCAACGCCCTCAAGGCAAGGGAGGATGAGGTGTCGGCGGCCATCGGGCATCTGTCGGATCTGGCAAGGAAGAAGGGCGTCACCTGTTTTGCTCATGATGAAACCAGTCCTGATGAACGCGCGGCAAATCGGGCGATTGGTGTGACTGTCTGCGAATTTCCAATCACCGATGCGACCGCGCGTGCGGCGATTGATGCTGGTGAGACGACCGTGTTGGGCGCGCCAAATGTCCTGCGCGGTAAAAGCCATACAGGCGCTGTTGATGCCACCGATGCAATCGCCGGGAATCTCTGTACGGTCCTTGCATCCGACTATTACTACAGCTCGCAGCTGGCGGCTGTGGCAAAGCTGGGTGGCAATGATCCAGCGGCCATGGCAGCGTTTTGGCCGCTGATATCCGGCAATGCGGCAAACGCTGTGGCGCTTGCTGACCGTGGCCAGATTGTACCGGGAAAACTGGCTGACCTTGTCCTCTACCGGATCGTGGACGGTCATCCGCAGATAGCGGCCGTCTTTTGCAAGGGGCATTGTCGTCACCTGCTCGACCCAGAGCGGATTTAACCGCCATCTGCCGCTCACGGTAAAGTGAAGGCAGTGACAATGGCCACCTCTTTTTATGTCTGGTAAATGCAGGCACAGTCTAGCCGTCCCCAGAAGAAGGAGGCGGAAAGATGCAGCTGCCGGACCATATAGATTCATCCAACAGAACCCCTGTCAGTGGCGATGCGCCAACACAGGGCTTTGCCGGCCCGACCCTGCACACAGAACGGCTCATGCTTGTTCCCATTCGTCCCTGTGATTACGTGCCCTATCGGGCCTTCATCATGTCTGACAGAGCGCGTTACATTGGTGGACCTTTTGAGGATGAGGGACGGGCCTGGCGGACATTTGCCTCGATGATCGGGCACTGGCATCTGCGCGGATTTGGCCTTTTTTCGGTGATTATGCGCGCCAATGATCAATTGATGGGTTTTATCGGCAATTGGTGGCCAGTGGATTTTCCCGAGCGTGAAATCGGCTGGACGCTGCTGGCCCCTGCCGAGGGCAAGGGCATTGCCTTTGAGGCAGCCCGGGAAGTTCAGCGGCACAGCTTTCACACCCTTGGGTGGCCGACAGCGGTGAGCTATATCCACCGTGAAAACACCCGATCCATTCGTCTTGCCACACGTCTTGGCGCGGTACGCGACACCAATGCGGCTGGCCCGCAGGGCTGCGATCTGGTGTATCGACATATGCCGCCGGGCATGTCACCCTAAAACCGTGATGCGTTGGTTTCCGGGGGGCTTCAATGAATCACCAGACGCTGCACGGGGCTGAGGAATTGATCAATCTGGTGGAGTTTCCGATCCATCAGAGCGGGCCAGGGCGCGATGCCCTTATCAAGGATGTCCATGTCCAGCTTGCCGGCGATGGCTGTGCGGTTCTGAAACGCTTTCTGACCGAGCGAGCCGTCACCCTGCTGACGGCAGAGGCTGATTCGGTTGCGTCCTGTGCGCATCGGTCCTTTAACCTTACGAATCCCTATTTCACGGCAGATGATCCGTTGCTGGACGCTACGGATCCGCGCCGCCGCTTTGATGACCGTTCGAATGCTTTCATTCCGGCAGATAATTTTCTGCCGACAGGTCCATTGCGTGTAATCCATGATTTTCCTGCCTTCGATCCCTTCATCCAGGCCTGCCTGCAGCAGCAGAATTTCTATCGTCATGCCGATCCGCTGGCAGATGTAATCGTCAACATGGCAGAGGAGGGTGAGGGCTTCCCCTGGCACTTTGACACCAATAATTTCACCATCACTCTTGCCATTCAATCGGCAGATGAGGGTGGCCTGTTTGAATTTGCCCCCAATATAAGGGCGGAGAGTGAGAATTTTACGGCGGTGCGCGCCGTGCTTGATGGCGACTCCGATCTGGTGCGCTCACTGGCGCTGGAGCCGGGAGATCTGCAGATTTTCAAGGGGCGCTATTCCCTGCACAGGGTCACTCCGCTTCGGGGGCCAACGCCGCGCTATGTGGCGATTTTTTCCGATGTCGAGCAGCCTGACATGGTTGGCGCGCCAGAGCGAACAAAGCAGCTTTATGGCCGGGTGTTACCAATTCATCTGGAGCGTGCCGGGCTTCGTGCTGACAGCTTTATCGACTGATCACTTATCCTGATCTGTTTCATCAAGCATTTTTGACAATGCCATATTGAAGCGCGCTTGATCGGCGTGGATCAGCGTTTTAAAAACGGCGAGCTTGTCCTCAAGATTGCTGTTGTTGCTGTCAATCAGATTGCGCAGCTGTGCCTCCCGCGCTGTTTGGGCGCGTTGCTCGGCCTTCAAGCGGGCAAGTTTTCTCTGACTGTCATCCAAATCAGCGCCCCCTGGCTCAGAGATCCTTCATCAAATCCAGCAGACGGTTGCGAAGCAAAGCGAGCTTCGCCTGCAGCTGCCTGTTCTCGGCTTCGAGCAGGATCAGTTTCTGGCTGACCTGGTCAGTGGCGCTGGCTGCGCTGGTGGCTGATGAACCATGTCCATCCATTCCCATGACAAGATCATTCTTGCACGCATTATAGATGGCAATTTCGGATGCGCCCGTGCCAGAAAGAACACATTGATGGCCATGAACCGAGCCCGCCGACAGGCTGAGCAATATGGCAAAAAAGATAATCCGCATTTCACCTCTCCAAAACACACGCATCGCTGAGGATAGGGTGTTCGCCCGCTATCTGTCAAAATCTGGTGATCAGATCAATTTCAGCGTGATCACCGCGACAAGGATGTAGCGCGTCGTTTTCGCAAAACTGACAATCAGGATAAAGGACAGCAGTGGTTCGCGCAGCACACCGGCGACGATGGTAATCGGGTCACCAATGAAGGGTACCCAGCTCAACAGCAGGCTCCAGCGGCCATATCTGTGGTACCAGAGCGTTGCCCGGGTCAATTGCGCGGGCTTGATGGGAAACCATCTCCGGTCACTGAATCTGTTAATCCAGCGCCCCAGATACCAGTTCACGACAGCCCCCAGAACATTGCCGATGGCTGCGACAGCAACGAGCAGAATGACATTGTTTCCGGATGTCAGAATCAGGGCAGACAATCCTGCCTCGGACTGCGCCGGGATGATTGTGGCTGCCAGAAACGCAGCGAGAAACAGGCTGAGATAGGCGGCGGAACTGGACACAGACTGCCCCTTTGCTGGGTGCGATGCCAGCCTTCCTGAGAAGACTGTCCTGCCCCGATTGAACAAAACCTCACGACAATAGACTGCGTCATGTCGATAAAACCAGCCCAGTTTTGGGTGTGGCATACTTGCGGCACACACAAGGCGGCGTCCATAATCACGACATCGGGCCGGAAATGCCCTACACCTGATGGTGTGTGTTGCGGAAGGATGATGGGTGACCCAATCAAGCTGGTACAAGATCAACAATCTTGATGATGGTGTGTCACGCATTCTGGAGGCACATGTTGCCGCTGACTGGCGATGCAATATCTGGCATGTGCGTGGCAGGGATCGTGATCTGATTATTGATACAGGCCTTGGCCTGCGACCAATTGCCAAAGATATCGCGATGCTGGCTGAACGGCCGGTGATTGCGCTTTGCACGCATAGCCACCATGACCATGCCGGAGGCCTGTGCCAGTTTGAAACGCGGTTGGGCCATGTCGCTGAGGCTGATATTTTTGCCAACCCAACGCGCGAGGCAACCGTGGCCAATTTGCTGGAACCTCAGTCAATCAGGCAGCTGCCCTATGAGGGATTCGATGTGGCGGATTGGTGTTATCGCGCCGCCCCCCTGACTGGCACGGTTGATGATGGTGATGTCATCGATCTTGGTGATCGGGTTTTTCAGGTGCTTCATTTTCCGGGACATTCCCCAGGTTCCATTGCCCTGTGGGAGGCGGCGAGTGGCATCATATTCACAGGCGATACGCTTTATGACGGCACATTGTATGACCATCTCTATCATTCTGTCCCGGATCAACTCTGCGAGAATCTGCGGCGGCTCAGACAGATGCCTGTCAGCAGGGTTCATGCTGGCCATTTTACCAGTTTCGGCAGGCAACGGATGCAAACGGTTATTGATGAATATCTGGCTGGTCAGCGTAGCATGCTCTGTCCCGGCCAGACGGGTGGTGACTAACCAGCGCCTAGGTGCTGCGGGTGCCTCGATCCTGTGCCATGGCCAACGCCAGACCGATGGCAAACCACAGGAACAGATTGTTCCACTGACCGAAGAAATCAGCTGACGGCTGGGGGAAAAACAGCAAAGCTGGCGGAATCCAGGCAAGACTAGAATATAGCGTCCGGTGCTTTCGGCCAGCGGCGGCTGTGATGATGATCGACACAATCATGATTATGCCTGTCAGCAGCCCAAATAATCCCGTCTCCCCAGCCAGCTGTACATAAAACTGATGGGGGTGGGGGTGGCAGTCATTCTGCCCGACAAGCCAGTGCGGGCCTTGCGGAATCGCCGGGCAGTGAAGCCGGTGCATCCCAACACCGATCCCGGTCACCGGCGAATCCATCGCCGCTACAATTCCCGGCCGCACGGAAAACCAATAGGGGCTGTTAAAATAATCGGTAACTTCAGCCCTGTTTCCGGGTGAAAAGCGGTCACCAATGCCCGGGAACGCGGCAAACAGGATCAAAAAACCGGTCGCGGCAAGAGTGCCGAAAAGAATGATCCGTCGGGGGCGCACCACCCAGGCAAAGGAGGCAAGAAAGACCGCCAGTCCTGCAAGGGCGGAATTCACCCGTTCGCCGGTGATCATTGTGAAAATCACGATCAGTCCACTGACCATTGCCAGACCAAGGCCATGTTTCAACGATTTGCCCATGGCCATCGCCGCAAGTATGGTCGCCAGTGGCATCATTGCCTTGCCAAGAAAACTACCGGGGACGAGGTCGCCATAGGGACCAGATAGCCGCGCCAGGTGAGTCGAGGACAATAAAATCGCACTGCCCAATTCGACAGCCAGAATCACCACCATGATTGCTGTGGCCACCCCCATTGTCACAAACATCATATTCAGTCTGACCCGGCTGGTTCCCAGCCAGAACATACAGGCGGCGGCGTAAAGCGGAAATCTGATCCAGGCAACCGCTTCGCCAAGCGAATAGAGAGGATTTTCGGAAAGGGCCGAGGCCAGTAACGCAACAAGCCAGAACAGACTGACAGACCGGACCCAGAACGCCGACAGCCAGCGCCATTGATTGAGCTGGAAGGACCGCAGAATGAAGGCGATGCCAAACACCGACAGCCAGATATCCGCAGGTGTGCGCTCGATCAGATAGAGAAAGGGGCCGGCAAGCCACAGCCAGACAAACCAAATGTCCCATTTTGATGCCCCGTGCAGACTGGATCGAAACTCTTGGAGCGTGACGCGAATAACTGACATTTCAACCAAAGGGCCTGTGCGTGAAAACTGTTGTGGCAATCCGATTCACATCCGCACTGACAATCAGTATGGACGCCATGCAACCTAAGTTGATGGCCGTCATTGTCAATCCCCGCGATGGAACGGATGTGATTTGGCAACATCTGGCAGTCTTCAGCCCGCCCTGCAGGCCTGTCGTCAGATCACGGCAAAAATGGGAACGAGTATGACTGAAAGACAGAAACTCCACAGGATTGACTGGCCGATTGCGTCCGTTTTGCCGTCATAGCGGCTGGCAAAGGTCAGCGCCATTACCCCAACCGGGGCAACGGTCACCATTAAGGTCGTGCGTGCCGTCTCAATGGCATAGCCGCCTGCCAAAATGATGATCAGGACTCCCAATATGGGATGCAGCAGCATCTTCAGACCAGTGATGACCATGGCCAGTTTCAGACTGTTTTTGGAAATTGGTCTGGCAAGCAGAATGCCGGACGCAAACAGGCCGCATGGTGCGGCGGCATCGGCGATAAAGCTGGCGCACCTAATTAGCGCGAGCGGTGTGCCAAAGGGGTTCAGAACTATCAGCACACCCAGCAGAAGCGCCAGCAGGAGTGGGTTGCGTAGCTGGCCCGCCATCGCTCTCAACGGACCGGCAGACGGAGTCTGATGGATATCAAGGATGATGATGGTAAGGGTGAAAATGATGATATCGATCGTGATGATGCTGCGAACGGGGATCGACATCACCGGATCAAAGGCGAATTGTGTGATCGGATAGACGAACAGCACATGGTTGGCAAAGGATGCTGCAAGGCCGCATAGCAGCGCGTCCTTGAAACCAAGCCGAAACCAAAACCAGGTGATGAAGAAACCGATGGCATAAACCATCAACTCGCTGATGAGATAGAGGCCGGTAAGCGCCGGGTCCAGACTCGCAACATCGGTGGTGATGACGATATTGACGATGATTGCCGGTGCACTGATCTGGGCGATGAACTTGAAGATTGAAGCGGCATCAGGCTGACTGAATCCACCACGCCGGCCAGCAAGATACCCCATGACAAAAATCAATGCGACGGGAAGAACCGAACTCAACAGCGTGTCAAGGATGGCTGCCACGATTAATTTCCCCACCATAATACTGTGGGTCCATCATGCCAAAAGTGATCAGTGGCATCAATCATCTGGCTGATCGATGGTCCGGCCCCTCAGGGGAAATTGAAATAAAGTGGTATGCATTTGAAGTTTGCAGATGACATTTCTGGCTCGTCTTGTTGCCGCTTCAACAACATTCGCGAAACCAGCGTAACTCCATTCGTGCAATCAGCGAAACCGTACCTGTCTAATTATTCTTATTAATAAATATATATACCCATGGGTATATCAGAGGGGGCGTGGCCCTGGACGGTTGCGAGCCGCGAAACTCCGAGCTTTGTCACCAGCAAAGGTCAGCTTTGGTAAGGTTAATAGTTTTTCATGACAGACAGTCTTGCACTCAGGTGGTCGATGAATTTTCTGACCTTCAAGGGTAAGTATCGTTTTTCCGGATACATAACGAAGATCGCACGGTCTGGGATTAAGTCATATTCGGAAAGAATTTCTATTAACGTTCCTTCATTTAAAGCCTCAGCACAGAAAACCTCTGGCAACCGGGAAAACCCAAGCCCCTGTTTTGTTGCCTCCAGAAGCATGCCGATTGTATTCGCGTAGATGGCTGGTGACAGGTTCACTGAGCCAACCTCACCGTTTACGGTACGGTAATTTATTGAATTACCGCTTACTGAGTTAGAATACACAACGGCCGGCAGTCTCTTCAGCTCAGAAGGCGTCCTCGGGTGACCGTAATGTGCAAGAAATTCCGGACTTGCACATATGATGGCCGGAAAATCACAGAGCTTTCTGGCTATCAACCCCGTGTCTTCAAGTGCGCCAATCCTGATTATAAGATCATAGCCTTCCTCCACCAAATGA
>JAYNHH010000003.1:0-16709 GCA_038107835.1 Alphaproteobacteria bacterium
GAGCACCCGATTTGTAATCGGGCGGTTGGGAGTTCGAGTCTCTCCACCAGCACCACTTTCCCCATCACATTATGTGTTAACACATTGAAATTGAAGCGTTGTTGTTCGTTTTGATTGGATGTGGGTAGACCATATGGTAGACCATTTTAGCACTTACATTTACCAGAAGCGTGGCTTCTATTACTTCTCTCGTCGTGTGCCAAAAGAAGTACAGTATTGCCATGCTAAACAGCGCATCGTGCTTGCTCTGAACACCCGAAGCCGTGCCAAAGCACTCCGACATTCTCAGGTGATATGTCAGCGATTGGATGAGAAGTGGCTGCCTATGCGGCTGGATGCGATGGGGCTGGGCAATGTGCTTGCAAATGATATGAGTACACTAGTTGCCCCTACGCTGTCAGAGGCTGTGCAGACCTATCTGCAGTTAAAGGGTGCGGGAAAACCAAAGACATTCCACAGAGCAGCCATGCGCAACGCACATGCTGTAATAGACATACTGGGCGATAGACCAATCTATGAATACAGCACCGTTGATGCTGGTAAGGTTCGTGATGCATTGATTGGCAGATGACAGGCGTTGGCTTGTTCTATGCACAAACACAGTCAGAGATGTTCGTTTATCGCTATCAGTTTGGGGAAAGTGTGCAGTTGAGTGATATCTGAGTTTCATCTGAGTTTAGGGTAGCTGCCCCACTGCAACTGTTATTCATCTGATCCTGAATAACAGTTAAACTGTCTCAGCTGGACTGCATTAGCAATCTCCATGCGCGACAGCCCCAATGCACCAATCCTTGGAGGCAACATCAACAGGATATGGCCATTTGGATCACAATCAACACGCGATTGTGGGTGATGTGGCCGCACGGAAAAACTAGCTAAAATCGTACTGAACAACTCCACGATAAGGCACAATTTTGGATATGAAATTGAATTTATCTGCCGAGTCACTCATAAATTCCTGCCAAATTTTGTCACACGCTACATAGGCGTTCTGATCCTCATATTCCAGCCAGTTACCGATTGTGAATTTATCGCCTTTATTGAACACTCTGGACACATAGAATTTTGTCATTCCATTGGCTCTTAGATTATCTGCATGCTTTTGCATATGCGCTTCAACAAACGAAAAAAAAGCGACCATATCCGCCTCTGACATAAAATCGAGGAGTGTGTAACTCGTGATGACGGCTTTGGACATAAATTCACTTTCCCTATTGCTCTGGAGCCAAGACCTATCGCCGCGATTTAAAAAAATTTCATCGCCCGATGTGAATGAACATAGTGACGTTGGTTAACGTTAACCAATTTACCTGCCTCACTTCCATAACTAATTGCACAGGACCATCGCGAGCAACAGGCTATCTCCCAAACATCGCTGATGTGTTACATCTCGCCATGGCCAGAGTCGCTGTATCCTGCGGGCGGATATGGTAATCTGCGGGAATTGACAAAGGCTGCGCTGAAAAAGGAGAATAGGATGTCTGGATACGCTCTCGTGATGTTTCTGGCGGGCCTTGGCATTCCGGTGCTGGCTGCTCTCAATGCAGCTCTTGGCCGCCACCTCGATGCGCCATTTGGTGCGTCCCTCATCCTTTTTGGCGTTGCCCTTGTCAGCTGCCTTGCTGTCTCGACAATGCAGGGTGGGTTCTCTCTGGCAAAGGCTGCCGAGGCACCAAAACATCTGTTTTTTGCCGGCTGTCTCGTTGCCTTTTACATCGTCAGCATTACCTATGTCGCCCCGCGTTTTGGCCTTGGCAATGCCATTTTCTTTGTGCTTCTGGGGCAGCTGTTGAGCGCTGCCGTTATCGATCATTTTGGGCTTTTCAATGCGCCAGAGGCCCGATTGAGCCTGCTGCGGGTCTGCGGGCTGCTTGTCATGGCGGCCGGCATATGGTTGACACAGGTTGCTGCCGCAAAATAGGCGGAAGTGCATTCTGGTCAGCCAGTTGAAAGAAGTCTTCGGGAGTATCGGCACTTCCGGTCAGGAGGACAGGGTTCATGAATAACCAGGGCAACAGCACCGATGAATGTGTCATCGCGGCCTTGATCGGGGCCATAGACACCTATCTTGCCCCCCATCAGGAAACCATATCGGGTGTTGGCGATGTGCTGACGAAGATTTCATCAGCCACAGTGAGAGGGGATTTTGGCAAAAACAACTCAACACTGCCGTCTCCACAAGTGGATATTCTGAAAACAGCTATTGGCAATATCAGGGCGCAGACGCTCAAGGCCATCCGTGAATGCCTGATATCAGCCACCGATGAATTGATATGGAGACAGGATGAGGATGAATATTATGCGGCAGAGTCTGACCTCGGTGACAGCTACAGAGCCAGCAACCTGCACACGCTTCTGATTGGCCCATCCAACGCCAAATATCATCATCCGGACTTTACGCTTGGCATCTTTCTGCTAGGGCCGTTCACCCTCTATAGAGATCATTTCCATCTGGCCCCAGAGCTATATGTGAATCTCACACCCAGAACCGGATGGCGGTTTCAGGGCGGCGAATGGAATGATTACAGCGCTGGGTCACTGATATGGAATGACTCGAATGATGTTCATGCAACCCGTGTCTATGATGAACCCTTTATCTCAATTTTCTCCTGGACCCGTAATATCAGTTCGCCCTGCAAAGTCTTTGCGTGCGAAGATTGGAAAAAGGTGGAACAGGAACTGAACAACTCAAAGGTGCGTGACGGTGGATGGGCGAATGCCTGATATCTGTTTGCTGCGGTGGCTCTAAGCGGTCATGATCCCGCGCCAGCTACCCTCTAGGCCCGGCCATTTTCATGGTGCTGGACACCACGATCTGACATCGCCGCGGCAATCAGCAGCGTGAAATCGCGCAGCGCCTCCAGCTTTGCCGTCGGCAGCGGGGTTTCATACCGCAGGCGTTACTGATCTCCTCATCAATGTTCATCACTTTGCCATGAAAGTATGGGCAGGCACACAGAACAGACATTCATGTTCAACATTGATGGTATGCCAGACAACGGTCCTTTCCTCATCACTCAGGCCATCAAGCAACCGGGGCCTGATGGGGAAACCATGGGCACCGGCCACGCCTATGGAAATGGCTTCGCTCGGAAAGCCACCTCCAAAGCCATGCATCTGAATTCTGGTGATGCACTAAAGGGAGACAAGAGAGGTGGATTGTTCTGCAACCACAAGGTTCAAGTTACATTTGTATAAAGCACGGAGCAGATCCAACCACCTCTCACCTCTGTAGCCTGCAATTTTCCTGCCAAATGAGATGGAAAGCGGCTGATCCATCAAGGATGCACATCAATGCCGCGGCGGTTGCACTCCCTATGCTGGCATCGCCACCGGGAAGAGGAGTGTCAATCCACCCATAAATTTGACAATTCGCAGGGTCTTAGGCTAACTGTTCTAAATTCGTCACGATGGCGCTTTTAGAAAAATGGGGACGTATCTTGAGAGACACAGTGGACGAAGGCCAGACTTTGGGCGGACGGCTTCAGAATGCAAGAGAGCGGCAGGGACTGAGCATCAGCGACGTCGCCAAGCTGAGCGGTGTCCAGAAAAAGACACTGATGAATTGGGAGTTGGACAGATCGGAGCCCCGATCAAACCGCCTCATCCAACTGGCCGGCGTTCTTGGTGTACAGGCAGCCTTTCTGCTGGATGGTCAGGGAGGAGACGCCCCCCTGCCACATAGATCCAAGGATGAAGTCAAAACGGCACTTACAGATCTGGAGGCGCAACTCGAAACGCTGGCGCGCGATGTTCTGAGAATTGGCGATGAAATTCAACAGGTGACCACGCAGATCACACGTCTCAGACAGTCAGACTGGTGACACGACAACGGTCCACGCGTAACAGGACAAAAATCAGTCACACTGCAGCCGACTTCTTGTATGTTGCTGGCAAAAATGGTTCGGCGCTGGAGCTTGGAACCTACAACGCGTTACCCTCTCCGTCACCAACTCATTGCGCCAAAATGTAATGCATGGCATCTGATGACTGTTGGGTACGCTTTTACTGCCACTCAATTCTGTACATAGCCTCGTTGCGGCGGAGGAATGGCGGGGTAAAGGGGCCATTGTATGTCGCCCGGATCGCCGGCCCCAGAGGGGTCAACCCGCTGGCGCGCAACTCATCCAGAAGGATGATCCGGTGTTTTGCAAAATTGCGATCATTCGCCCTGCCCGAATAGCGGATTGCGGCGAAATGACCGGAAGCCACCGTTCGGATCGTGACAGCCGGGTCTGTTGGTTCAGGGGCTGTTTCGAGGGTAAATGATGCGGGCAGGAAAAACCGCATGACCATCCGATCATCACTTTTTGTCTGGGTCACCGGCGTTGTCATATCAATCTTGGTGGACCGCGTGACAGGTGTCTTCATTTCAACCGTCTGAGCGGTTTTATTGTTACCGGAAATGTAACCAAACAATATGCGAAAACCGCTATTCTCACCGCTATAGGCCACTTCGGCGACGACACGCTCGGGATAGTGACGTACTTCAAACACCTCAGTCCGAAACACTGTCCTGTAGGATGATTCCTCATAGGCCATGGCGGCAGTACAGAAAAAAACCAGAATGGTGGTGGCAAATATCCTTACTGTCATGCCTTCAGTCTATGGCGCGCCTCTTGCCTGTCAAGAAAGACCAGAACTCACGCAACGCCATTGCAGTCGGTGATCAGCGGATCCTATCCTTGATCATCAACCACCGATTGTGTGGATTAACATTGGTAGATTTTGAAAACCGCATGGAAATGCCAGCGTTGCTGAGCGTCACCTCACTCCCATCCCGCTTGCATTTCAAAACGAAATGGTCGATGCCGTTCCACAGTTTCCTTGCTATTACCTCATAGGGCTCGCCCGAAGATCTATCGAAGAAGAGCTCCTGTGATCCGTCTACATTGCTGCCATGTTTCATGCTCACCGCCTCAAAAAAACAGGTTGACTGCATCATCCTTGACCAAAATCATGCCAAAAATTCAGTTTGGCCTTTTTTTAGAGTGGGCTGGTGACCGACCACTGACGCAAGCGTGGCCTTGCACTTTTCAAAAATCAAGAGTTTCGATTCCCATTTTGGGTATAAAAGTAACTGGCGGGCAAAGGCCATGCGGGTCACAGGGCAATCACAGGAAGATGCTCAAGGGAGGCTGTCTAACGGCGAAAGAACGGGATTAGAAAAACCAGACAGGCGATCAGAAAAAATACACTGCCAAACATTGCCCAAAAGCTGCCGATGCTGGCAATGCAGAAGCCAATGGCCGAAATAATGAACAAAATCCAGCCAATCAGATTGATCATGTTGTTTGACATCATCTAGTCCCAATATGCAGGCTTCGGCCTATTCCGGCATGAGCAGCCTAATCAATGCGCGCATGTGTTTCATCGATCTTCTTGCGCAGCAAGATGAGACGTTGCTTGATATCCTCCCCAATTTCCGGCCGCTCCGTGCCGGACAGGGCATTTTCCAACGCGCTGGAAATTCGCTCCAATTCATTGGACAGCTCGTTGCTCTGCTCGTTTGATGCAATCAGCCGCAGCTGTGTCTTGCGGATCAGGGCAGCCACGACAATGTCCTTGCGGCGAATTTCATCGAAATAGTTTTTCGGGATTTTCCGGGCGGTGACACCAGCCCCACCGGCAACCACAGAGACAGTTCGCGTTGTCTCCAGCAACAGCGAGGTCTCGCCAAAAATCTCATCCTTGCTGAGTCGGCTCAGCCGAAGTCCATCGCTGGTCAGAATATCCACCGACCCTTCCATGATGAGATAGGCCTCAAAACCCTGGTCTCCAACCTCGTATACTGCTTCATTGCTGTCCCAAATTACGACATCGCCCTTTTCCAACATGGTAAGCCCCAAAAAAACCCAATAAATAAAATTCGGCAGATGCTAAACTACAGACCGCAGAACTTCCAGTGCGAAGGATAGTTCTGTAGCCTTTTGATGCCGGCATGGTGCCGCCGAGAAGAAAATCAGGATCAATTTTGCACTCGCTATGCAGATCGCTCTTCTCAAATAATGTTAACGACCCCATCTATACAGAGCTGTTTTGTCGTCAAAAGGCGCTGTCAAATGAGTATTAAATCAGTCAAGCAAATCCCACATCGCACCTATAACGCCGGCGAGATCATCTATTCAGTAGATGAGCAGAGTCGAAATGTGTTTTTGATCCACAGTGGACAGGTGGCAATCGAGACCCGGTTGGGATTGAATGTGGGAATCCTGAATGAGGGTGAAATTTTTGGTGAGGTGGGACATATCACGGCAAAGCCCCGCACTGTCACCGCCCGTGCCAAGACCAAATGTATCGTCAAGGTGATTGACGAGGACACATTGAAGGCGAAAATGCAGGGCGCAGACCCGATCTGTCTGGCAATCATCCGCGGCCTGTCCATGCGGATCAGCGATGCCAATGCCAAGGCCGAGCAATATTGGAAAGAGCTCAGCCTCTATAAAGCATTGGAAGCTGACGCATCCGAGGATTAGTCTGAACCGCGTGGGCCAACTGCAGCCCTGACATCCAGCAGAAGGAGGGACAGATCGCCTTCGTTCGCAATGACGCGGAAAATCTGATACCGGCTTTTGGTGGCGAGGCTTTCCCCTGGAAAGGTGGCGACCTGCAGACAATGCGTCATTTCATCTGCTGTGACGCGCCGCCAGCCCCTGTTGGAGAACGGGTATTGCTCGATTTGCCCGATGGCGACCGTCTTCTTGCCATGTGCCATCTGCCCAGAGAACAGCCCCGCGGATGTCTCATCGCCGTCCATGGATTGAATGGCTGTATGGATGCACCGCATATCCTGTGGCTCATTCCAGCGGCGCTTGCCGCGGGCTTCGCCCTGCTGCGGGTCAATATGCGCGGCGCGGGGCCGGCGCGCGCGTTGGCGCGCAAAACCTACAATGCCGGCACCGGTGCTGATCTAATCCCCTTCATCGACTGGGCAAAACAGCATTTCAGAGAATTGCCCCTCTATATGATGGGTCATTCGCTTGGTGGGACAGCCGCACTGAACATGGCGCTGGACCATCCCGGGGCGGCAGGACGGCTTGCCGGCCTAGTGACAGTGGGGGCGCCAATTGACATGACGGCAACAGCCAGAAAATTCCATCGCCCCCGCAACTGGCTTTATATGCGCCACATGCTGGCTGGCATGAAACAGATTGTCGCGACCACCCCACATCTTGAACAGCACTATGTCGATGCTGCCATACGGGCCACCACTGTTTTCACCTTTGACGATCAGGTGACAGCACCTCTGGCCGGTCATCGGGATGCCACCAGCTATTACGCCGCAACGAGCGTTCATCAACGGCTGTCGCGGCTGACCATTCCGGCTCTGGTTATCCAGTCGACAAATGACCCCTGGGTTCCCGATGAGCCCTGCCTTGCGCAGCCACATGGAAGGGGGCTGCCAGCCATTGTCGTGACCAGGGGCGGTGGTCATGTCGGATTCCATGATCGAAACGGCAGCTGGTACATCCGGGCAACACTTGCCTGGATCGGCGCACAGTCAGACCTGCCTCAAACCAGTGACAGCGGCGACAGTCAGGCCGCCGACACGACATAGCCAGCGACTGGGAAATGCACTGCAACCGCTCCGGTTTCGGGGCTGGTGTGATCAATCGACACGCGCGTATCATCCAGATAACGCAGGCTGCCAAACACGTCCGGGTCAGCCGTCTGGCCGCGTTGCCGCAGCATAATCTGCTGACTCATCTCAAGGCCTGCATCAAAACCTGCATGAATGCCCGTCGGGGTTGCCGGCTCACAGTCATGGGCGTGTGCCAGCGCCGCCTCCGCAGTCATCTCTGCGGCGTTGCCATTGCCCCTGTCGACAAGCATCGCCTCAAGAGCGCATACATGGCTGAACGGTGCCAGCAGGGCCGCACCACCATCCCATCGCCCTCGCAGAAACCAGGCGATATAGGCAATCGCTGCATCAGCGTAAGACAGCTTGCCGCCAATCGCAAAACCAGTTGCGGACAGCATGTCGTCAGTCCAGGCCAGATGCGCCTGAAGCTGCAGGATCACTGTGGGAAGGGCTGCTTTCATCCCAGCCTCTGTCCAATCAGGCTCAAAATACAGCGCCCCACGGTCAGCGATGAATTCTGGTGGCGCGGTACCGATTGCCGATGTGATGACAATCCGCACGGCCAGATCAAACATCGCCGTTTCCGCCCAGCCGGCCAATGCCATTGCCTGTCCAACACAGCCATCGGGAAACAGTGCGTCAGCGTGGCCAGCCGAAGCAATGGCGCGAATGATGTTCTGGCTGTCACAATGAATATCGGCACCAATCTGCAGCACCGGCACCCGGCGGTAATTCGCTGTCAATGGCATCAGCAGCGGCTTGGGTGGCAGACGTGGGATCTCCACCGAATGCCAATCAGCTGCGGCGATGCCAAGGGCAAAGCGAACCTTCTGGGCAACAGGCGATTGCGGGTAATGATGCAAAATGAGGTCAGTCATGGGACGGTCACCAGTTTTCGGTCAATCTATCGTGGGACAATGCACAGGTGACAGCATGCCGGAAAGGCCGGGCAAAGACCAGCCATCTGCTTGCAGCCATGGTTTCTGGCGCCAACTGGCTATGCCTGATCCCAAATCCGCTGACCCGGCAGATCGCCCCAGCCAAAAGCGTCAGGCGATGGGCCGTCACGCCGCAAAAGCGCCAGACGGTCCAGCGCCTCAGCAAGTGTGGGTACGATGCCGATCGGCACCCACCACATGACAAAATAAGGGCGATCAAGCGGAACAAACCACTGGGCACGGCGTTTCATGAACTGGCGATGCACTGTATTCCAGACATAATGTTCAAGATCGGCACTTGTCTGCCAAACCGAAAGATTGACTATTTCACGTGGATTGTCCGAATGTTTGACTCCGGTTGCGTTGCCAGCCTCATCCTGCAACCGCCAGACGAAACCCGGACTGCGATCCGCAATGCGGTTCACCTTGTCAAGCGCATTCATGAAGCCAGCCATTGTCGGCGTATCCAGATCATCCACAGCCATGCCGATATTCAGCTCAGCCAGATGATGGCCATTGGGTTGAGTCACCAGAATATCGTCATTCATCGCAGCCATGTCCTTGCCGGGGCGTTGTCACAGGCAGGCAATCATAAAGCCAGGTCAATGCTCCGGATAATCACCTTGCTGTGATAACAGACATCCGGCCAGCTTAACCGGCCCATCTGCCGGCTCACTCCTCGCTGGCCAACCTTACCTTGACTGCGCGAATGGCCAGCCAGACGATGAAGGCAATCACCGGAACAAAGGCTGCCTTGACGACGATCAGGTCAATTCCCCAGCGGTCAAGCGGCAGGGGTTTTGCCAGATAGCCAACAAGCCCTACACCGTAATAGGTGACTGCAGCAATCGACAGGCGCTCCACCGTCTGCTGCAGATGTAACTGCGCCTTGGTACGGCTGTTCATTGAGGTCAGCAGATCGCGGTTCTGACGCTGGATAATCATCTCTGTCTGCGTCTGCAGCAGATCACCGGCCCGCGTTATGCGCGCCGACAGCTGGGCCAGCCGTTCAGAAAAAGCATGACAGCTGTCAAGGGCCGGCGTCATGCGACGGTTCAAAAACCCCCGCACTCCCTGAAAGCCAATCAGGCGGGTCAGCCGCAGCCCGGCAATCCTGTCGGCCATTATGCTCTCATAGGCCTTCGTCGCAGCCATCCGATAGGACGTCTTGGAATAAATTTCTTCCAGATCGGCAGCCTGCGCCGTCAATGTGGAAAGCAGCGTTTCCACCTTGCCGTCAGGCAATTTGATCTGTTCGGCCAGCTCGTTGGTCAATTTACCGACAATATCCTCAATCTCGCCAAGTCGTCCGCCATTGTCACGCACGGCAGCAAAGCCAAGAAGCGCCAGCAACCTGTAGGTTTCGAGCTCAACAACGCGCTGCACAGCGCGGCCCATGCGGCTTGGCGGGATGTCACTGTTGAACAGCGCAACACGGGAAAAACCGGCAGCGTCGATATCAAAGGCGAAATGCAGCTGACCAGCACCATCGCTGAACTGGTTGGCGGCAACAGCACGGCTGTCGAGCATGGCCAGCATCCTGGCATCATTGAGCGTTCGGGGCGGCTTTGCGCCCACTTCCAGCCAGATTGCCTGAAACAGGGTCGCTGGCGCTGCCCGCGCCCAGTCAAGCGGCAGACCGACAGCCTCCGGATCAAAGGCTTCGGGCAACAGACCAGATCTGATCATCCGCCCTTTCTGGATGAAGGAGATTGAGAGAAATTCGGTGTGACGCTCAAACCGGAAGGCATAATCGTCAAACTCGACCCGGGCGAATTTACTTTCCGGGGCAATCGGCGGCGACTTCTCTGTCTCAAGAAATGCATTCACATACGCAAGGAAACCGGCAGCATCATCATTGATCAGAAACACAAAGCGAATGAACCGCCCTGCCCCATCAAAATCATGAAATGCGCGGGCATGTAACTCATCAGACAAAATGCGCCGTAAGTCAGGCTGGGTCATGATTTCCTCACACAGCAGCGTGCCATTCAGCCGTCAGGACGGCCATGCCCGGAAAGCGTAGCACGACAATCACCAGCAAAACCAGCCACCTAGCCGTCCAGCTGTTTTTCGATGGCGGCAATCAGCTTTGGCGCGTCTGGCCGCGTCGTCGAGCCAAACCAATCAACGAGGTTGCCATCAACGTCTATCAGATGTTTGAAGAAATTCCACCGTGGTGTCTTCAACCGGCCCTGCGCAGCCACCCACTGATAATAGGGATGCGCCTCCTCACCCTTGATGCGCACCTTGTCCGTCATCGGGAAATCGATATCGAAATTGACTGTGCAGAATTGCTTGATCTCGGCTGCGGTTCCCGGCTCCTGGCCACCAAAATCATCGCTTGGCACGCCAAGAACAACCAGCCCACGATCACGATAGGTCTCCCACAAATCCTGCAACGCGGCATATTGGCCGGTGAAGCCGCATTGTGACGCTGTGTTGACCAGCAACAGCGTTTTGCCGCGATAGTCGGCAAGCGGCAATGCGCCCCCCTCGATTCTCTCGAAGGTAAAATCATGTGCGCCCGCTGGCGATGCCAGCGCAGCATTGATGTTGAGCAGCAATACAGCCTCCATCAGCATAAGGACACCCCAGAAAAATCGACTTGCCCGAGCGCCAGGGTGACGTCCAGATGAGAGGGTGGCGGCGCTTTGCACCGTCTGCAAGGAGACCATCATCATCCTCTCCAAATTTCATCACGGGGTTTTGACATTGTTCTGTAGATAGGTGATGCCAGCGTCAAATCAACGCCGCCCTGTTCCAGCCGGTGGCGGTTGGGCGACCGGCTTTTAGGTTGGTTTCATCCATAAACAGCCCCATAATACGGTTTCCGCATTTTGGCGAATTGTTACAGGACGTGCCAGATGGACAATAACAGCAGCACAACCACCACAACCACAACCACCGGGAGCAGGGCTGAGGGAACATTTGACAGCGTGCTGGGTAAGGCAGGTGAGTTGTGGGATGAGACCACGGCAGCCACCGGCAAGGCGACGCAAACTGTTACCGGCAAGGTCAATGAGGCACTTGGCGAAGGCAATTTCGGTGAAGCCGTCGATGGTGTTGCCAACCGACTTGGCGAGACTGCCAGCGCGCTTGGCGAGAAGGCTGGCACGCTTCGCACCGAACTTGGGGGCAAGGCCGGTACCGCAGCCGAACAGGCAGGGGGATTTTTCAGCGAAAATCTGGATCATCTGATCACTTTCACCAAAGGATTGTTCGGCGGCTGAACCCAGCGCACCCGCGCCACGAAAACAGGTGACAGGCCCGGCATTACCCCCTAAGGTTTTGCCCATTGTTCAAACAATCCAAAGGAGGTGATCTGATGTCTAGTGAATTTCGGTTAAAAGCGCGTAACCAAGAGGTGACAACCAGACTGATGAGCAGCCTTATCACGTCTGTCTGACACCCATATTTTGGTTACTTGCTAACCATCACGTTAAAGGGAGGCCGCGGCCTCCCTTTTTCGATTCCTGCGACAGAAAACCAGTTGTAACCGCCCTGCTACTGAGCCTTTTTGTAGGCGGCGATGGCGTCCTTCAGATCCTTGACCTCACTGCAGTTGAAACTGCAACTCCTGCGCAACCGTGCAAGCAGTTCCTCGGCACCGGCAAGATTGCCAAGGGTCAGATACAGTTCACCCTTGTATTCCAGTGCGCCCTTGTGCTTCGGGTCGATCGCCAGCGCCTTGTCGTAGGCCGCCTCGGATGTAACGTAATCACCCAGCTTGCGTGAGGAAAATCCGATCATGTTCCAGGCATCGGCATTGCCTGGATCGCCAGCCACTTCCTTTTGCAGAAACGGCAGCGCATCGGCAAACGCTTCCTGTTTGACCAGTGCGATTGCCTTGCGCATCTCTGCCGAAACACCATAGCTCTTATATTTGCCACCACTGTCTGATCCACTGTCCGATCCCGCGGCAAACGCCACGCTGGCAAAGCCGGAAATCACAAGTGCAAGGATAGCGGCCATGCCGAGGATGATCATCGCCCGCAAACGGGCTGCAGCTGCATCCGCAACGCGTGCCCGGGCGCGGGCTGTCGCCTGGCGCGCCATTATTCGGTGGCTCCACCGGCGTCTTTCCACGCCTGGAACCCGCCCGCATTGGAGACGTTGGTATAACCCATATCGATCAATGTCTTGCCAGTCAGCGCAGCCATGCCGCCAGCGGCACAAACAAGGAGAATTTCAGCATCCTTGGTCAGCGCGGCATTATGAAAAGGTGTCGTTTCATCTGCGGCAAATTCGACAAATCCCCGTGGAATGTGCAAAGCGCCTGCAATCGTTCCGGTCTCGGCAATATCGCTGCCGTCGCGGACATCAATAAATACGGCCGCGCCAGCAGTGTGGCGCGCAATCGCCTCCTCAACAGCAATCTTCGGCACGACGGCATTGGCCTCGGCCAGATAATCCTGGGCAGTTTTCATCGGGAACATCCTCTTTCTCGCGTTAACAAACAGGCACCTTGCTATCCGCAGGAGATAGGCATTCAAGCCCTGTGTTCAAGATCGTGAACAGCGCAATCTGTCATGGCTGCCGTCCGTCTCACGCAAGATCAGTTCGACCGACACAGGCATCAGCCATCGTCACCACGCAGCGTTGTCGCCAGATGCGCGATATGATCTGGCGAGATGCCACAGCAACCGCCAATGATGTCGGCACCCAGCGCTGCCCATTCCCGGGCATAGCGGGTGTAGTTTTCCGGAGTGATGTCAGCGCGCAATTTATGCACAGAGGTGTTCGACCCCTGGTAATCCTCATCCATCAACGGAAAGGCGTTGGCATAAACACCGATCAGCGGTTCGGCCTTGCCATGCTGTCTGGCAAAGCGGTCCAATGTCGATCTAGCAAGCCGGATCGCATCAGCCATCACCTCGGGCTGCGAACAGTTGAACAGCAGCGCATCATGTCGATGCCGCTCCACGGCATGCAGCAGGTCAAGCAACGGCTCACCCGAGCGCAGGCGCGGATTTTCCGGATCAGCATCGGCATCCTCAAGCGTCACCGACACCCATAATTCGGCCGCGGCATCACCAAAAACATCAAGAAAAGCCGTCACCTCGGCAATCGAGCCAAGCGTCTCGCCGCAGAAAATATCAGCAACTGGCGCCAGCTGCCGACGAAACTGTTTCATCATCTGCCGGCCACGTGAAGAATCAAAAGCGCCGGGCAGATAGGAGCCAAACATGGGCGGTACGCTGGCGGCGACACGGACATGCCGTTCCGCGGCAGACGCCGCCTCGCGCGCCTCTCTGGCGGCGATGGTCAGCAGTTCATCCGCCCGCTCAGCATATGTTTCCTCGCCGATATGGTGCGGAACCACAGCGTAGGAATTGGTCGAGATCACATCCGCACCGGCGGCTATGAAGGCGTCATGCGCTGCCCGAACAAAATGTGGGCCTTCAATCAGGGCAGCGGCAGACCATTCAGGTTGGCGAAAAGGGGCACCCATCGCCTCAAGTTGGCGACCAAGTCCCCCGTCCAGGATAATCATGCTGTGTCCTCCAGGCCTTTACATACGATACGGTACGCACCGCAAAAAATAATTCTCCCGAATGTCTCCCCAGCATTCCGGCCCAGGGTAAACCGCATTATGCTGCTGTGGCAATATGGCACAGGCAGGACAGTGAAATTTTGTCATCGCCAGACAGTCTGCTGCAAAATTCAACCCCGGAGGGTGCGATGTACGATGCAGGGCTTGCGGAACGCCTGCATGATCTGGTTGGCGGCATGTTCGAAATGGAGCTCGCCACAATGTTCGGCGGCTATGGTTTTTTGATGAATGGCCATATGTGCGTTTTCATCTGGGGTGACCGGCTGGTGATCCGGATTGGAGAGGCCGCGGCAAATGCGATTGCCAACCAGCCGCATGTCGGCCCGATGGATTTGACCGGCAGACGAATGCGTGGCTGGGCCACCATCACCCATGAAGGTGTTGCCGAGGGCGCGGCCCTGCAGCGTTATGTCGATATGGCAATCCTGTTCTGTGCGACATTGCCGCCAAAGGAGGCCAAACCAAAAGCGAAGGGATCACGCAAGACAACGCGCAAACCGAACTGAGAGCACTATTCGAGGTCAAACCCACACATGCGGGCAATCGCCCGCACCACGTCCTGATTGCGAACGGCGAAGGGCAGAATGGCAATGGCAATCAGCATCAACACCGCCCAAATCAACCAGGCCGACAGATCGGCATGTCGGGGCGGCGATGTTTCACCATTGTCACCGTCCGGTGACGACTGGCCGGACGACATGTTACCGCCGGGTAAGTCTCTGGCCTGTGGGTCGGGTGATGATGTGGACATGCGTCCTCACAGCTTCATGACAAATTCGAGACCTGATTGCGAGCCGACATAAAGGCCCGGTTTGCTCATCCGCAGCGAGACAAGAATATTGGCCCCACCATCGAGCATTACATCGACCCGGTCGCCGACAATCCGCACGATGGTGCCGGGCGCATCCCGGCCCGTGTCAGTACAGTTGAGGGTCACTTTCTGGTCGATGGCAAGCATGGCTGTCTCCTGTCAGCCAAGACTAGCACAGTTCCCGGCAAAACGGCACAGCTTTGCAAAGGCGCGGTTGCCGGCCCCCTATTGTAGATCGACCGCATGCGCTTTCAGATCATCAAGCGAACAGATATGCAGGGTCACGATGTTGGTGGCGGCAAGCCGCACCTTTGGCGCGCACCCTGCCTGGCGCGCCTGTTCCCAGCGGGCGGCGCACAGACACCATTGATCACCATGGCGCAGCCCGGGAAAGCCAAATTGCGGCATCGGTGTTGACAGATCATTGCCAGCCTTCTTGCTGAAGGCCAGAAACTCATCCGTCATGATGGCGCAGACTGTATGCACCCCCTGATCCTGCGGTCCAGTATGACAGCAGCCATCGCGAAAAAAACCGGTGACAGGATCATGTGAGCAGCTGAACAGAGCCTGCCCAAGTACATTTTTCTGCCCTTCAGGGCGGCCATTTCCACCGTCCATGATCACGCCTCCTCACCCTGTTATCTCTCGCTGCTGTTCATGTGGGGCGTCGATGGCAGCCACACCAGCCTCGATCTGCCTTTCCAGCTCGGCCATGAAAGCTTTGCGCGAAAGACCGGGCGCAATCGGTGGCAGAAACCGAACATCGACTATACCAGGGCGTTTGGTCCAGCTGTTGCGCGGCCAGACATGACCGGAATTGAGCGCCACTGGCACAACCGGAAGACCGGTCGCATCATAGAGGGCAAACACACCCACCTCATAGCCGTGGCTGGCACCCGGTTCTACGCGCGTTCCCTGTGGAAAGATCAACAGCGAACGCCCATGCCGCCAATGCCGCACCGCCGCCTTGCGCAATTCCCGCAGTGCCCGCATGCCGCCCGCACGGTCAACCGCGATACAGCCTGCCCGCAGGAAAAACAGCCCAATCAGCGGCAGGAACAGCAATTCCCGCTTCATTACCGTTACCGGCATTCGCAAAACACCGACAAGAACGATGGTCTCCCATGCCGATTGATGTTTGGCGGCATAGATCACCTGCTGGTCAAGCGCCATGTCACCCTGAATGCGGTGCCGGACTCCAGCTATCAACAGCAATCTGGCTGTCAGCCAGCCCCAACACCGCGCGACGAACCGCACCACAATCGACGGCAGAAGCAAAAGCGGCAGCAACAGCACAACGACCAGTGCCGTCATCAGATAGAACAGGCTGTTAAAGATGAATGATCTGAGATACACCATACCGGCAAAATAGGCGCAAACAGACAGCGCCGCAATCACCAAGTGGCAGGCCGGAAATGGACCAGAAATCCGACAGCAGCGATCAGCACAGTGAGGCCGCCTGGCAGCACCGCGCGGAGATGGCACTGGCTTCAGTCATCGCTGCTGACAGGTTGATTACCTATGCAGAGCTTGCCGACGCCGCCACCATCCCACCACCACACCGTATCCATAAACTAACGCTCTGGCTCGAGACAAAGCTGGTTGCAGATCATCAGGCAGGCGCAAAGCTGCGCACGGCGCGGGTGATCTCGCGCAGCCGTGGTGGTTTGCCAGCTCCGGGCTTTTTCATCAAATGCCGTGAACTGGGGCTTTATGACGGCCCAGCCAACGGCCCCCTGGCACAGGCATTTCACCTGAATTTACTAGGTTAAATTCACTGGATTAAATTCACTGGATTAAATTTACTGGGCTAAATTTACT
>JAYNHH010000003.1:16809-52451 GCA_038107835.1 Alphaproteobacteria bacterium
GGTTAAATTCACTGGATTAAATTCACTGGATTAAATTTACTGGGCTAAATTTACTGGGCTAAAAAATGCCGGGCGATCAGGCGGCAGGGCCAGTGCCGACACAGATGCAGAAGGTGAAGATTTCGCCTTCGCTTCGCGTCTCGACAAGTGCATGCCCGCCGGTGCTGCAGAAATGTTCAAAGTCCAGCGGCGCTGCGGGATCATCAGCCATCACATCAAGCCGTTCACCAGCTGCCATCTGGTTGATCTGGCGGCGCGCCTTCAGCACTGGCAACGGGCATTTCAGCCCTGTCAAATCGAGCGTTGCGACAGAGGCCGACGGCGCGGCGCCGGCAGATTTGGCAGATGCGTTTTCCATCCCGCCAGCCTATCCACACAGGCGGGCATGCGCCAGTGCGAAAATGCCGCAAGCTGTCGATTGACCGCAATCCGGGCGGCATAGTCTGAGAAGATAGATTATAAGACAGACCGTTACAGGCTTGCCATTGGCTATTGCTAGACGCTAGATAGGCGCATGAGTATTTGGGGAATGATCATCGGCGGCGCGGCAGGCTTTGCTTTTGGTGGGCCGATTGGTGGCCTGTTGGGGGCAGCGGCCGGCATTGCCGTTGAGAGGGGCTTTTCGCCAATAAAACCCGCTGAGGATGCTGACGCCAGCCGCAAAGTCGCCTTCACTGTCGCCGTGATTGCCCTGTCGGCGAAAATGGCCAAGGCAGATGGCGTGGTAACCCATGATGAGATTTCCGCCTTTCGCCAGCGTGTTCACATTCCTCAGGCCGAGGTCAGCCAGGTTGGCAAATTCTGGGATCTGGCCCGCCAGACGCCCGATGGTTTTGAAAGCTATGCGAAACAGGTTGCCAAGCTGTTTGACGAGCGCGCACCAATTCTTGAGCAATTGCTTGATCTGTTGTTTCACATTGCCAGATCAGATGGCGCTGTGACTCCACCCGAGGCTAGATATCTGGCAACCGTCGCGCAGATTTTTGGCTTTTCCGAAATTGATTTTGCGCGGCTGATGGCGCTGCATGGCGAGGCTGGCCCCACGCCCTATGAAGTGCTTGGCGTTGACCCGGATATTGGGGATGCGGATTTGCGTCACCACTGGCGCGAACTTGTGCGTGCCAACCACCCGGACAAATTGATCGCCGAGGGCATGCCCGAGGAGTTCATCAAGGTGGCCACCGACAAGCTGGCCAAGATCAACGCTGCCTATGACAGCATCGCGCGCCAGCGGGGCCTTGGCTGACCATGCCGACACCGCTGCTGACCATTGCTGATTGCGGGATCAATCTTGGCGATCGCTGGCTTCTCCGTGGTGCCGATCTGGCGCTGCATGCTGGTGACAGGCTGGCGCTTGTCGGGCGCAATGGTGCCGGCAAATCCAGCCTGATGAAACTGTTGTCCGGGCATGGCGAAATGGATGAGGGCAGCCTGTGGATTGCGCCGGGAACGCAGATCGCCTATCTGCCACAGGCTCCTGAAATTCATCCGGGAATGACGCTGCGCGCCATTGTGACCGCCGGCTATGACGCCGACGCCGCAGGCCGACCGGTGCCAACACACCAGGCAGAAGCGATCCTGATGAAGATGGGACTGGACCCCGACCGCCTGAGTGACGGGCTGTCCGGTGGTGAGGCACGGCGTGTGTCGCTGGCGCGGGCGCTCTATACCGAACCCGATATTCTTCTGCTTGACGAGCCGACCAACCATATGGACCTGCCGACCATTGAATGGATGGAGGATCTGCTGCGTCAGCACCGCGGTGCCCTGCTTGTTGTCAGCCATGACCGTGCGTTTCTGCGCAATCTGGGAACTGGAATCATCTGGCTGCATCAGGGCAGATTGCGTCGCCGTGACGGCCATTTCAGCGAATTTGACGATTGGTCGGAGGGCATTCTGGCCGAAGAAGCGGTGGTGCTTCACAAAATGGATCGCCGCATCGCCAGCGAGACCAAATGGTCGCGCGAGGGCATTTCCGCCCGTCGCAAACGCAATCAGGGACGATTGCGGGAACTGGCGACATTGCGCAGCGAGCGGGCAAAATCCGGCGGCATCACCCAGCGCGCCATGCGCATGGAAACCGGCCCCGCAGAAGGCGGCGGACAGATGGTGCTCGAAGGCATTGATCTGTCGGCATCGGTACCGGCATCGACATCCAGAAAAGCCACCACAGATGGTGAGACGGCCCGCCGTCAGCTGCTCACTCATTTCAATCTGCTGGTCCGGCGCAGTGACCGCATTGGCATTGTCGGGCCGAATGGAATTGGCAAATCGACGCTGGTCCGCATTCTTCTGGGGCTGCAGCAACCGGACAGCGGGCGTGTGCGCGAGGGTTTCGGATTGTTGCACGCCTATTTTGACCAACGGCGCGAGACCCTCGACCGGACAGCATCACCCTGGACGATCCTGACTGGCGGCACTGGCGATACTGTCGAGGTCGCCGGCCAGACCAAGCATGTCACCGCCTATCTCCGCGATTTCATGTTTGATGATCATAAAATGACGCAGAAGGTCTCGACGCTGTCGGGCGGTGAGCAGAACCGGCTGCTGCTGGCCAAGCTGTTTGCCCAGAGCCATAATTTTCTGGTGCTTGACGAACCGACCAATGATCTTGATCTGGAAACGCTTGAGCTGTTGCAGGAAGTGATCGCCGACTATGACGGCACCATCCTGATTGTCAGTCATGACCGCGATTTTCTGGACCGGACAGTGACCGCATTGCTGGCTTTTGAGGGCGATGCGAGGGTGGTCAGCCACGCTGGTGGCTATTCAGACTATCTGCAGCGCCGCATGGCCGCCGAGGCAAGGCAGCTGGCACGAACCGGGAACCAGCCAGAGGGAAAAGCCGGCAGAAAATCAGCAAAAGGCACCAATACCAGTAGGGGCGGCGCAAAGGCGGCAAATCGTCTCGCCCGCCTGACCTTTCGCGATCAGCACGCGCTCGACAGATTGCCCGGCGAGATCGAACAGCTGGCCGCCGCCATTGCCAAGCTGGAGGCGGCAATGGCCAACCCGGCGCTGTTCACCACCGACCCGGAAAAATTCAAGAAGGCCGCAACGGCACTTGCCACCGCGCAAGCAAAGAAAGAAGAGAAGGAAACCCAGTGGCTTGAGGTCGCCGAACGTGCCGAGGCGCTGGAGGGCGAGGACGCCCAGCCTTGACCATGCTCCCCTGCCGGCTTTAAACTCATTCCGCTGTCAGATGGCTGGATGACCGCTGCCACCAACGGAGAAATCCGGTGGGAGAGGAAAGTCCGGGCTCCACAGGATCAGGATGCCGGGTAACGCCCGGCGGGGGCGACCCCAGGGAAAGTGCCGCAGAAAACAGACCGCCTGCCCGCCCCACGGGGCGCACGCAGGTAAGGGTGAAAAGGTGCGGTAAGAGCGCACCGCCAGGCTGGCAACAGGCTGGGCAGGGTAAACCCCATCCGGAGCAAGACCATGTAGGGACACATGCCGCATGCGGCTGGTGCGATCCTGCACCGATGTCCGGGTAGGTCGCTTGAGGCGGCTGGCAACAGCCCGCACCAGATGAATGGTCATCGCCCCCTGCGTCATGCAGACGGGACACAGAACCCGGCTTACAGGCCATCTGACAGCCTATCCGCCTGCCAGCCCGACACGTAAAAAGGGCGCCGCTGTCTGAATGACATTTCTCTGGTTTGGCGCTTTGTCTTTTTTTGGGGCCTATTTTTGTGTGGTCTGCCCGGGGATAATATGATCCTTTGCCGGGCTGACCGATGGCCACATCTGCCCGGTGGCAAGGGCCATCGCCTGATCGCCAAGATCATTCAGCGCCGCAGCAAGCTGTTGGCGCGCCGTTTCCAATGCCTGCCGGTCATCTGCGCGGGTGCCACCACGCCCGACATGCAGCGGCGCGCCCATCACAAAACGGCCAGAGGAAAACGGCTTTGGCACAAACATCCGGTCCCAACCCGACGCCCGCCAGTGACGTGTGGTCGCCCAGCACAACGGCACAATTGGCTTGCCCGTCATCTGCGCCAGCGCCACCGGCACCACCGCCACACGGCGCGCCGGCCCCCGCGGCCCATCAGGCGTCAGCGCGACAGATTTGCCATCCTGCAGCACCCGCATCAGACCCCGCAGCCCTGCACGCGGCTGGCGGTTGGAAGACCCCCAAATTGTGCGCACGCCAAAACAGCCAATGACATGCGCCATCATCCGGCCATCAGCATGGGGTGACTGCAGCGCATAGAGTGGAAAACGGCGCGGCCAGAGCCAGGGCATGGCCAGGGTGCGCTCATGCCAGAACACCATGATCACCCCCTCCTGCTCAGCCAGAAAGGAGGCGATGCGGGACTGGTCCTCGCGCGACCAGCGGATGGTCAGCATCAACCCGGCAATCAGGCTGGCCAGCAACAGGCCGACAAGCCGGCAGCCTCATTGTGATCTGATCAGTGCCTTATGTGCCCGCATCCGCACCACCTCTTCTGCCGGGCCTCTTCTGCATGTCCCACCCACGCTCTCGCATCGGCGCTCATGCCGGATCATCAATTAGCCCAGCGGGTAAGATTTGCGGTCAATGCACGGCCCGGCGACTTAGGGCGGCGCGGGCGCAGCCTCACCGGAACGTGATAAAGATTTCTAGATATTTACTTTTGACGATTGCGCCACTCTGCCTGCAGGGCGGACGATATGCCAGCGAGGATGAGGGTGCAGATGATGGGACCCAATGCCGGTCCGACATGCGGTTTGACGGCATCGGTCAAGCCCCCTAGTGTGGCAGCGGTTTAACTTATTGTGTGTTTCATAATGCTTCCCAAAATCGGGCATCTCATTGGGCGACTTATGCGGCTGTTGCCCAATGTCACCAGGGTCAAGAACAGCCATATCAGTGCTGATTTCCATGTTCCCCTCTTCAACCATTATGTCAGCAAGGACATTGATGAGCTGCGCCACGGCCTGCGTGAACCACACCTGTATCGCTGGATCGAGGGAATCGCCGATGGCAGCGTGTTATTTGACATCGGGACGAATTATGGCCAGGAGTCGATCTGGGCCTCCTGCCAGCATGGCAAGACAATCCGCACAATAGGCTTTGACTGCGGGCTGCTGGCATCGCATTTCTGTGCGCTCAACCGCGAACTGAATGGCGGGACATTTGACTTCGTCTTTGCCGCGGTGGGCAACAGCCCGGGCGAGATGGTGACAATCACTGCCAATTCGGACACGCATATCCCGCGGCTGCACAGAAAGAACGTGCCCTACAGCTATCAGGTACCCTGTATCAGCCTTGATGGCTTTGCCGCCGCCAATGATCTGTCACCCACCCATCTGAAAATCGACGTCGATGGTGCCGAGGCGGCAGTGATCGCTGGTGCCAGAGGGCTGCTTTCCGGAGATGTGCTGCGGGAAATCTTCATCGAGATCGACCATGTGAACCGCGATCTGGCACAGCGCATCACCGATTACGGCTTTGCCATCGCCTGGCAGAACGACAAACCGGAAAACAGCGAATATCTATTCACCCGCTGATGCAGCGATCCACAGGCTGGAGGTGGTGACAGGCGGAAACCTGTTCTGCTCACCATCTGCATGGCAGGTATTTTTCCAAAAAAGTACAAAAACAGAACATTATTCTTTTTCAGCATGTTACATGATGTTGTTAAAAAATGGAATTAAGTTATTGAAACTATTGGCTTTTCCCATGAGAAAACAGTGATAACCCATTGACCTCCACAAATTCCCATGATATCCCATAATATCCCAATTTAGTTTTGGGGTCCTGCGTTTGGCCGCAGGCAACGCTGATATCGGCAGCTGCAAAACGGCCAGACACAAGACCCAGAGCCAAAAACGGGAGTGAGGAAACACCGGTGACGGGGACGCACAGGCCATAGAGGCAGCACACTCCGCCGCCAGAACAGGCCCAACAGGGCAGAAAATCTGGGGACAGGCGCGTGGATTTATTTCTATCCACATTTGAAAACCGCATTGACAAAAAGGGCCGCCTTTCGGTGCCGGCGCCTTTTCGGTCAGTGCTGGAGCGCCGCCGTGATCCGCTCTATCTGTTCAAATCGCTGACCGAACCCTGTCTTGAAGGCTGTGGGCCGGAACGGATCGGCCAGATTGTCGACGCCATTGACAGCATGGACAGTCTCTCGGCTGAGGTGGCAACGTTGCAGACAATGCTGTCCAGTGCCCAGGAAATGAAGCTGGACAGCGAGGGCCGGATCATGCTTTCGGCCGATTTCATCGCCTTTGCCGAATTGCAGGAGCTGGCGCTCTATGCCGGCATTGGCCGTTCATTCCAGATCTGGCTGCCCGACCGCTATCGCACACGCGAGGCGGATGCCCGCAGCCGCGCCAAGACCAGCGGCCTGCCAAGCCTGCGCCTTGGCGGACACAGGCGCGAGCCTGACAGCGGGGCGCGATGATGCCAGAACAGCAGCTTCCCCATCAGGCGCTCCACCAATCGGTCCTGTTGCGCGAGGTGGTGGCGGCGCTGTCCCCGACCGATGACGCTATCTATCTTGATGCCACATTTGGCAATGGCGGCTACAGCCGGGCACTGCTCGAGGCGGCGGGCTGCAAGGTGATCGCCATCGATCGCGACCCCGATGCAATCCAGCGCGGTCAGCCCATGCTTGCTGAATTCGCAGGCCGTTTTTCACTCGTCGAGGGTTGTTTTTCACAGATGGCCGGATTGCTTGATCCCGAGGTGCGATTGGCCGGTGCGGCCTTTGACCTCGGCGTCTGCTCGACCCAGCTTGACCAGCCCGAACGTGGTTTCTCCTTCCGCACCGACGGCCCGCTTGACATGCGGATGTCAAAAAGCGGTGACAGCGCAGCCGATGTCGTGATGCAGGCAGATGAACGGATGCTGGCGCAGATCCTGTGGGATTATGGTGAAGAAAAGGCATCACGGCGCATTGCCAGGGCGATTGTCAGCGCCCGCAGGGATGAACCGATCACCACCACGAGCCAGCTGGCGGCGATCATCCACGCGGTGATGCCGGCCAAACGGCCCGGACAGATCGACCCGGCAACACGCAGTTTTCAGGCGTTGCGCATCTATATCAACCGCGAGCTTGATGAGCTGACAGATGGTCTTGCCGCTGTCGAGGCGATGCTGGAGCCGGGTGGCATTCTGGCGGTGGTGTCTTTTCATTCGCTCGAGGATCGGATCGTCAAACGCTTCCTGACGGCACGCAGTCAGGCCGCGGCGCGGCCATCCCGCCACATGCCGGATATTGACGGCCCCGCCCCAACCTTTGAATTGCTGGGTCGCAAGGCGGTTGTGCCAAGTGCCAGCGAACAGGCGGAAAACACCCGTGCGCGCTCAGCAAAGCTGCGTGTCGCCTGCCGCACCACGGCGCCTGCCATCGCGGCCAATGATGACACCCCCCATCGGCAAGGAAGGAGCTAGATCATGCGGATCATTCTGTTGTGCGCTTTCTTTCTCGCCACGCTTGGCACCATCTTGTATCAGGTCAAGACGGGCATCGATATTCGTGAGGACAGGCTCGCCACGCTGGAATCCGAGATCAGCAGGACCAAAAGGGAAATTGCGGTTCTGGAAGCAGAGTGGGCGTATCTGTCACGCCCGGAGCGCGTCATGGAACTGTCTGATCGCCTTCTCGGTATGCGCCCGATTGCCAAGAACCGGGTATTGCCGATCGATGCAATTCCAATGCGGCTTGTCCCGAAATTCAAGGATCGTGTCGTTGGGCCCGGACAGATGAAACCGGCAGCCGGTGACAGCATCGCCCCTGAATTGAATCTGTTCAGGGAAATCTCCGGGTCGGGGGCCGTACAGCCATGATCCAGAACAGGACGACACAGACTTTGCTGGCAGCGCGGCGTCTGGTCTTTCCGGATCGGCCCGATCCGGCAAAATCAAGACGCATTGCCGAAGGCAGACTCGTCGCCAGCTGTTTCATCGCGCTGGCTGTGTTCATCACCATCGGCGTTCGCATCGTCACCCTGGCAACGGCCACCGAGGCCGCCAGCGTCAGCCCAGTGCCGCTTGCCGGCACTGCCGAACGGGGTCAGATCCTCGATCGCCGCGGCCGGTTGATGGCGACCAATCTGCCAATGACTGTTCTGCATGCCGACCCAGGCGAAATCATGGATGTAGCTGATGCCGCCCGCCGGCTTGCCCCGCGGATCACGCATCATGACGAGGCCAGCCTGACCAGGTTGCTGCAGAAAAACACCCGTTACGTCGAACTTGACCGCAAACTGACCCCAGAACGGCATGCCACCATTCTTGGGCTTGGCATTCCCGGCGTCTATTTCCGTGACGGTATGCTGCGCGCCTATCCACGGGGCAATGCGGCCGCGCATATCCTCGGCCAGGTCGATCCACAAAATCACGGCATCGCTGGTGTGGAAAAATCAATGGAGGCACAGCTGTTGGCCGGCAATGATGTCACCCTATCAATTGATATCGGACTACAGGCCATTCTTGCAAAGGAAATATCGAACCAAATCAACGAGTTTGAGGCAATTGGCGGCGCTGGCGTTCTGCTCGACATCAGAAGTGGTGAGGTTTTGGCAATGGTATCATTGCCTGATTTCAACCCAAACCATCTTGGCAAGATCAGCGCAGATGCGCGCTTCAACCGCGCCACCAAGGGCCTGTATGAGATGGGGTCGACCTTCAAGGTACTGAACACGGCCATTGCCCTTGAGACTGGCGCTGTTCAGATGGGCCAAACCTATGATGTGGCCAAACCGCTGCGCGTCGCGCGGTTCACGATCAATGACTACCACGTCTATAAGCGCCCACTGAACATCTCCGAAATTCTCGTCTATTCCTCGAACATCGGATCGGCAAAGATGGCTGAGGCCATCGGCCCGCAAACGCAGCGGCTGTTCATGGAAAAGCTGGGGCTGCTTGACTATCTGCCGCTCGAGTTGCCGGAAATCGGTCGCCCGCTCAGCCCCCGGCAGTGGAAACGGGTTGAGACGATGACCGTTTCCTACGGCCATGGCATTTCCATCTCGCCGGTGCATCTGGCCAGCGCGGTCGGGGCTGCAAGTGGTGACGGTCTGTGGGTAACGCCAACCCTGCTCAAACGGCAGACCGGGGACAATCCAATCAAGACCCGCGTCTTTTCCGCCGAGACCGCGCGCAATGTCCGTTCGATGATGCGGCTCGTCGTCTCGCACCCTGACGGCACCGGCAATTTTGCTGAGGCGCCGGGCTATATGGTCGGGGGCAAGACTGGAACCGCAGAGAAGATCCTTGGCAACGGCTATGACAAGAAGGCCAATCTGGCCACTTTTGTCGCCACCTTCCCGGTTCACGACCCACGCTATGTTCTGGCGGTGATGGTTGATGAACCCAAAGGACAGAAGAAATCCTATGGCTATGCCACGGGCGGCTGGGTCGCCGCGCCTGCGGTAAAGCGCATCGTCGAACAGGCAGCTCCATTGCTTGGCATTCTTCCTGTTGACGAAAAATCGCCGGAAATTCGCCAGAAACTTCGTGTTGATTTGCAGATTGGAGAGGAGAAAAAAACTCTTGCGACTTTCTGACCTGCTGCCAAAGAGCCTGACCGAGACAACGCTGCCAACAGCCACCGGCGAACTTGCCGTCACCGGGTTGAGTGAGGATTCGCGCAAAATCCGCAGTGGCCACCTGTTTTTTGCCATCGCTGGAACAAAATCTGACGGGCGGCAATTCTGCCAGAACGCAGTTGATGCCGGTGCCATCGCGATTGTCACCGACAACCGCGATCTGGATGATGATCTGGACGCACTCATAGGGGCTGGCACGCCAGTCATCCAGACGACCAATCCCCGGCAGGTGCTTGCACGGGCGGCCGCCAAATTCTGGCCACGGCAGCCATCGATGATAGCCGCCGTCACCGGCACCAATGGCAAGACTTCGACCGCAGAATTTCTGCGTCAGATCTGGAAACGTGTCACCTGGGACGCGGCCTCACTCGGTACGCTGGGGGTGCAGGGAACCGACACGCGCAAACTCAGGGGCAAGATGATTGATCTGCCCTCACTGACAACGCCCGACGCGATAAGCCTGCACAGCAACCTGCATGTGCTGGCAAATGCCGGCATCACCCATTTGGCGCTGGAGGCGAGCAGCCATGGGTTGGAACAATATCGGCTTGACGGTCTGAACATCCATGTCGCGGCATTTACCAATCTGACCCGTGACCACCTCGACCATCACCATGATATGGATGCCTATTTTGCGGCAAAGGCACGGCTGTTCACCGACATTCTGATGCATGCCGGCGTTGCGGTAATCAATATTGATGATCCCTTTGGCCGCAAACTGGCCAAGATGATCACTGCTGACACAGCCACGCCACGGGTGGCGGTAACGCTTGGCTTTGCCGAGGATGCGGATTTTCAGATCATCAGGATTGAGCCGGTCGCCGGCATGTTGCAGATGACGGTCAGCCACCACGATCACGATTGGCACATTCCGCTCGCATTGTCCGGCACCTTTCAGGCAATGAACGCATTGACCGCGGCAATCATGGGTCATATGAGCGGCCTGCCCCTGCAGGACTCCCTGCACGCCATAGCCTTCCTCAAGGCGGCAACCGGACGTATGCAAACGGTATCCGGACATCCAGATGGAGCGCAGATCGTGGTTGATTATGCGCACACACCAGATGCCCTGGCGGCGGCATTGGCGGCATTGCGGCCAGAAGTGACTGGCAGGCTTGCCGTGCTGTTCGGCTGTGGCGGTGACCGTGATCCCGGCAAACGCCCGATGATGGGCGAGATTGCGTGCGCCAATGCTGATCTGGTCTTTGTGACAGATGACAATCCGCGGTCTGAGGATGCTGGCGCCATTCGCAATGCGATCATCACCACCTGCCCCAATGCGGTCGAGATCGCCGGTCGTGACAAGGCCATTGCCACCGCCATTGGTGATCTTGAGAGGGGTGATGTGCTGCTGATTGCCGGCAAGGGCCATGAGACGGTACAGCTTATTGGCGATGAAACCCTGCCCTTCAGCGATGCGAATGTCGCCCAGAATGCCATTTCGACATTGATCGATGCGCAGGCAATCCAAGCAGCAGAGACAGGTGATGGACAATGACTGATCACCTGCCTTTAACGGCGCTTCACGCAACCGAAATCCTGGCCCGGGCTGGCGGCCATGTTGCCGCCGGGCAAAGCACCGATTTCATCATAACTGATATCACCATCGACAGCCGCAGATGCCACGAGGGCAGCCTGTTTGTCGCCCTCCCCGGCACACAGGCTGATGGCCATGACTTCGTTGTTGCTGCGGCCAAAAATGGGGCGCGGGCCGCATTGGTCTCGCGCCTCATTGATGACCCTGCGCTCTCCGCGGGAGGTTGCACACAGATTCTGGTGGGTGACAGTCTGCAGGCACTTGGCGATCTGGCGGTCATGGGACGCATTGCCCATCAACAGGAAGGTGGCCGCCTTGTCGGCATTACCGGATCGGTTGGCAAGACAGGCAGCAAGGAGATGCTGGCGCATATTCTGCGACGCATGGGCGGATGCCACGCGAACAGAGCCAGTTTCAACAATCATGTTGGTGTGCCGCTGACGCTTGCCGCACTGCCAGCGGATGCTCCTTTTGCCGTCCAGGAAATGGGCATGAACGCCCCCGGCGAGATCGCCGACCTCAGTCTGATGGCTGGTCCTGATATCGCCCTGATCACCCGCATTGCTGACTCACATGCTGGCTTCTTTGCCTCACTCGCCGAGATTGCCGCTGCCAAGGCGGAGATTTTTGACGGGCTGTGCGGACTTGGTGTTGCCGTACTGAACAGGGATGATGAATTCTTCGACGAGCTGTCACGCCGTGCCAGGCTGGCAGGTGCCAACCGCATCATCAGCTTTGGCACCGGCAATGATTCCGAATTCTGCCTGCTGTCCAGCACCGCGACCAAAAATGGCCAGAAAATAGAGGCCGATTGTGCCGGCATTCCCCTTTCTTTCTCGCTTGGCATGACTGCGCCTCACTGGGCGCTGAATACAATCGGCATTCTGGCGGTGATCGAGACACTGGGCCTTGATGTTGCCGAGGCTGCCACCCATCTGGCTGATTTTTCCGATCTGCCAGGGCGCGGCGCGCAGCACCATGGCATCTTCAACCAGCAGCCGATAACACTTGTTGATGACAGCTATAATGCAGGTCCGGCTTCGATGGCGGCTGCGCTCGCCGGGCTTGCCGGCTCGCCACCACAAATCATGGTTCTCTCTGACATGCTTGAACTGGGTGATGGTACCAGCACGGCGCATGATGCGCTTGTCCCGCTGCTGACAACGCTCGTGCCACGTGCGGTGATTGCCCTTGGCCCGGAAATGGGCCGCATGACAACGGCATTGGCAGCGGCCTGTCCGTCAGTGGCCTGTCACCTTGTCGATGACAGCGAGCAGGCAATCAGTCTGCTTGCCAGTCTTGTTCAGGAAAATGATCGGATTTTCATCAAGGGATCGAATGGGTCAGGCGCGCACCATGTTGCCAGCGCACTCATTGCTGATCTGACCCCAACACCGGAAAACACACCAGACGGTGCCAGACGCACTGGCCCGCAGGAGGGGAAATCCCATGCTGCCTGACCTGCTTGTACCGCTGGCTGCCGAGTTTCAGCCCTTCAATCTGTTCCGCTACATTACCTTCCGCACAGGCGGCGCGACAATTACTGCGCTGATCTTAAGCCTGATGTTTGGGCCGATGATGATCCGCTGGCTGAAGACCAACCAGGGAGAGGGTCAGCCAATCCGTGATGATGGGCCGGAGTCACATCTGATCACCAAGGTTGGAACTCCAACCATGGGCGGGCTGCTGATCCTCGGCGCATTTGCGCTGTCGACAATCTTGTGGACGCCACTCTCGAACACCTATTTGTGGCCAGTTCTGGCCATCGCTCTCAGCTTTGGCGTCATTGGTAGTGTCGATGACTGGATGAAGCTGCGCCGCCGGTCGCATGCCGGCATGTCAGGGCGAATGAAACTCGGCCTGCAGTTGCTGGTGTCCTTCTTTGTTACGCTGATTCTGATCGAATTGTCACCAGACCAGCTGCGTTACGGCATTGCCGTGCCGTTTCTGAAGGACAATCTGCTGACGATGGGGCTGTTATATGTCCCCTTCGCGATGCTGGTAATCGTTGGCTCATCAAACGCAGTCAATCTGACAGACGGGCTTGATGGTCTCGCCATCGTTCCGGTGATGATCGTCGCCGCATGTTTTGGCCTGATTGCCTATCTCGTCGGCAACAGCAATTTTTCTGCCTATCTGCAGATCAATTACGTCCCCGGAACAGGTGATCTGGCAGTGATGTGCGGCGCGCTGATCGGAGCCGGACTTGGCTTTTTGTGGTTTAACGCTCCACCGGCAAAGGTGTTTATGGGCGATACCGGATCGCTGGCGCTCGGCGGCGGGCTTGGTGCGATTGCCGTCGCCACGCGGCACGAACTTGTCCTCGCCATTACCGGCGGTCTGTTTGTCGTGGAAACGCTGTCGGTGATTTTGCAGGTTGCCTCCTTCAAATTGACTGGTAAACGGATTTTCCTGATGGCCCCACTGCATCATCATTTTGAGCGCAAGGGCTGGGCTGAGTCCACCATCGTCATCCGGTTCTGGATCATTGCTGTCGTGCTGGCACTGGCTGGCCTGTCGTCACTGAAGCTGCGCTGAGGGGATGTAAGGCGATGTTGATACCGGCACAGATGACAGGAAAGATTGTTGGAGTCCTTGGGCTTGGCAGATCCGGTCTCGCCGCAGCGGCATCCCTGCTGGCGGCAGGTGCCACCGTATTTCTGGCTGACGACCACAAGACACCCGAGCAGCTGCCAGACGGTGCGCATCTGCGCTCCTGGTCAGACTGGCCCTGGACCGAGATTGATCTGATGGTGATCAGTCCCGGAATCGCGCACGCACACCCAGCACCGCATCCGGCGGCCAGGCTGGCCGCCGAACATAATGTTGAGGTGGTCAGTGAGATCGAGATCGCAATGCTGGCGCAACCGGCGGCACGCATTGTCGGGATCACCGGAACAAATGGAAAATCAACAACCACTGCGCTTGTCGGCCACTGCCTCGAGGCGGCAGGAATTGCCGTTGCCGTTGGCGGTAACATTGGTGACGCTGCCTGCCAGATGAATGATCCCGGTCCGGATGGTGTGATCGTGCTGGAGTTGTCTTCCTATCAGCTGGAAACGACACCATCACTGCGCACGGACGTGAGTGTGATACTGAATATAAGCCCCGACCATCTTGACCGGCATGGTGGCATGGATGGCTATGTCGCAGCAAAAGCACAGATTCTCCGGGCGCTTGGAGGTAGGGGACTGGCCATACTGGGAGAGGGCGACGCGCATGTACGCAGCCTCGCAGCAGCTCAGGCCACCGCCGGTCAATCAGTTCAGATTGCCCGCAGCAGTGATGCCCCAGCCGGTAGCGCTCAATGTCCGGCACTGACTGGCGCACACAATGCCGAAAATGCCGCTGCCGCCGCCCTCGTCCTGCGCCAGCTCGGCGTTGGTTCAGCCAGTATTGATCAGGGCATGGCAAGTTTTGCCGGCCTGCCCCACCGGTTGCAGCATGTTGCCAGCGCCGGACCAATTGCCTTTGTCAATGACTCAAAGGCGACTAATGCTGTAGCCGCAGCACGGGCGCTGGAGGCCTTTGACAACATCTACTGGATTGCGGGTGGCCTTGCGAAGGAGGATGGCATTGGCGCGGCGGCACAGGCGCTTGATCATGTGACGGGTGCCTATCTGATTGGCGAGTCAACGCCGATCTTTGCCCGTGCGCTTGAAGGACGCTGCCCGGCGACAGCACATGGTAACCTGCACGCGGCGACCACCGCCGCCTTTGCTGACGCCTGGGCGGGCGGCATTGCCGCGACGGTGCTGCTGGCACCGGCCGCCGCCTCTTTTGACCAGTTTGACAGCTTTGCCGCCCGTGGCGACGCCTTTACCGGCATTGCCCAACAGCTGGCAGCGTCTGTGAGCGGAACAGGCAGGGGAGGCGCACATGCTTGACCGCACCGACCGTTCGCTTGTTGGTATCTGGTGGTGGACCGTTGACAAATGGCTGCTTGCCGGGGCGCTGATCCTGATGGTGCTGGGGGCGCTGCTGGTAATGGCCGCCGGACCGGCGGTGGCGAATTTGATCAATCTGCCGTCCCAGCATTTCATGGTTCGGCAACTGCTTTATGTCCTGCCGTCACTTGCCGTCATGATCACCGTCTCGATGCTTGAGCCAAGGCCGATCCGGGCGCTCTCGCTGGTGGGCCTTGCCGGTGTCATCGGCCTGATGATCATGGCCATTGTTGCCGGCAGCGAGATTAAGGGCGCAACCCGATGGATCACCCTGTTCGGCTTCAATCTGCAACCATCCGAATTTGCAAAACCACTTTTCGCCATCGTTTCGGCATGGCTCTTGACCCTGTGGCGTGAGGGAGAGGACTTTCCCGGCTGGATCTATTCGACCGCGCTGTTGGCCGGTCTTGTCACCATTCTGGTGCTGCAACCCGATATTGGTATGACGGCGGTGATTGTCCTGACCTGGGGTTTTCAGATGTTCCTTGCCGGCATGCCGATGCTGTTTGTCATTGGCGCGGTCGCCATTGCGCCGCTGGCCCTCTATGTCGCCTATCTCAATCTCGATCACGTCACGCTGCGGATCAACAAATTCTTCGAGGGTGGATCATGGCAGGTGGAACGCGCCCGCCAGAGCTTCGCCGAGGGTGGACTCTTTGGCGTCGGCCCCGGTGATGGCACGGTAAAGCTGAACCTTCCCGATGCACATTCCGATTTTATCTTTGCAGTCGCAGCGGAAGAATATGGTGCGCTTGCCTGTCTCGTCCTGCTCGGCATATATGGCTTCATCGTCATGCGTGGCTTTGCCAGAGCGCTGTCGGATGAGGGGCTGTTCTGCCTGATTGCCGCCTCCAGTCTGGTCATGCAGATTGGCGTTCAGGCAGCCATCCATATGGCGTCGTCAGTCGACCTCATCCCCACCAAGGGCATGACATTGCCTTTTGTCAGCTATGGCGGCTCCTCGCTGCTGGCAAGCGGCTTGACCATGGGGCTGCTGCTGGCACTGACAAGGCGGCGTAATTCATGGTCCACGTTTTCACGTTATCGCACCAGCAGCGATACCCTAGCTGCTGATACCACCTCAGAGACACCGGAGGTGGCACGATGACAGGCGGGCTTGAAACCGGCAAATTCATCTGTCTTGCCGCCGGTGGGACAGGCGGTCATGTCTTTCCAGCGCTGGCAGTTGCCGAACGATTGCAGGCAGAGGGCCATACCACCCTGCTGTTCACCGATGGGCGTGGCGCCCGCATGGTCTCCGGAACCCCACAGGCAATAATCGCCGCTGCGTCGCCATTCCAGCGGGGATTGCTGCGCCGGATGCGGGCACTGGTGCTGCTGTCGGGTGGCATGGTGAAATCGCTTCTGCAGCTGATGATGAGGCGGCCTGTGGTGATGATCGGTTTTGGCGGCTATCCCTCATTCCCACCGCTTTTGACAGCGGCGCTGCTGCGGATTCCGACAATGGTGCATGAACAGAATGCCTATCTTGGCAGAGCGAACAGAATGCTGGCCAGTCGCGCCGGGCATCTGGCACTGAGCTGGCAGCAAACCGCCAATCTGCCAAAGAATGTGACCTGTTTTACCGGCGGCATGCCGGTACGGCAGGCTTTTTTTAACATCAAACCAAACAACCATGCCCCGGGTGAACCACTGCATCTCACAATTCTTGGTGGCAGCCTCGGTGCGGGCATTTTCGCCGAGTTGCTGCCACCAGCGATTGCCGCCCTGCCCGCCAACATCCGGTCACGCCTCCGCCTGACCCAGCAATGCCGCGCCGAGCAGTTGGACGCGCTGCGTGCGGCCTATCAAGAGCTGCGGGTGACCGCGACAGTGCAACCGTTCTTTGATGACATTGCAGATATCATGGCCAGCAGCCACCTTGTAATCAGCCGGGCTGGTGCCTCATCCGTTGCCGAACTGGCAGCAGCGGGGCGAGCAGCCATTCTTGTGCCACTGCCCAGCGCAATGGATGATCACCAGACAGCAAACGCCCGGCAACTGGCCGGTGTTGGAGGCGGCCTATGTCGTGCCGAGGCCGAACTGGACGCTGCCACCCTTGCTGACGATATCACCAATCTTTTTGGCGATGAGGAAAAATTGGCACAAATGGGCCAGAACGCGCGCAAGCTGGCAATGCCTGATGCCGCCCAGACGATTGCCGACTATGCGCTGGCGCTTGGCGACAACAACGGCCGGCAGCCGGCCCACAGTTTTTCAGGAGGTCGGTCATGAGCGAACTGCCCCTCTCAATCGGCACCCTCCATTTTACCGGCATTGGCGGCATCGGCATGAGCGGCATCGCCGAAATCCTGTTTGAGATGGGATACCGGGTGCAGGGAAGCGACATGTCGGACAATGCCAATGTGAAACGCCTGCGGGCCAAGGGCATTCCGGTGATGTGTGGCCAGAATGCAGACAATCTGGGAGATGCTTCGATTGTCGTCACCTCAACCGCAATCAGACCTGACAATCCCGAAGTGATGGCCGCACGCGAGCGCTTTCTGCCCATTGTCCATCGGGCGGAAATGCTTGGCGAATTGATGCGTCTGCGCTGGTCGGTTGCGGTTGCCGGCACGCATGGCAAGACAACGACAACCTCGCTGGTGGCAACTTTGCTTGATAGCGCCGGCATTGACCCCACCGTGGTCAATGGCGGCATCATCACCGGCTGGGGCAGCAATGCCCGGCTTGGCAAAGGCCAATGGATGGTTGTCGAAGCGGATGAGTCCGATGGTTCATTTGCCAAGCTCAACCCGACCGTAGCCGTGGTCACCAACATCGACCCGGAACATCTTGATCATCATGGCAGCTATGAGGCGCTCGAACAGGCGTTCCTGAATTTTGTCTCATCAATTCCCTTCTATGGCTTTGCCACCCTGTGCATCGACCATCCCGCTGTGCAGCGGATGATGGCTGGGATCAAAGACCGGCGGATCATTACCTATGGCTCGGCAGCAAACGCCGATGTCCGCGCGGTGAATGTGCGCTCCGAGGGTGGATCAATGGTTTTCGATGTGCAGCTGTCAGACCGGATTTGTGACAGGTTGGACAGGATGAGCGATGTCCGCCTGCCGATGCTTGGCGACCACAATGCACAGAACTGCCTTGCGGCAATCGCCGTCGCACTGGAAATGAATGTTGCTCCTGAGCGCATCATCGAGACCTTGGCAAAATTCGGTGGGGTTGGGCGGCGTTTTGACAAGAAAGGCGTCAGCCAGGGCGTCACCGTGATCGATGATTACGGGCATCACCCTGTCGAGATCAAGGCAGCTCTGCAGGCTGGGCGCATGCTCTGTGCCGAGAACAAGCTGGTCGCCGTCGTCCAGCCACATCGCTACAGCCGTCTCTCCGATCTGTTTGCCGATTTCTGTGCCTGTTTCAATGACGCTGACGAGGTGCTGGTTGCTGATGTCTACGCGGCCGGTGAGGAACCGATTGAGGGTGCCGACAAGCTGGGTCTGGTGAATGGCCTGCGGGACCATGGCCACAAAGGGTCTGCCGCACTGGAATCGCCTGCGCATCTGGCGGCTGAAATCGCCGCCCGTACTGAACCCGGCGATCTGGTGATGTGCCTTGGTGCCGGAGATATCACCAGTTGGGCCGCCGCCTTGCCCGAACAGCTGGACGCAATTCACGGGTCGGCAACAAGGGAGACAAGTAAATGAGCCTGCTTGACCGTCTCCCCACAATACGCGGCAGCTATGCCGAACAGGCATCCATGGCCCGCCACACCTGGTTTGGCGTCGGCGGTCCAGCCGATGTCATCTTCTGCCCAGCCGATGCCAGCGATCTTGGCACCTTTCTGGCCAACTGTCCGGCAGACATACCTTTACTAGCAGTCGGCGCGGGATCGAATCTTCTGGTTCGTGATGGCGGCGTCGCTGGTGTCGTGATCCGCCTGACCGACGGTCTGACGGCAATCAGCCATGAAGGCAGCATCGTCACCGCCCAAACCGGCGCACTTGACGCCGAGGTCGCACGCTATGCGGCGAAAGCCGGCCTTGCCGGCCTGGAATTCCTGATTGGCATTCCAGGCAGCATTGGTGGCGGCCTGCGGATGAATGCCGGTGCCTATGGAAGCGAGTTCAAGGATATCGTCATCACCGCCCATGGATTTGACCGACAAGGCAACGCCATCACCGCAACACCAACCGATATGGGGATGGCCTACCGTCACACCGACGCCCCGGCCGACTGGATTTTTACCTCGGCCACCCTGCAGACAACGCCGCGCGATTCCAGCGAGATCAAGGCCCGAATGAAGGAGATTATTGCCAGCCGCGGCGATGCCCAGCCGCGCGGCGTACGCACAGGGGGCAGCACTTTTGCCAATCCGGAGGGCGGCAAGGCATGGCAGGAAATTGACCGAGTCGGATGCCGCGGCCTTTGCGTTGGTGGCGCACAGATATCGGAAAAGCACTGCAATTTTCTGATCAACACAGGTGATGCAACCGCATCCGATATTGAAACGCTTGGCGAGACTGTACGCGCCCGCGTCGCCGCCAGCGGTGGCCCCGATCTGCGCTGGGAAATCCGTCGCGTCGGCCGTCCTGATAACAGCAGGGGAGCGGCCCCATGACCACCGATCGCGTCGCCGTTTTAATGGGGGGGTGGACCTCGGAGGCATCAGTAAGCCGGGTGTCCGCCAGCTTCTGTGGCCAGGCGGCCCGCAATGCGGGCTGGGATGCAATCGAGGTTGAGGTTGACCGTGATCTGCCGGCAAAGCTGCGCGACATCAACCCGGGGCGTGTGTTCAACGCGCTGCATGGCCAGATTGGCGAGGATGGCAATGTGCAGGGTCTTTTGAACATCATGAACATCCCCTATACGCACAGCGGTCTATTGGCGTCAGCAATTGCCATGGACAAAATCATGGCAAAGCGCCTGCTGGCAATGGCCGGGATCATGGTGCCCCGGGATATCCTGCTGGTCGAGGACAGTCGCGTCTATCCGCAGGACAGCTCACAGGCGCATGTGATCAAGCCACGCAATGATGGCTCCAGTGTTGGTGTGGTGATTGTCAAGGAGGGTGATGAGGCACCGCAGCGCAGCCATTGGGACCTCGAGACGCAGCTGATCTGTGAGCCTTTCATCCCCGGCCGCGAACTGACCGTAACGGTTCTTGACGGCACTGCACTCTGTGTCACCGAAATCAAGCAGGAAAATGAATTCTATGATTTCGATGCCAAATATGCCGCAGGTGGCTCGCAGCATATTCTGCCAGCCGACATTCCCGAACCGGTGACATTGCAGGCCTGCGATTGGGCCGAACGCGCCTACCGCACGATTGGCTGCCGCGGGGTCATCCGCGCGGATTATCGTTGGGATGAGAAGAACGACCAGCTCTACATGCTGGAGATCAACACCGTTCCCGGAATGACAGCGACTTCACTCGTTCCCGAACAGGCCCGTTTCATCGGGCTGTCAGGAGAAGAGCTAATCAATCATTTGCTGGAGATGGCCCAATGCGACGACTGATCCCATCGATAGGCAAAGCCCGACAGATGCCAGAGGCTGCGCCGAAGCAACAGCGCCGGCTGCCCCGGATAAAGCTGTTTTTCGCTGCCATTTTCACGATCGCCACAACCATCACCGCCGGTTACGGCGTTATGGAACGTGACCAGCTGACCCGTGATCTGGTGCGTATGAGTGGTGAGATGGGTCTGAACCTGCAATATATTCAGGTCACTGGCCGCTCACATACACCAACAGAAATGCTGGTTGCGGCAACTGATATCAAGCTGGGTCAGCCACTGCTGGGCATCCCACTGGCCGAAGTACACCGCAATCTTATGCAGATCGGCTGGGTTGAGTCTGCGATTGTCGAGCGGCTGATGCCATCGACAATCAAAATCACGATCACGGAGCGCATCCCCCTTGCCCTCCTGCAGACGCGCAATGGTCATGAGTTGATCGACCGCATCGGCACCATCATCGAGGGTGCCGATCCCACCGAATTTTCGCATTTGACTGTAGTTGCCGGCACAGATGCCGCGGCCAATGCCAGCCTTATTCTCGACGTTCTGAAAACGGAACCCGAGCTGTTTGCCGAGGTTTGGGCTGTGACCTATCAATCAGGTCGCAGATGGGATGTGCATCTGCGCAACGGCATTGATATCAAGCTTCCCGAAACCGACCCAAGCACCGCCTGGGCGCGTCTCGCCGTCGTTGACCACAAGAAAAAGATTATCGGCCGTGATCTGGCGGTGATTGATCTACGCGTTCCCGAACAGCTGATCGTCGAACCAAACATTCCGGTGCGTGGTGAGGGGCAGAACACATGAACATTCAGAAAAACATAACTGGGAGACCGAGATGAAGCTCCGCCGTAGCCGCGCCAACCGTCGTCCCTTCGCCGTTCTTGATATCGGTTCGTCAAAGATCTGTTGCCTGATCGCCGATTCTGACCGCCAGGGGGGGCTGCATCTGCTTGGCCAAGGAACGCACGCCTCTGCTGGCATGCGCGGTGGTGAAATCAGCGACCTTGAGGCGATCAGCGAGGTAATTGGCAAAACCGTACAGGCTGCCGAACGGGAAGCTGGCCTGTCCTTGTCCTCAGTGACGGTTGTCCTGCCGGGTGGCAAACCCACCTCGGCCATTCAGACGCAATCAATCACCCTTTCAGACAATACGGTAAACCGCCGCGACATGCGCCGCCTCATGGACAAGGGAACAAGCCGCCAGGCAAAGGGGACGCATCAAGCCATGCAGATGCAGACCCTGCAATATGGGCTGGACGAGGTGCGCGACATCTCGGACCCCCGAGGCATGCGGGGCCGGGTTCTGTCAGTCGACTACACCGTAGTTTCGGCGGCCAGAACAAGCCTTGCCAATTTTCGTGAGGCGCTGGCGCTGAACCATCTATCGGTGGACCGTTTCATCCACGCGGGTTATGCCGCCGGAATCGCCTGCCTGAGCGAGGAGGAGCGTGACCTTGGCAGCACCGTGATCGACTTTGGCGGCGGAACCACCGCAATGGCGACTTTCATGGATGGCAAGCTGATCTATGCCGACAGCATTCCACTTGGCGGGCATCATGTCACCACTGATATCGCCCGCATTCTCACAACCCCCATCGCCGATGCCGAACGGCTAAAGGCTGTTGAGGGATCAATCATGCCAATCGACACATTGGCAACCGCACCAGACCCGCTCAAACAGGCTGTGAAAATGGGCCAGTCGGACAACATCACACTGCCTGGCCTTGGCGATATGATCGAGGTCGGCGGCAAGATGATTGAGCGCAATCTGCTGAGCGCGATCATCCGTCCACGGATTGACGAAATACTTGAGATGCTGATGCGCCGCATGGAGGCTGCCAAAATGCAGCATGCCGCAGGCAGCCGTTTCATTCTGACCGGAGGTGCCAGCCAGCTTACCGGTCTCAATGATTTCTGCGCAAGCAGCCTTGGCAAAACCACAACACTTGGCCTGCCGACAGGCGTGACCGGCCTATCAAATGACACGATTGGTGCTGGCAACGCTGCGGCGATAGGCGCGCTGATCCATGTGAACCGGCTTGATGATGATGACCCAGCCGAACGGCAGACCCGCACCCTGCCGCACGGCCCGATTGAACGGATTGGTGCGTGGCTTCGAGACAACCTCTGAACAAGGACAACCCAGATGTCATACCAGATTTTCACCGCAAGCCATGAGGCTGGCATTTCCCAATTCAGTCACGGGACGCAGCAATGTTCCATTGCCCCGCTCCCAACAGACAGGCCGTTCCGGGCAACCACCCGCAACCTGTCACCAAGGTCAACCCAAACAGAAGGGAGAACATCATGACCATCAACCTTAGTGTACCACAAACCATGCAGGAGCTTCGCCCACGCATCACCGTTGTCGGTGTTGGTGGAGCCGGGTGTAATGCAGTCAACAACATGATTTCAGCCGATCTGGATGGTGTTGATTTTCTTGTTGCCAACACCGACGGCCAGGCGCTGGCGCATTCGCTGTCCAGCCGCAAGATCCAGCTTGGCAGTGCAATCACCCAGGGCCTTGGCGCTGGCTCAAAGCCGGAAATTGGCCGGGCTGCAGCTGAAGAGAGCCTTGAGGATGTAATGGCTGAACTCGCCGACTGCAACATGGTGTTCATCACCGCTGGTATGGGAGGCGGCACCGGCACGGGCGCTGCGCCAATCATCGCGCGGGCTGCCCGCGAACGTGGCATTCTGACCGTTGGCGTGATCACCAAACCCTTTGAATTTGAGGGGCAGCGTCGAATGGCACAGGCTGAGGACGGAATCGAGGAGCTGCAGGCGCATGTCGACACGCTGATCGTCATCCCCAACCAGAACCTGTTCCGCCTTGCCAATGAACGCACCACCTTTGCCGATGCCTTCCATATGGCAGATACGGTTCTGCACCAGGGTGTCTGCGGGGTTACCGATCTGATGATCAAGCCTGGCATGATCAATCTGGACTTTGCCGACATCCGCGCCGTGATGGGAGAGATGGGCAAGGCGATGATGGGAACTGGCGAATCCTCTGGCGAGAGCCGGGCCATTGATGCTGCAGAAGCGGCAATCAACAATCCATTGCTGGATGACACAACGATGAAGGGCGCACATGCGGTGCTGATCAATGTGACCGGCGGCATGGACATGACCCTGTTCGAGGTTGATGAGGCCGCCAACCGAATTCGCAAGGAAGTTGACCCGGATGCTGTGATTATTTTTGGATCGGCGTTTGATGAGAAGCTGGAAGGCATTATGCGGGTGTCTGTCGTGGCCACTGGTATCGACACGCAGACCGGAGTCATGGCGCGGCCGGTGCAGGCGCTGCAGAAGGCCACAGCCGCTATACCGCCGCGCACCTCGACCATCATTACCCCGCAGACCATCGCCGCAGGCAGTGACGAGCCTGTCGCGGATGCAGAGGCGAATGAGGTAGATGATGACCGCCAGATCGACATCACCGAGGCCGTAGCAGCGGCCAGTGAAACGACAAATGTGGCGTCAAGCGCAGTGGCTGAGACCAGCAGCGACGACACGGATAAGGATTCGGTTTCTGAGCCAGAGGCCGAGATCTTGGCACCAGCAGCAGAGCCAACGGATGCCGATATGGATATCGCTGCCACCTCTGCCAATGCCACATTGCAGCCAGAACCGGCGACCGAGGCCAAGGCTGACATCATGACCAAGCCGCTGGTTGCGGACAAAGCAGATGATCTCCTGTTGCCAAAGGCACCGGCAAAACAACCCTCCTTCATCCCGCTAGCTGCTGCAAAAATGCCGGAAGAGGAGCCAGTTCCCACGACTGGTGAGGCGACCGCTTCCCGGCCAAGCCTGATCAACAAAATCTCAGGTCTTTGGAGCCAGAAGCCAGACAATGCCGCAACTGCCAAGACCACACCGGATCTGGCGATGGAGAAGACCGGCACACCAGCAGAGAGGACCAGCTCAATTCTGGATCTGCCACGGGGCGACATGGTGCAGCACGGCAATGACGACAGTGCAACAGCGAGCAGCAAGCCTGAATCGGCAAGCGGCACGCAGGGCACGCTCGACAATGCAGGCGATGACCTTGATATTCCTGCTTTCCTGCGCCGTCAGGCCAATTAGAGGCAGATAAACGCAAACGGATCACATTGCTACAATCCGTAACCAAATGTGATTTGCCCAGGACCCGGGTGCTTCATAGGATGCATTCGGGTCTTTTTTTGACCCGCAGGGGTGAGACACCGCACAATAGGCAAAATATTGCTAATGCGTCGATCGCCTCTCGCAAATGAACATTGGTCGAAACCGGCCAAGAGCGAAACAAGAATTTAAGGGCCAGGCCTGAATGTTCATCGATCAACCTTTCCAGACGACTTTGGCCGACAAGATCCAGCTTGAGGATATCGGCCTGCATTCTGGCCGGTATGTTCGTGCGGTGATCTGTCCTGCCCCGGCCAACAGCGGCATCAAATTCCGCCGGATCGATGTCGAGGAAAGCCTGCAAACAGTTCCAGCACACGCCGAATATGCAACCGAGGCGCGGCTGTGTACCCGGATCGAGAATGGTGATGGCGTCGGCCTTGAAACCGTTGAACACTTCATGGCAGCCTTTGCCGGCCTTGGTGTTGACAACGCGATTGTTGATATTGATGCCTGCGAAGCACCCATTCTGGATGGCAGCAGCAAGCCGCTGGTGGATGCGATCAACCGGGTCGGCCTGACGGTGCAGGCTGCCCGCCGCCGCCACCTTGTTGTGACCAAACCAATCGAGGTACAGCTGGAATGCGGTGCCTGGGCGCGGATTGAGCCTGCCGATCAGCTTGAGATCGACATTGAAATCGATTTTGAGGATACGGCAATCGGCAAACAGAATTATCACTACCGTCATGGCAATGGGAAATTCGAGGCAGAACTCGCAAGTGCGCGGACTTTCTGTCAAATGCGCGATGTCGAATTCATGCAGAATGCAGGACTTGCACTTGGTGGCTCCCTGAACAATGCCGTTGTTGTCGAAAATGGGGCAGTACTGAATGAGGGCGGGCTTCGGATGGACAATGAATTTGTTCGCCACAAAGCACTTGATTGTCTTGGTGACCTGTATCTGCTGGGCATGCAGATCAGAGGCAAGCTGACATCGTTCCGCCCCGGACACGCACTGAGCACCAAACTGGTGCAGACACTGTGGAGTGACCCCATGGCCTATCAGATCATCGAAGATGGTGTGCCGATGGCAAGTTCCGACGGCTATGCACTGCCTGAAGTGGCCGCCGCCGCTGCCGTCTAGCCACTCGCCCCCACCCAATTCGCCTCTATTGACCTGGCGTCGTCGCCCCGTCCACCTAAAATCAGAAAGCAGCCCCTTTTCACCGGCCCGCTGACCGGCTATTGTTGGCCCGTTCGCGGGACCCGCCGCGCATGGGCCGGCACCTGCCTGCTGAACATGAATGCCAGTGATGGAGCTTCAATTTGGCCTATTCGATTCCCAAACGCCTGCTTGTGGCAACGCTGGTCCTTCTGGCGGGTTGTGCTTCCGACGAAGTTGTGGAGCAGGTCGAACGTCCGGTTGACGAACTCTACAACGAGGCACTGGCCAGCGCGCTCGCTGGCGACACCAAGGCAGCGGCACCGCAATTCGAGGAGGTCGAGCGCCAGCACCCCTATTCAAGCCTTGCTGTGCAGGCACAGATCATGGCGGCATGGGCCTTTTACCAGGAAAATGACTATCCACGGGCCGTAGCGGCATTGCAGCGCTTCATTGAGCTTAATCCAGCCGACAAGCGCGTGGAATATGCCTATTACCTGATCGCGCTCAGCTATTATGAACAGATTGTCGATGTCGAGCGCGATGCCGAAATGACCCGGCTGGCGCTGACTGCCTTTGAAGAGCTGCAGCGCCGCTTTCCTTCTGGTGCCTATGGCCGCGATGCCCTGTTGAAGATTGATCTTGCGCGTTCGCATCTGGCTGGCAAGGAAATGGCCGTTGGCCGCTATTACCTGCAGAGCGGGCATTACGGTGCCGCATTGCGGCGTTTTGAAACGGTCATCGAAGACTATCAGACGACAAATCAGGTGCCGGAGGCGCTGTTCCGCATGACCGAAGCCTATCTGGCACTGGGCCTTGTCGATGAGGCAGGGCGTGTTGGCTCGGTGGCGAGTTACAACTTCCCGGACTCAATCTGGACCGAGCGTCTTGCCGAGATAGAAGCAAATCCCGAACGCGAGCTGCCAAAAGGCATTTTTACACGGTCCATGGAAACCCTGACAAGCCTCTTTGAAAATTAGCGATGCTGCATAGCCTCACTGTTTCCAACATTGTCCTTATTGAACAGATGACCCTGCAATTCGGTGCTGGGTTGACCGTACTGACCGGCGAGACCGGTGCAGGCAAATCGATACTGCTGGACGCACTTGGGCTGACAGTTGGCAGCAGGGCCGATTTTGCGCTGATCCGCAATGACTCCGATCAGGCACAGGTTACAGCAAGTTTCACCCTTGCCAGGGACCACCCGGCAAATGCCCGTCTTGATGAGGCTGGCATTGCCACCGACGATATGCTGATCCTGCGCCGCCGTCTCAAACGCGACGGCAAATCCAACGCCAGCATCAATGATGTTCCCGTCTCGCTCGGCCTGCTGCGCGAGATTGGTGATATGCTGGTGGAAATTCAGGGGCAGTTCGAGGGGCGTGGCCTGCTCGATGTGGCAACTCACATCACGCTGCTTGACAAGGCAGCCGGCCATGCCGACACACTTGGCAAGCTGGGCGCTGGCTGGACCAGCTGGCAACAGGCAAAGCGCAATCTGGCGCAGGCAAAGCAGGAATTGGACAAGGCGCGTGCCGAGGAAGAATGGCTGCGCGATGCGGTGGAGCAGCTTGATGCACTGGCACCGCAGGCGGGTGAGGAGGCACATCTGACCAGCCAACGCGAAATGCTGGGCAATGTCGGCAGAATTGGCGAAGGTCTTGCCATGGCCGATGATGCCATCCTCGGCGAGGATGGGGCACAGACGCTTCTTGGCAAGGCCCGCGCCGCACTTGAACGGGTGGCACCATTGGCTGGCGGCGGGTTGGATCAGGCACTCACAGCATTGGAACGTGCCGACGCTGAGCTCACCGAGGCCAGCACGGCGATCAGCAGCGCGGCACATGAATTGGAGGCAGATCCAAACAGATTGCAGGAAGTCGATGACCGGCTGCATGAATTGCGTCAGCAAGCGCGCAAACATGGTTGTGAGGTTGATGAGCTGCCGGAGATGCATACAAGACTTGCCGAGTCGCTCGCCAGGTTGGAGGATTCAGCTGGCGCACTGGCTGGCCTTGCCGAAAACGAACGCCAATGGGGCGACTATTACCGCGAAATGGCAAAAATCATCAGTAATAACCGCCATGCCGCTGCCGCCCACCTCGATGCCAAGGTGATGGCTGAGCTTCCCCCGCTGAAACTCGAAAACGCAGAATTTATCACCGCCATCACGCCACTTGCCGAGACGCAATGGGGTCCGCTCGGAATGGATCAGGTTCGCTTTGAGGCGAGCACCAACAAGGGAATGAAAGCAGGCCCCATAGACCGCATCGCATCGGGTGGTGAGCTGGCGCGTTTTCTGTTGGCACTGAAGGTCTCGCTGGAGGATAGCGGCGCTGGCCGGACGTTGATTTTTGACGAGGTGGATTCAGGGGTCGGCGGCGCGGTTGCCGCAGCGGTTGGTGAGAGGTTGTTGCGCCTTGGCGCAGGCATGCAGACACTTGTTGTCACACATTCACCGCAGGTTGCAGCCAAGGGATCGCATCATATGCGTATCGCCAAGACCACCAGCGACAGCGGTGTTGTCAGCGGCACCAAGCCGCTCGATGCCATCGCCCGTACCGAGGAAATTGCCCGCATGCTGGCTGGCGAGGAAATCACGCCAGAGGCGCGCGCCGCCGCGGCCGCCCTGATGGAGGGGTAAATGGCCAAGGTTCCGGCATCAGATCAGGAATTTGCCAGCATCACCGCGGGTACCACCGATCCCGGGCAGATGGATATGCTCGAGGCAGCGGATGAACTGGCGCTGCTTGCCGCCGCAATCGCCTATCACGACAGCCGATATCATGGCGCGGATGACCCGGTTATCAGCGATGCTGTCTATGACCGGCTGGTCGCCCGCAACCGCGACCTTGAGGCCGCCTTTCCCAATCTGATGCGCGCTGACAGCCCATCCGAGCGTATCGGTGCGCCGGTTGCTGGCGGCTTTGGCAAGATCCGGCATGCGCGACCGATGCTGTCACTCAGCAATGGTTTCTCTGACGAGGATATCACTGATTTCGTTGCGCGCATTCGCCGGTTTCTGTCGCTCGATGATGGTGATGAGCTGGCACTGACCGCCGAGCCAAAGATTGATGGACTCTCACTCTCGCTGCGCTATGAGAGCGGTCGGCTGAAACAGGCTGCCACACGCGGCGACGGCAGCGAGGGCGAGGATGTCACGGCAAACATCATGCAGGTGGACGCTATTCCAAAACAGCTTGCCGGAACACCGCCCACCATTCTTGAGGTGCGCGGCGAAATCTATATGGACCGCGAAGATTTTCTGGCGCTGAATGAGGCGCAGCAGGCAGGTGGGGGCAAACTGTTTGCCAATCCCCGTAACGCTGCCGCCGGCTCGCTCAGGCAAAAGGATGCCAGCGTCACCAGCGGCCGCAAATTGCGTTTCTTTGCCTATTCGATGGGCGAATGCAGCGCCGAGATCGCCGGAACGCATTGGGACTTTCTGGCGACACTCACGAGCTTTGGCTTCGCCGTAAATACGCTGTCGGCACGGTGCCTGTCAGTTGCCGAGCTGCTGGACACATATAAAGCCATTGGCGATGCCAGGGCGACACTCAGCTATGACATTGACGGTGTCGTCTACAAGGTTGACCGGCATGACTACCAGAGTCGGCTTGGCCAGGTGGCACGCGCACCACGATGGGCGCTGGCGCATAAATTTCCAGCCGAACAGGCACAGACCATCATCCGCGCGATCGACATTCAAGTGGGGCGCACCGGTGCGCTGACTCCGGTGGCGAGGCTGGAACCAATCACGGTTGGTGGAGTCGTAGTCTCCAACGCAACCTTGCATAACGAAGACGAGATCAACCGCAAGGACATCCGCATTGGCGATACTGTGGTGATCCAGCGGGCTGGCGATGTCATTCCGCAAATTGTTCGCGTTATTAAAGATCAACGGCCGACAGACAGCACCGAATACAAGTTTCCAGAACTCTGTCCGGTCTGCGGGGCAGACGCGATCAGACCAGAAGGTGAGGCCGTGCGTCGTTGCACCAACGGTGTCAGCTGTGACGCACAGCGGCTTGAATGGCTCAAACATTTCGTCTCACGTGACGCCTTCGACATTGAGGGGCTTGGAGCGCGACAGATCGAGCAATTCACCGAGCTTGGCTGGGTGGCTTTGCCAGCCGATATCTTTCGACTGCATGAAAGGCAGGAGGAGATCGCCACCCTTGATGGCTACGGCGAAATCTCCATCCGCAATCTGATGACTTCGATCGAAACACGGCGAACCATAGGATTTGAGCGGTTTATCTACGCGCTTGGCATCCGGCAGGTGGGACAGGCCACAGCCCGCATTCTGGCGCTTCACTATGACAGCCTGGACAAGTTGCTGACGGCTATTGCACCAGACGTGGATAGTGAGGCCGCGATGGCCGAACTGGTGGAGATCGATCAGGTTGGCGCGTTGATGGCGTCTGACATCATCACTTTTTTCCTCGCACAGGCAAACCGCGATATGGTCATCGACCTTGCCAGCGAAGTCACGATCATTCCGCCGGACAGGCCGGCAGATGACAGCCCGGTAAGTGGCAAGACCATTGTTTTCACCGGTACGCTTGCCGGCATGTCCCGGGCAGAAGCGAAGGCACGGGCGGAATCACTCGGCGCGAAAGTCTCCGGGTCGGTTTCGGCAAAGACTGATTTTCTGGTCGCCGGGGCAGATGCTGGCTCAAAGGCCCGCAAAGCTGGCGAGCTTGGTGTCACCGTCCTCGACGAGAATGCCTGGCTGGCTTTGATCGATAAATAGGATCAAAGCGGTGCGCAGGCCCGGCGCAACCAGTCCTGCACAACCTCATCACCATCGAGCAACGGCAGCAATAGCGCCTCAACCTGAGAGTGATACGCATCCAGCCACGCACGTTCGGCCTCATTCAGCATCGCGGTAACGACCAACCGCTTGTCGATCGGACAGTGGGTAACTGTCTCGAAACTGAGAAAACCAGCGTCATCAGGCGGATTGATGATGATAAGATTCTCGATGCGGATGCCCCATTCACCCTGTCTGTAATAGCCCGGCTCATTCGAGAGCAGCATACCGGTGACAAGCCGTTCCGTGCCACGTTTGGACAGGCTCGCCGGACCCTCATGCACCTGCATGATATGGCCAACGCCATGGCCTGTTCCATGGGCGTAATCCAGACCCTCTGCCCATAGTGGTCCGCGTGCCAGAACATCGATCTGCTGGCCTGTGCTGTCTGCTGGAAAGCGGGCACGTGCTACGGCGATATGTCCCTTGAGGACGCAGGTAAACGCGTGGCGCATCTCATCGCTGGGGTTGCCTATCGCCATGGTACGGGTAATGTCGGTCGTGCCACTAGTGTAATGCGCACCCGAATCCACCAGCAGCAGACTGTTACCGATAAGCGCACTGTCGGCACCCTCAATGGCGCGGTAATGGACAATCGCCCCATTTGGCCCCGATCCGCAGATGGTCTCGAAACTGGAGGAGATGAAATTTGGGTTTTCGCGGCGGATGGAGAGCAAATGCGCCGCAATCTCTGTTTCCTGCATCTGGCCAGGGGACACTGTCTCCAGCCATGACAGGAATCGTACCATGCTGGCACCATCCTCGATATGGGCGCGGCGCGTACCTTCCTGCTCAACCTCATTCTTCACTGCCTTGGCATGCATTACCGGACAGGCGCGGCGGACCAGTTCGACAGCGCTGCCGTCGAGAATGTCATGAAGAGACTTTGGCAGGCTGGCCGCCTCAATCATCACTTTCGTACCGCTGGCATAACCCGCCTCCGGACCCAGCAGGCCGGCAAAATCCGTCAATGGCACAACCGACGCATCGGTGGCCAGATCATCCGCCATCACCGCCGCCAACCGCCCGGGTTCAGCCAGCAGGATCAGCCCATTTTCGCGGTGATACAGTGCATAAGCCTGCATCACGGGCGTACAGGGAAGGTCACGGCCCCGAATGTTGGTCAGCCAGTTGACCGAATCGACACGGCTGAGAAAAATGGCCGTGCAATCAGCTTCCTGTAATACGGCATCCAACTGTTGCAGCTTTTCCGACATCGACGCGCCGGCTGTTGCCGCATCAAGCCGAAACGGTGCAGGCACCGGTGGCGACGGCCGGTCCTGCCAGATGGCGTCGACCGGATTGATATCGGTGCCAAGCAGCGTGGCGCCAGCTTCCCCAAAAGTACGCGCCAACCTGTCGAAAGTGTCAAGCGTCACCAGCTTCTTATCAACGCCGATCGTCAGCCCGGAAACGGAAATTCCCTTCAGCCAGGTGGCAAGCGTTTCCTCGGGCATGGTGTGGGTGGTCCAATCCATCTGATTGGTCTGGTTCGTCATCTGCAGCGTGTAGCGGCCATCGCTGAACAGGGCAGCACTGTCTCTCAGCACAAGGCCAAAGCCGGCCGAGCCAGTAAACCCGCACAGGAAGGCAAGCCTCTCATCACCTGCCTGAACCTCTTCACCCTGATACATATCCTCGCGCCCAACGAACCAGCCATCAAGCTGCTGTGAGACCAGTCTTTCGCGCAGAGCGGCGAGCCGCAGGTCATGCTGCTTTGTCTCTGCCATTGTGCTCACTCCTCCTGCGTTGCTATCGCGCCTGATTGGCGACCATGCCACAGTCCTAGCATCGCGCCAATGGCCGCTGGCCGCATGACGATCACCGTCCAATCGCCGATGCGCAGCATCGTCCAGCACCGCAAGCCCTGTGCGGCATAGGCACGCTCGACCGCAACAGACTGTTCATTGAGAATGCCCGAGAGAATCAACCAACCATTGGCCGCCAGATAGGGCGCCAGATCAGGCGCCATACGGCGCAGGGGGCCGGCGAGGATGTTCGCAAGAATCACGTCATAGGGACCGGCCTGGCGCACCGCGCGTCCAGCAAAGCCCGCTGAGACGACACAACGCATCTGCTGCGGGGCAATACCATTCAGCCGCGCGTTGGCACTGGCAACGCGCACGGCAATGGGATCATTGTCCACCGCCATCACCCATGATGATGGCCAGATTTTCAGCGCCGCCATCGCCAGAATGGCAGACCCACAGCCCATATCGAGAACCTTGGCCGGTGCGGGACGTGACAGCGCGGCAATCATCTGCATGGCGCGCAGACAGCCCTCGGTTGTCGGATGCGTTCCAGACCCAAAAGCCTGCGCGGCCTCAACCATCAGCGGCAGACTGCCAGCCGGTGCGGGCTGCTCCACATGGCTGCCATGAATCCAGACGCGGCCAATATGCAGTGGGGGAAAGGATGCCCTGTTTTCAGCCAGCCAGTCGCGCTGTTCGAGCAGGCCAATCTCCAGTTCGATGTCACCAAGGCCCAGAACACCAAGCGGTTGGTCAAGCATTGCCATGACAACCGATCTCTCAGGTTCAAAATCAAACAGCGCTTCAATAAGCCAGCGCTGATCGGCAAGCTGCAGGTGCGATGTGGCAAGGCTCTCCATCAATTCAGAAAAGACAGTTTCTATATGACCAGCCTCGCGGGTCGTCACACGCTCCGGCAGGGTGATCGTTACCCGATAGAGCGTGACATTCGCGGCATGGGGATTTTGACTCTGCTGGGTCATTGGCTGGGTCATGGTTTACTCACAAAACCGGAGACAACCTTTTTGTGGCCGGCACGGTCAAAGGCGATTTCCAGTTTGTCGCCATCGACATTGATGACATTTCCCATCCCGAATTTCTGATGAAAAACGCGGTCGCCGATGGCAAAAGCGGTGCCGCTGTCCTGAGCGATGAAGCTGGGGTCACTTGCTTGCTGCTGTCGGGCCGCCATGCGTCGCCATCCGGGGCCATAGCCCGACATCCCGCCAAAATGCGAGGCATCGGCAAGCTCAGCCGGTGTGGCGCGGCCAAAACCACCACCCATTGCCTGCATCCCCTGCACATTGTCCTCGATTATGCTGTCGGCAGGGAGCTCCTGCAGAAACCGGGATGGAATGGCCGACTGCCATTGTCCATGAATGCGCCGCGATCCAGCGTAGCTTATATGAACCAGCTTGCGCGCCCGTGTTATGCCGACATAGGCAAGGCGGCGCTCCTCCTCAAGGCCAACAGCTCCGTTCTCGTCAATGGTCCGCTGGCTTGGAAAGATCCCCTCCTCCCAGCCGGGCATGAAAATGGTATCAAACTCAAGCCCTTTGGCGGCATGCAGCGTCATCAACGTGACCTCGCCATTCTCTGCCTCAGTGTCACCATCCATGACAAGGGCGATATGTTCAAGAAAACCAGCCAGCGAGTCAAATTCCTGCATCGCATTGACAAGCTCGGTTAAATTCTCCAATCGCCCCTCGGCATCAGGTGATTTATCCAGCTGCCACATCCGGGTGTAGCCGGACTCATCGAGGACCGTTTTCGCAAGGTCGGCATGATGCATGCTGGCAACCGCATCACGCCACCGTTTGACATCTCTGATGAACTCGGTGAGCGACGTTCTGGCGGCTGGCCGCAATTCGTCAGTTTCGATCAGGTCAAAGGCGGCGGCCATTAGTGGCTTTTGCGAGGCACGCGCCTGAATGTGGATCGCCTGCAGGCTGGCCGCGCCCAGACCGCGTTTCGGCAGATTGACAATGCGTTCAAATGCCAGATCGTCGGCAGGCTGGGCGATCAGGCGGAAATAGGCGATGGCATCGCGGATCTCTGCGCGCTCATAGAATTTTGCGCCGACGACACGGTAGGGAAGGCCAATCGCGATGAACCGTTCCTCGAATTCACGCGTCTGAAACCCTGCACGCACCAGCACTGCGATCTGCGACAGGTCACCGCCCTCTTCCATCATGCGCTCAATCTGGCTGGAAACTGTCCGCGCCTCATCGGCACCATCCCAATAGCCGTTGACGCGCAATTTCTCGCCCTCTTCGGCAGCCGTGAACAGGGTTTTGCCAAGCCGTGTCTCATTATGCGCAATCACCGCCGAGGCAGCGGCCAGAATATGCCCTGTCGACCGATAATTTTCCTCCAGCCGGACCGTTTTGGCACCAGTGAAATCGCTCTCGAATTTGAGTATGTTACCAACCTCAGCGCCCCGCCACCCATAGATTGACTGGTCGTCATCGCCGACACAGCACAGATTGTTTCGTGTCCCTGTTAACAGCCGCAGCCACAGATATTGGGCGACATTCGTATCCTGATATTCATCGACCATGACATGCGTGATACGCGCCTGATACTCAGCCAGCACGTCCGGATGAGTCTGCAGAATGGTCAGCACATGCAGCAGCAAATCACCAAAATCCACGGCGTTCAGCGCCAGCAGCCGGGCTTGATAGTCCGCATAGATTTCCCGTATGCGGCCATTGGCAATATCTCCGGCCTCCGCCGCCCCCACCTTATCCGGTGTCAGGCCACGGTCTTTCCAGCGCGAGATAACGCCGCCCAGCATGCGGACCGGCCACCGCTTGGCATCGAGATCTTTGGCCTCGAGCATTTGCTTCAGCAGCCGTGTCTGGTCATCAACATCGAGAATTGTAAAATCAGGCTTCAGGCTGACAAGATCAGCATGCCGACGCAGCATCCGCGCCGCCAGCGCATGAAATGTGCCAAGCCACACCTGCTCGGCCATCGGGCCAACCATATTCGCCACCCGCATTTTCATTTCACGGGCGGCCTTGTTGGTGAATGTCACAGCCAGAATGTTCCATGGCTTCGCCGTATCGGTCGCCACAAGTTCAGCCAAACGCGCAGTCAGCACGCGGGTTTTGCCGGTACCTGCGCCAGACAGCACCAGCACCGGCCCATCCAGCGCCTGGACAGCTTCCTGCTGCGCGGAATTGAGGCCATCAAGCCAGGGGCGATTGGGAAGTGATACATCGTTCATGACAGGTGCAAACTCGCAAATAGCCACCGCATGGTCAACTTCCGAAGTGTCGCAATAC
>JAYNHH010000003.1:52551-54224 GCA_038107835.1 Alphaproteobacteria bacterium
CGAAGTGTCGCAATACAAGGAAAACAGAATCGCGCATTCAGCGGATTGGGCCAAGGATATTGATGATCGCGATTGGAGAAATCACGATGGTGATAATTGGCCATGACACTTCATTTCGGCAAAACCCGTTTTATACTTTAGATAATTGGGATATGCTCGTCACGCCATGGACGTCGAGTGCGGAAGAACAATGCGGTATTCAGTTAGAATGATGAGCCAGAAAATGACAAAATCATCAGTCGCGTTTTTCACTGCAGCTGTTGCAATGTCTGTTGTCTCTGGATGCAGCTCATTACCAGAAAACCAGCGCAGCGACTTGAGAGATCCATTCGAAAGCGAAAACCGCAAGGTTTTTGCCTTCAATATGGGCTTTGACACCTATGTTGTTGAGCCCGTCGCCGATGCCTATCGAACTGGTGTGCCGCAAGGCGGTCAACGTGCCATCGGCAACCACATCAAATGGGCGGGAATGCCCTCGACAGCGATCAACTCGGCGCTTCAGGGCAAAGCCGAAAATGCTGGCCTGGCCACATTGAATTTTCTGGTCAATGGCCTGACACTTGGATTTGCTGATCTGATGGAAGACGAGACACCAATCATCAAAGAAGATTTTGGCCAGACTCTCGCCGCCGCCAACGTGCCTGAGGGTTCCTTTCTGATGGTCCCGTTTCTAGGCCCCAGAACCACGCGCAGCCTTGTCGGCACCATAGGCGACATGGTGATGGATCCGGTTGGCACACTGGCCGGAAGTGGTAGCCTGCAGACCGTCAACCAGCTGCGCACACCGGTTGCCGCAGTCGATTTCCGCGCGCGGACATTTGATGCGTTCAATGACGTCAAATACAATGCCATCGACCCCTATTCACGCGTCAGATCGGTTTATTATCAGACTAGAGCCGGCATGCTGGAGGACAGGGTAAGCGCCACCATCGGTGCCTCTGAGAGTGATGACGAGTTTGATGCCTTTTTTGAGGATGAGTCATGACACCGGTTTCAGCTACTACACCAATCCGCCGTATAACGCCCGTGCTGATGCTTCTGGCATCTCTGTGGACAGTGGCGCAGCCAGCCAAAGCCGATGGTCACAGCGGAGCTGCCGAGGCGCATATCGAGGCTATGATCGGGTCGGCAAAAAGCCTGCTGGCAACCGACCACGGTGATCCTGCCACGCGCACAGAACAGGTGACCGAACTGCTGGACACCTATTTTGACTTTCCCGGCATCACCCGATTTTCAGCTGGCCAATATTGGCGCGCTGCCAGTGCTTCCGAAAAGCAGGAATATGAGCTGGTGATCCGCGAGGTGATCATCGGCACAGTCATGCGCAATTTTGACCAGCTCAAGGGACTTGAATACAGCCATGTTACAAGCACCGAAAAGGGCAGCAAGCTGGTCCTCGTCACGGGCCGCTTCAGCGACGCCGTGGGGGACCGCCCCTCGGTATTGGTGAACTGGCGGGTGACAACTCTGCCCGGTAAACCGGTCAAGGTTCTCGACATCGAAATCGAGAATATTTCGATGCTGGTCACGCAGAAACAGGAAAACATTGCCATCATCCGCAAGAACAAGGGCGAGTTTGGCGCACTTATCACGGCGATGCGCGAGAAGCTGGCCAGCTAGCACCGCCCCAGCCAGCCCTGTCAAAGCAGAGCCTGCTGGCGCAACGTGAAACC
>JAYNHH010000003.1:54324-107951 GCA_038107835.1 Alphaproteobacteria bacterium
AGCACCGCCCCAGCCAGCCCTGTCAAAGCAGAGCCTGCTGGCGCAACGTGAAACCGCTAGCGGCTGATGGGCTTGTATTTGATCCGCGTCGGGCGATCAGCCTCTGCGCCGAGCCGGCGTTTCTTGTCCGCCTCATAGGCCTCGTAGTTGCCCTCGAACCACTCAACATGGCTGTTGCCCTCAAAAGCCAGAATGTGCGTGGCAATGCGGTCAAGGAACCACCGGTCGTGACTGACGACCACGGCGCAGCCGGCAAATTCCTCGAGCGCCTCTTCAAGTGCCCGCAGCGTGTCCACATCAAGATCATTGGTTGGCTCATCAAGCAGCAGCAGATTGGCACCGCTTTTCAACATTTTTGCCAGATGCACACGGTTACGTTCACCACCCGAGAGCTGGCTGACCTGCTTCTGCTGATCGCCTCCCTTGAAATTGAACTGCCCGACATAGGCGCGGGACGCCATCGTACGCTTGCCAAGTTCAATCTCATCAAGGCCATCTGAGATAACTTCCCAGACAGTTTTGCCCTCCTCCAGATCATCACGGGACTGATCGACATAACCTAGCTTGACAGTGTCACCGATGGTGAAGCTGCCACTGTCCGGCGCATCGGCGCCAGTGATCATCCGGAATAAAGTGGTCTTACCTGCACCGTTTGGTCCAATCACCCCGACAATGCCGCCTGGCGGCAGACGGAATGACAGATCATCGATCAGCAAGCGATCACCAAAGCCCTTGCCAAGACCCTCGGCATTGATCACCACGTCACCAAGACGCGGTCCTGCTGGAATGTGGATTTTAGCGACATCCATCTGACGCTGCTGATCATCGGCGAGCAGCTTTTCATAGGCATTGATCCGCGCTTTGGATTTTGCCTGCCGCGCCTTGGGTGCCGAACGGACCCACTCAAGCTCACGCGACAGCGATTTCACCCGCGCATCCTCGGCACGTCCTTCCTGTTCAAGACGTTTCTGCTTCTGCTCCAGCCAACCGGAATAATTGCCTTCATAGGGGATGCCGGCACCGCGGTCCAACTCCAGTATCCAGCCAGCAACCTCATCGAGAAAATAGCGGTCATGCGTGATGGTCACGACTGTTCCGGGAAAATCATGCAGGAACTGCTGCAGCCAGCTTACCGACTCGGCGTCCAGATGGTTTGTCGGCTCGTCAAGCAGCAGCATGTCAGGCGCACTCAACAACAATTTGCACAAGGCAACACGGCGCTTTTCACCACCCGACAATTTCGTCACATCGGATTCGCCTGGTGGCACGCGCAGGGCATCCATCGCAATCTCCGCCTTGCGCTCGAGATCCCAGCCATCAATCGCATCTATCTCTTCCTGCAACTCCGCCTGCTCGGCAATGACGGCGTTCATCTCATCTTCGGTCAATTCCTCGGCAAAGCGGGCGCTGACCTCGTTGAACCGGTCCATCAGTTCTTTTCCACGGCCAAGACCAGCCAACACATTGCCAGCGACATCCAGACTCTCATCAAGCTCGGGTTCCTGCGCCAGATAACCAACCTTGATCCCGTCGGCAGCCCACGCCTCGCCATTGAATTCAGTGTCCAGCCCCGCCATGATCCGCAGCAAAGTCGATTTGCCAGCGCCGTTCAGACCCAGAACACCGATCTTCGCTCCCGGCAGGAATGACAGGCTGACATTTTTCAGAACTTCCTTGCCACCGGGCCAACTTTTTGAAAGACGATGCATTACATATACATATTGATGGCTGGACATGGTAACTCCTTTTGGGGCGACTCCCCGACGTCTCTGCCATCAGGCAGGTCCCATGGGGCAGAATAACATTGCGCGCGCACCGACATGGCGCATCACATGGCGTTTTAGCCTGTGCCACTGCGTATAACAATGCTGAAACGACAATTTACCCTGCGCATGGCAGCAACTGCCGGACGGAGGCTGGCGGCACGGGCAAGTTGGTGCTATGCTGGCGCCATCGAAACCGCAACATCGGCGACGCTTTTGGAATGACTGGTAATCTGTTGGTACAGAGCGCACCCGCGCTGGGGATTCTGGTGGATTTGCCACTGGGCGTTTTGATGTGGGCGGCTTTGCTGCGTTTTTTGCTGACCATCTTCATCAAGGAAGACAGCCGCGTTTTGCCCATGCGCCTGCTGGTCAGCTTCACCAGCCCGGTGATGGCAGCGACACGCCCCCTGACACCGGCATGGGTGATCGACCGGATCGCTCCTCTTTACGCCGCCATCATCCTGCTGATTTTACGCTATTACCTGTTCCCTCTTGTCATCGGTTATGACGTACTGTCATTTGGCAACATGCCTCTTGAGGGCATGGTGCTGTCAGTCTATTTCGACTTCATTCTGGCTGGCTAGTCAGCCTTCAGGGTGATTTTCTGTGTGACCCTGCCAGTATTTGTCATGCGCCAGATTTGCTGTCCATCCGGCATGTCAAGAACCAGAACCATCCCAGATTTGTCAGATGAGGCAGCGCTTACATGCGCGCCGGCTGGCAGAACGAGATTGACCTCGCTTGCCGCGCGATTGGCGGAACCGGCCTGCAGCCGCGAGTAGATCGTCACTACAATCACCACAAGGGCAGCAACGATCAGCACCGCCATGATGATGGCCAGCGCCTTGATCAGCCCCAGATGCCGCACCACGGCAGAGGGTTGATGGACATCGGCTTGATCAACTGCCGCATCGGGGGACGGGTCTTGCATGAAATTGCTCCATGGGCGCGCAGGGGATGAAAGGCAGGCAGGCGTCAGCAAAGAGATACGCTCGCAACGATACCAGCCTATCACACGCTGCCATTATAGGCTATTGTCCCTGCCCATGACCACTCCCACCGTAAATTCAGACAACACCGACGCCTTATCAGGGGATGCCGCGACAGGCGAGATCATCCGGATCACCGCATCTGATGATGCTGGCGGCGAACGCCTTGACCGTTTTCTTGCCACCGCCATCGCAGCCCGCAACAGTGAGGATGGCGCGCCAGCCGACAGCCACAGCCTGTCCCGCAGCCGGATCAAGGCGCTGGTTCTGGATGGATGCCTGCGTGAGAATGAGACAATCATTACGGACCCCTCGGCCGGCATAAAGCCCAGCGCAGTCTATCAACTGGCGGTCCCCAAACCAAGCGACCCAACACCGCAAGGCGAAGCCATCGCTCTGGACATCCTGTTTGAGGATGAGCATCTCATCGTCATCAACAAGCCAGCCGGAATGGTCGTCCATCCGGCCCCGGGCAGCCCGTCGGGAACACTTGTCAACGCGCTGATCGCCCATTGCGGCCCCAGCCTGACCGGCATTGGCGGGGTCATGCGGCCGGGTATTGTCCATCGGCTCGACAAGGACACATCCGGCGTGATGATGGCTGCCAAGACTGACCGCGCCCACCAGCGCCTGACTGACATGTTCGCCGCACATGACCTTGACCGGCACTACCATGCACTTGTCTGGAGCAGTGGCGTTGACCGGCAGGGATCGGTCGATGCTCCCATTGGCCGTGCCGAGCGTGATCGCAAGCGTCAGGCCGTCACCGCTAAAGGGCGCAAGGCCATCACCCACTGGCAGATGTTACGGGTCTATCCACCCTTTGGATCGCTGATCGAGTGTCGGCTGGAAACCGGGCGCACGCATCAGATCAGGGTGCATATGGCGCATATCGGCCATGGCGTGATCGGAGATCCGCTCTATGGCAAGCCAGCCAGAGCGAGCCAGATGCCGGACAATCTCTCGCGCACCTGCCTCGGGCAATTGCGGAGTTTTGGTCGGCAGGCTCTGCATGCGGCGCATCTGGGCTTTGCCCATCCGGTAACCGGCGAGGCTCTGGCCTTCAGCACCGACATGCCGGCAGATATGGCGCATCTGCATCAGCTGATGGAAAAGGCTGTAGCGGCGCGGGCCAGTTCCAGCCGATAGAATGGTGGCACATTTGACCAATCTGGGACATTTCCAAGGATGTTTCGGTTAAATCATTTAAAAACAGTGTTTAAGTATGGATTTTGCCGCGCGTAACAGCCTATAACAGGGTGCCAGAACAGCCCTATTCTTGCCCAATTTGGCAATAATAATGGGAATCTGAAAAAGACTTTTGCCAAAAACCACCTTAATTTCGCCGATGAAGGGTGGTTAGATGCTTCAGGTTGAATGCAATAACGTGCGAGGAATTGACAATGGCTGCCAAAACCAATCTCCCTGTCCTGTCTCCTGACGGGAACCTGTCACGTTATCTGGAGCAGATCCGCGCCTTTCCAATGCTCGAGCAGAAACAGGAATACATGCTTGCCAAGGCCTGGAAGGAGAAGGGCGATGTGGATGCTGCGCACCAGCTTGTCACCAGTCATCTGCGGCTTGTCGCAAAGATTGCCATGGGCTATCGCGGCTATGGCCTGCCAGTTGCTGATCTGATCTCCGAAGGCAATCTGGGCATGATGCATGCCGTCAAGAAATTTGAGCCGGAAAAGGGATTTCGCCTCGCCACCTATGCGATGTGGTGGATCAAGGCAGCGATCCAGGAATATATCCTGCGCTCCTGGTCGTTGGTGAAAATCGGCACAACCGCCGGCCAGAAAAAGCTGTTTTTCAACCTGCGCCGGATCAAGGGCCAAATTCAGGCCATTGACGAGGGTGATCTGAAACCCGAACAGGTCACGCACATTGCCGACCAGCTCGGCGTCACCGAGGCTGAGGTCATGTCGATGAACCAGCGCATGGCCGGTAATGACCGTTCGTTGAATGTGCCTTTGTCCCGCGATGGTGAGGGGGCTGGCGAATGGCAGGACTGGCTGGAAGATGATGGCATCGACCAGGAAACCAGCTTTGCCGAGCATGAGGAATATTCCGCCCGCCAATCCCTGATGATGGATGCAATGAAGGATCTGAACGAACGCGAGCAGCGCATCCTGCAGGCACGCCGTCTTGCCGAACCGCCATTGACGCTGGAGGATCTGGCCACCGAATTTTCCGTCAGCCGCGAGCGCATCCGCCAGATTGAGGTGCGGGCCTTTGAAAAGCTGCAAAAAGCCGTCCGCGACAAGGCAGCCGAGATGAAGCTGCTGCCTGACGCAGATGGTGACCCGGCATTGCTGCCACAGTAACCACCAGATCCGCGTTGCGTGAACCCGCGCGCCTCGCCGGTGCGCAGGGGTGCGCGATCCCTGCAGAACGCTAAAAACCCCACTATAATTAACGTTTTATTAACTTAACCTGCCGCATACTTCACAGATTATTTCTGGAAGATGGAGGCGGAAAATGAAACGTAGTGACCGGGCCGGGCCGACAACCTGTTCTGTCACCCTTTTTATCCTTATGGCCGTGATCAGCCAAGGCATGACCGTTGGCAATATTGCGGCAAGGGCCGATCAGCTGGGTCCCACATTCATTGAGGTCGGGATAACGGAAACCATAACACCGACATCGCCACGGCAGACTCCCAGTCCGGGCGGGACGCAGATACCGCGGATTGCATCGCCGTCGCCACGGCAATCACCTTTGAACAATCACCCGCCAAACGGGTCGGTAACAAGGATCGTATCGTCGCGCTCGGGGCTGGTCGAGAGCAGCGTCACCGGCGTTTTCGTCAGCTCCTCGACGCGGCGGATATATTTGACCGCATTCGCCGGTAGCTCGGCCCAGCTGCGCGCGCCATAGGTGCTTTCATGCCAGCCGGGCATTTCCTCATAGATCGGTGTGCAGGCTGCCTGCGCCCCCGAATCGGACGGGAAATGATCGAGCCGTGTGCCATTCAGATCATAGCCGATACAGATTTTCAGCATGTCAAAACCATCCAGCACATCGAGCTTGGTCAGTGCCATGCCGGTGACGCCGGCCACCGCATTTGCCTGGCGCACCATCACCGCATCGAACCAGCCGCAGCGACGTTTGCGCCCTGTCACCGTGCCAAACTCACGCCCGCGTTCACCCATACGGTCGCCATCACCGCCGAAATCCTCGGTCGGAAACGGGCCGCTGCCGACGCGCGTCGTGTAGGCCTTGGTAATGCCAAGGACAAAGCCGATCGAGGTCGGGCCGGTGCCGGACCCGGTTGCCGCCTGTCCGGCGACGGTGTTTGACGAGGTGACAAAGGGATAGGTGCCATGGTCAATATCCAGCATCACACCCTGCGCCCCCTCGAACAGCACACGCTTGCTGTTCGCCCGGGCGTCAGCCAGCAGCTGCCAGCTCTGGCCGGAAAAGGCCAGCAATTCATCGCGCATCGCCATCAGATCGGCAAACATCTGGTCGGCATCGGCCAGTGCATGTCCAACAGCCGCCAGCCAGACATTGTGATGCGCCACCATCGCCGCCAGCTTTTCCGCCAGCGTGTCGGGGCTGGCCAGATCGCCAAGCCGAACGGCGCGGCGCGCCACCTTGTCCTCATAGGCCGGGCCAATGCCGCGCCCGGTGGTGCCGATCCTGGCATCACCCCGCGCGGCCTCGCGGGCGGCGTCGATGGCCTGATGCACTGGCAGGATCAGGGCAACCGAATCAGAGACAAGCAAGGTGTCCGGCTTGATTTCTGCCCCCTGCGAACGCAGCAGTTTGATCTCGGACAGCAGATGCGCCGGGTCGAGAACCACGCCATTGCCGATGACCGACCGTTTGCCGGGCCGCACAATGCCTGACGGAAGCAGCGACAATTTATATTCAACGCCGTCGATGACCAGCGTATGGCCGGCATTGTGTCCGCCTTGAAACCGCACCACCACATCGGCCCGGTTCGACAGCCAATCGACGATCTTGCCCTTGCCCTCATCGCCCCACTGGGCACCGATCACGGCTACATTTGTCATTGATTTTCCTGTGGTTGATGATGATCAGACGGGCTGCAACAGACCGGCTGCAACCAGATACCTCGAAACGCGGCGGACCATACCCAAAAAAGGCGGCAACCGCAAGCGCCAGCGCCTGATCCGCCTGCGATTCCGGACCTAGGCCGATTGGCTGAAACTGAGGAAATCCGCGCGCACCACCTGTTTCAACCCGCGAAGTTCCTGCAGCGTCTCGGCGTCCATGCCGCCGTCAATCTCGACAAGGGCGATGGCCTCGCCGCCAGCCTGTTTGCGGCCCAGATGAAAGGTCGCGATATTGATTCCATGCGCACCGCACAGGCTTCCCAGATCACCGATGAAACCGGGCTTGTCGTAATTGCGCAGATACAGCAGGTTGTCAGGAAAATCGGATTCGACAGGGATGTGCTGGACCTCGACAATGCGGGCCTTGTCACCGCCCACCAGCGTGCCAGCGATCGTCCGTTCGCCACCGCCATGGCTGACAGTCACCCGCAACAACGTCTCATAATCGCAGCGGCGGTCATGACGAATGGTGGAAACCGCAATGCCATTGGCGCTGGCGGTGGCCGCGGCATTGACCATATTCACCGATTCCATCGCCGAGCCAAGCAGGCCGGCAAGGGTCGAGGCCACAACAGGGTCCGGATTGAGCGACGCCGCCTTGCCGTCAAATTCAATGCTGACAGTGGCCAGACCATCGCTGTCCACCTGCCCCAGAAATTCGCCAAGTTTGCGACCAAGCGCCATATAGGGACGCAGGATCGGCGCTTCCTCGGCACTGACCGAGGCCATGTTGAGGGCATTTGTCACCGCACCATTGATCAGGAAATCCGCCATCTGTTCAGCCACCTGCAGGGCGACCTTTTCCTGCGCCTCAAGCGTGCTGGCGCCAAGATGCGGCGTTGCCACGACATTGTCCATGCCGAACAGCAGATTGTCGGTTGCGGGTTCATTGGCAAACACATCAAGCGCCGCGCCGGCGACATGCCCGGTTGACAGCGCCGCTGCAAGCGCAACCTCGTCAATCAGCCCGCCGCGCGCGCAGTTGATGATCCGCACCCCGGCCTTGGTCCTGTTCAGCGCATCCGCTGAGATGATGTTGCGCGTCGCATCGGTGAGCGGTGTATGCAGGGTGATGAAATCAGCCCGTGCCAGCAATTCATCCAGCTCAACCTTCTCGATGCCGCTGCGCTTTGCATTTTCCGGCGTCAGATAGGGGTCAAAGCCAACAACCCGCATTTTCAGCCCCTGCGCCCGGTCGGCGACAATCGCGCCAATATTGCCGCAGCCGATGATGCCTAGCACCTTGCCAGTGATCTCGGTTCCCATGAATTTTGATTTTTCCCATTTTCCAGCCTGCGTCGAGGCGTTGGCCGCCGGAATCTGGCGGGCAAGTGACAGCATCATGGTAATCGCATGTTCGGCGGTTGTGACCGCATTGCCGTAAGGGGTATTCATCACCACGACACCCTTTGCCGTCGCCGCTGGAATATCGACATTGTCAACGCCAATGCCGGCCCGGCCGACGACCTTCAAATTGGGGGCCGCGGCAAGAATGTCTGCCGTCACCCTGGTCGCCGAGCGGATGGCAAGCCCGTCATAGTCACCGATGATGTCAGCCAGCTCATCCGGGCTGAGGCCGGTCTTTACATCCACCTCAACGCCCCGTTCCCGCAGAATTTCTGCGGCACGCGGGCTCAATTTGTCACTTATCAGTAGTTTTGGCACGATTTTCATCCTGTTGTCTGGAATCTTGAAAAGGGGTCAGGCAGCATCTGCCTGATATTGCGCGCGCGTCTGGACATAGGCCCAGTCAAGCCATGGCAGCAGCGCGGCGACATCATCCGGATCGACCGTTGGCCCGCACCAGATACGAAGCCCAGTTGGCGCATCGCGATAGGCGCTGATGTCAATCGCCACATCCTCGGCCGTCAGCAGCGCCTCAACATCCTTGACCACGGCTTTCTGCTGATCGGCACCCAGACCGGTAAACCAGTCATCGGCAAAGCGCAGACAGACAGACGTCTGTGACACTGTCGCCGGATCAACCGCCAGAAAGGCATAGTTGGGACTGTTGGCAACCCATTCATTCATCGCCGCAAAGCTGGCATCGACCCGCGCGATCAACCCACGCACACCACCAAGATTTTCCGCCCATGACAGCGCGTCAATCGCATCCTCGATCACCAGCATCGACGGGGTGTTGATTGTCGCGCCAGCAAACAGCGCGGTATCGAGCCTGCCCTTTTTGGCAAGCGAGAGAAGTTTTGGCATCGGCCATGGCGGGGTATGGCTGTTGACCCGCTCGGCCGCGCGCGGCGACAGGATGATCACACCATGACCGCCCTCCCCGCCAAGCGATTTCTGAAAGCTGAACGTCACGACATCGAGCTTTTCCCACGGGATATCCATGGCAAAACAGGCCGAGGTGGAGTCGGCAATCGTCAGACCGGCGCGGTCGTCCGGGATCCAGTCACCATCGGGGACACGAACCCCGGCGGCAGTACCATTCCAGGTGAAAACGACGTCATTGTCAAAATTGACGGCTGACAGATCCGGCAGATGGCCATAGTCGGCAATATGGGTGGTGACATTTTCCAGCGGCAGCTGGTTGACGGCATCGGCAACCCAGAGGCGGCCAAACGCCTCCCATCCCAGAACATCGACACCACGCGCACCAAGCAGCGACCACATCGCCATCTCGACCGCTCCCGTGTCCGAACCGGGAACAATGCCGACAATATAATCTGTCGGCAGTTCGAGAACGGAATGGATCTTGGAAATACAGGTCTGGATTCGGGCTTTCGGTCCAGCGGCGCGGTGCGAACGACCAACCGCAGCGTCTTCGAGGGCTGCCGGCGACCATCCTGGCCGTTTGCGCGTTGGACCGGTTGAAAACAGCGTGGATACCGGCTTTTTGGCCGGTTTGGCGTTAGGAGACATTGCACCCTCGTCAGAAATTTGGCCATCCGTTGGGGGATGACGACCCGGAGTGAGAATGCGCAGGACCGACAAAAATTGTCAACCACCCGACAGATGGCAGGGGGAAAGATTTTTCTATTATGTCATATTGTTGTTTTTATTTGATTTTATGCCACTGCTTTTTGCAGGCGCAAAATTATTTCAGCCATTGTCGCCTCGAGCAGCGCGTCATCATCGGCCTCGACCATCACCCGGATGAGGGCCTCGGTACCTGAAGGGCGCACCAGAATGCGGCCGGCATCGCCAAGTTCCTGCTCAATTTTCGCAAGATCGGCCTTTACCGCCTCATCCTGCAGGAGGGCCGGGTCGAGTCCCGGCAGATTTTCCAGCTTCTGCGGCGACGGGGTGAAAGCGTTGAACAGCTGGCTCGCCGGTTGCTCGCGGCGCTTGAGCAGCGCCAGCATCTGCAAAGCCGCAACAAGGCCGTCGCCCGAGGTGCCAAGCGACGTCATCAGGATATGGCCCGATTGTTCACCGCCAAGATTGATCCCGGTCTGGCGCATCATCTCGAGAATATAACGATCGCCGACGCGCGCCCGGTGCAGCGCCAGCCCATGCCCCTTGAGATGGCTCTCAAAGGCACGGTTGCTCATCACCGTACCGACGACACCGTCGCCTGTCAGCGTGCCGTCCGCTTTCATCGCAACGGCCAGGCAGGCCAGAATCTGGTCTCCATCAAGCACATGACCGGTTTCATCAGCAAGGATCAAGCGATCGGCATCGCCATCAAGTGCGATTCCAGCCGCTGCGCCATGCGTGACCACGGCGTCTGCCATCTTCTCGGGATGAACGGCACCGCAGCCCTCATTGATGTTATAGCCATCAGGATCATTGAACAGCGGGATCACCTCAGCGCCAAGATCATTGAGCGCGTCTGGGGCGCTGCGGTAGGCAGCACCATTGGCACAATCCACCACGATCTTCATGCCATCAAGACGCAGATCATCGGGAAAGGATGATTTGGCAAACTCGACATAGCGGCCAACCGAGTCCAGCATCCGTCTGGCACGACCAAGATCGGACGCATCAGCAAGCGCGATTGACCCTGCCGCCAGTTCGGAAATCGCAATCTCGATCTCATCATCTAGTTTATAGCCATCAGGGCCGAACAGTTTGATGCCATTGTCATGATGCGGGTTGTGGCTGGCCGAAATCATCACGCCAAGATCGGCCCGCAGCGAGTTTGTCAGATGCGCTACAGCCGGTGTTGGTAGTGGACCCAGAAGCCGGCAATCCATGCCAATCGAGGTGAAGCCCGCGACAAGCGCAGACTCAAGCATGTAGCCAGACAGGCGCGTGTCCTTGCCAATCACCACTTTCGGGCGGCCGACGCGGCCCCCCATATTGTTATCGACAAACAAGCGACCGGCGGCAAGCGCCAGCCTGACAACGGCTTCGGCGGTCATCGGACCAGTATTAATGCGGGCGCGCACACCATCGGTGCCAAAAAGTCCTGCCATTGTTCTGCCTGTTCCCCGAAAAAAACCAATCGTTACAAGCCGTAAAGAATAGGGCAGCGGCAACCAGTTTCACAAGCCCATTAACGGCCTGTCCGGCTACCGCGGTGAAAGGGTATCACTCCACCCCCGCCAGAAGTGCCAGTTCAACCGCGAGTGCCTGTGCGGTCTCGGCAACATCATGCACCCGCAGCATCTGCACGCCCTGCCGGACTGCCGCCATAGCCAGCCCGAGTGAACCGGGAAGGCGCTGATCAGCCGGCTCACCAGATGAAAGTTTTGCAATGCTTGATTTCCGGCTGGCGCCGAACAGCAGTGGCACCCCAAGCCCATGCAGCATCGCCAGCCAGTTCACCAACTGCAGATTATGATGGAGAGTCTTGCCAAAACCAAAACCGGGATCAACGCTGATTTTCGACCGGGGAATCCCAGCCGCCATTGCCGCCGCGATCCGGCTTTCCAGAAAGCTGTAAATTTCGACCGGGGCAAAGTCATATTGCGGGTCATCCTGCATCGTCTCAGGCGTTCCCTGCATATGCATGATGACAACATGACATCCCGTCCGGGCCGCTGCCTGAAGAGCGCCCTCGCCGCCGAGTCCAGCAACATCATTGATAATGCCAGCGCCCGCCGCGGCCGCCCGATCCATCACCTCGGCATGTCTGGTGTCAATCGAAAGCACGGCTCCACATTGCCTCAAACCACTCAGAGGTGGCAGCACGCGCGCCAATTCCTGATTGCGGGTGATCGGCGCAGCCCCCGGGCGGGTCGACTCGCCGCCAATATCTATAATGTCAGCACCCGCCGTAACCATGGCCCTGCCAGCTGCCACCGCCAGTGCAGGCGCGCTATGCTGACCGCCATCGGAAAAGCTGTCAGGCGTGACATTCAAGATGCCCATGATCGCGGGAGCTGTCATGGCAAGGCCGGCAAACGCGGTGCGTGGCTGCGTCAGATTGTCGATGATTTGCGCTGCAGCATTGCGGTCATCGGCGGTATCCAGCAAATGGTCAATATCCATCCTGCAGACGCGATGACCACCCGCGCCAGCCTGCACGACATCAACAAAATCGAAGCTGGCCTGACCGCCGGCAAGTGGCTTGCTGCCTCCGGATGAAATGACCGGCCGCACCCAGCTTGGCACGGCAAAAGGCGGTGCCGAAAGCACCGCCTTTGGAATTGGGTCGCCCTGCATGTGATCAGCCAGCCTGATCAGGCGGTTTCACTGCCGGGCTTCTTGCTCCGGCCAGAACCTGGAAGGGTGGCGCGTGAACGCTTGCCACGGGGCGTGTCAATTTCATCTGCCGGGTCCTGACGGGACAGGGTACCACCTTCGACGATGATCTTGATCTCGTCGCCGTTAAGCGTCTCATACTCCAGTAAACCCTGTGCCAGACGTTCGAGTTCATCATCGTGCTTTTTCAGGATTTTGGTGGCGTCATCATAGGCTTCGTCAACTATCCTGCGTGTTTCAGCATCAATGATGGATGCTGTCTGGTCCGACATGTTTTTCTGCTGTGATACTGAACGACCGAGAAAGACCTCCTGTTCATCAGCGCTGTAGGCAAGGAAGCCGAGTTTGTCCGACATGCCCCACTCAGTTACCATCCGACGTGCCATATCTGTTGCCATCCGGATATCGGACGAGGCTCCGGTGGTAATCTTGTCCTCACCAAAGATCAGATCCTCGGCAATGCGGCCACCACAGGCCACACGCAGATCGGCATAAATCTTGTCACGTGCAAGTGAAATACGGTCACCTTCGGGCAGGCGCATCACCATGCCAAGCGCCCGGCCCCGTGGAATAATCGTTGCCTTGTGGATCGGATCAGATGCCGGGCAATGCAACGCCACAACAGCGTGGCCTGCCTCATGGTAGGCGGTAAGGCGCTTTTCCTCATCGGTCATCACCATCGAGCGCCGTTCGGAGCCAAGCATGACCTTGTCCTTGGCCTCCTCGAATTCGGCCATGGATACAGTTCGCCGCCCCTTGCGTGCCGCCAGTAATGCCGCCTCATTCACAAGATTGGCCAGATCAGCACCGGAAAATCCGGGTGTACCACGGGCGATCACACGTGCGTCGACACCTTCTGCGAGCGGTGTCTTGCGCATATGCACCTTCAAAATCTTTTCACGTCCCATCACATCCGGGTTGGGAACGACAACCTGCCGATCGAAACGGCCAGGGCGCAGCAATGCGGGGTCAAGCACATCGGGACGGTTGGTCGCGGCAATCAGGATCACACCCTCATTCGCCTCAAAGCCGTCCATTTCGACAAGCATCTGGTTCAGCGTCTGCTCGCGTTCATCATTGCCGCCGCCAAGTCCAGCACCACGGTGCCGTCCAACCGCATCAATCTCGTCAATGAATATGATACAGGGGGCATTTTTCTTGCCCTGTTCGAACATGTCGCGGACACGGCTTGCGCCGACACCAACAAACATCTCAACAAAATCAGAGCCAGAGATGGTGAAAAAGGGGACATTCGCCTCACCAGCGATAGCCTTGGCGAGTAGGGTCTTACCCGTTCCCGGGGGTCCGACAAGCAACACACCCTTTGGAATCTTGCCGCCAAGCCGCTGGAATTTGCCGGGATCCTTCAGGAATTCGACAACCTCCTCCAGCTCGGTTTTTGCCTCGTCAATGCCGGCGACATCCTCAAATGTGACCCTGCCCTGATGTTCGGTCAGCAGTTTCGCTCGCGATTTGCCAAAGCCCATGGCACCGCGTGAGCCACCCTGCATCTGCCGCATGAAGAAAATCCAGATCCCGATGAACAGCAGCATCGGAAACCATGACAGGAGGATTGACAGGAAACCGGGCATGCCGCTGTCTTCGGGGCTCGCAATGATACGAACATCATTGGCGTCCAACACCTCAACGACATCGGTTCCTTCGGGCATCACGCTGGTGATGACGCGGCCATTTTTGGCCTGCCCTTTCAAATTACGGCCATCAATCACCACTTCGACAACCTGCTGGCTTTCAACCTCGGCAATAAAATCGGAATAGGCAAGCTGGGTGCCGGGCGTTGACGACGACGGACTCTGAAACAGGTTGAACAGCCCGACAAGGGCCGCACCAAAAATAAGCCAGATAATAATATTTCTTGCCAGGTTATTCACGTCAGCTTCCATCCTTCGTCGATACTGCGGACAGTCCCGTGTTCAGCGCCACGCTTTGCCCATTTTCTCATTCTTTGCCAGAATTCCGTACTCTCTCCAGCGCCAGAAACGTTGCGGTCGCGCCACCAGTCACGGAATCGCTATGATCCTTGCCTGTTAAGTGGGGATACAGCACCCTGCCGTCAAGGGTTTCAATGGTTGGAAAGGCCTGTCTGAGGGCATGCGGCAAACCATCCCACTGCGCGGGTGGCAATGCATCGCCAAGCATGCGGATATGCCCGGCCAGCGGCGAGACCACCCTCCAGACGCCCGCATAAATAACGGGCACAGACGCGCTGATCTCAACATGTGGTGGATTCCGGCCAGGCTCATGCAAAATCCGGCAGAATGCGCCCCCGCCCATCACGGTGAACCGGCAACTGCCAAGCGTCGCCGGCGCGCCAGCCTCAAGGCGTGACCGCAGCCGGCAGAACGCTGCCTGTGATGGCAAATAATCACCCCCACCGACAGCCATTACCGACCTGCCAACCACCCGCCGCCACAAATCATCTGGTAGCGGGCGAAGGGCCGCCAGCGAAAAGACCGCATAGCCCTCGGCAAACAACTCAGGCAGATCGAGTTGATCCGCCAGAACGGCATCAACACTGCAACAAATCGCCCGCGCAGCGGCAGACAAACGGATCAATCCCGCAGCCATATCCTTTCCGCTTCCAGAGAGGCATGCCAGAGACTGCCGCACCCGCACCCGTTCAAACCTGCGATCTTGGTTGCTTGGATCATTCTCAAAGCCGCAGCCAAAATCCCGACACACCATCATCAGTTCATCTGGTCTCCATTCCAATAATGGTCGCAGAACCGGAATATCGGCCAAGCACCGGGTGGACCCCATGCCACCAAGACCTCCAAGGCCGGAGCCGTGCGCCAGACGCATGAAAACAGTTTCCGCCTGGTCGGCCTCGTGATGCGCAAGCAACAGAACGGCACCTGTTTCGCGTGCAATCGATGTCAGAATTGCGTAGCGTTGATCGCGGGCCCAGCTCTGAATTCCGCCTTTCGGTGCGACGGCATCAACCCGCCTGATTGCAATATCGATTCCGAAATGCCGCATCCGCGTGGCAACACGGCTGGCTTCATCGGCTGAATCCGGGCGCAGGCCATGATCGATAAGGACTGCCTGATGGGAAATGCCCCTCTGTCTGGCATATTGCTCAGCAAGCAGGACAAGGGCCGTACTGTCCGGCCCACCCGAAAATGCGGTCAGTAAAGGGCGTTTCCTGTCAGCCACAGCCTGCTGGCCACCCCCTCGGACACCGGCAGGGCCATTAAAACAAGCAAGACCAGCCTCAAGAGCCGTGGCAAAACGTACTGTCTGTCTGCTGTCAGGCTCAGCTGTCACAATTCGAGGCGGCGCTCAATTTCGCCAACTGGGTGGTAAAACTTTCCGGCGGCGAGTCAAGGAGGCTTGGCAGTGAGGCATAAATGGCGCAGGCCTGATCCTGAGGTGCAAAATGCGAGACTGACTCAGCGATCCACATCGTTGTGTCGACCAGCCGGGCATCATTCGGGTATTCCGAGTTGAACTCAGAAAATGTCATGGCTGCCTTTTCATAGGATCCCCGCATGAATTGGACTCGACCAAGCCAGAAGGCGGCGTCGGCCTCGCGGCTATGTCCCTTGTTGAATACACGGAACTCGGCAAAAGCCCCCTCCGCAGTTTCCAGATCATTCTGCAGCGCTTTGCCAAGGGCAAAGCGGTATTGTTCATCTGGACTTTCGTCGGGCAGAATCTCCGGTTTTGCAGGAAGTTCTGACGCCTCTTCAGTTGCATTTGCCACTGCTGTCTCCTGCGTACCAACAACGGCATCCGGCTGCGCAATGCCGCCGACTGCATCTTTCGATGTGTTTTTTGGAGCGGCAGCAATCGTGGTGTCATCATCACCAAGCTGTTGGTTCAATTTGTTCTCATCAACCGACCAGGTGGTGGTACCATCACCCGCATTGCGCTGCATGGTGATCTGCTCACCAGAGTCGGCTGGCAGTGTGTCATCAGCAACCGCAGCATTCGCGAGATCATCGCCACCAAGCGTCATCAGGGTCTGCATTCTCTTTTCCATGCGCAACAACCGAAATTCAACATCAGAGGTAATTTCAAGCGTGCGCTCCATGCGGCGATTGGTCATCGCCAGCGCGTCTGTCAGACGTTCGATATTATCCTGCAGGGACCGGATGCTGGCACTGATCTCGCTCTCGTCCGTCGAGGTGCTGCTGGAGAGCTGTTCAACCTGCATTTGCAATGTGCGAAAACCCTGTTCGACACTGCCGCGCAGATCCTTAAGGTCTGCGTCAAACAGATCCATGCGCTGCTGCTGACGCAGGATCAATTCCTGTTCACCCTTGGTGTCGTCGGGAGCAAGAATAACCGTACGCGAACTCTTGCCCGTTGTTGCTTTGTTCGATCCATCAGCACTGTAGCTTTGTGCGACAGCGAGAGGTGCCACCAGCAAAAGCGGTAGCGCCACGGCCACAGATGCAGCAAATTTTTTGATCATCAGAACAGCCCTTGCATTTTTTCGCATCGAATTGGAACGTTTGGTCGATCACGAGGAGAAAGAGAGTAAATCGCCATTTTGGCAGAAATTAGGCACAAAAAGAGGAGCCCGAAGCCCCTCTTTCCAAGTCGTTCAGAAACCACCACATCCGCAGGGTTTCCCCTGGTTTAATTAATGATCGTTGCAGACCGGCGATTTTTTGCCCAGGCAGATTCATTCGAACCTTCAACCGCCGGGCGTTCCTTGCCATAGGACACGATCCGAACCCGCGCAGCGTCGATCCCCTGAGCCAGCAGGAAATCGCGCGATGCAGAGGCACGGCGCTCACCAAGGGCGAGGTTATATTCACGCGTGCCACGCTCATCGCAGTGGCCCTCAATGGTGATTTTAACTGATGGGTTCACTTTCAGGAAAGCAGCCTGACGGGACAATGTCTGCTGCGCCCGTGGATCAAGCGCCGAACTGTCGAAAGCGAAATAGACCGTGTTTCCAATCGCCGTCAGCTTTTCCGCAGGTGTGCGGGTTGAGGTTGTTGAACCAGAACCAGCAGTTGCCGATGAGGAGTCCGAAGCAGACGAGCTGTCGCTTGAAGCTGCAGCTGTCGTCGTCGTCGTTGTTGTTGATGAACTGTCGCCACTGCTATCGCTCGCTGTTTGTGAAGCTGTCTCACAAGCTGCAAGGAAGAAGGTCGCTGCGAAGAGTGCAATCAGGCGTTGAAACATTTTATGCCCCCGATATTTTGAGTTGTCCGGCGTACCGGTTCCGTTATTCTGTTGTGCCCGCCGTCTGCAGGTCCATTATGCCACCATAAGTCCCGTAACCAAGAAGTACCGCTAACGCAACATTCAGAATGCAGACACGTAGCTGGGTCCGGAATTCGCTTCTGGCTGACAAATCCTCTTAGTGTAATAACGCAAAAACCCAGTGAAAGAAACAGAAAAACTTGCCATTTGGTCAGTGCAGCTCTTGAAATGTCTGGCTGGCGGCGTTTTGAATACCCATTTTGGGAAGTGATGAGGGAAAAGGCGACAACACGCTAGCGGACGGGCGACCAGGCTGGATCTGAGGCATCGGAGGGTGTGATTACACGGCGCTCGTTAAATCCCGTGATATCAACACGATACAGAGCTGTCTCACCACCGGTGCCATCATTCTCGAACGGCTCCTGTTTGAAATACATCAACACGCGCCCGTTCGGTGCCCAGGTTGGTGCCTCAACCAGAAATCCCTCGGCAAGCAGACGTTCGCCAGACCCATCGACATTCATCACACCGATGTAGAAACTACCACCTGTCATTTTGGTAAAGGCAATGATATCGCCGCGCGGCGACCAAACCGGCGTTGCATAACGCCCATCCCCGAAGCTGATGCGCTTTACATTGCTGCCATCGGTATTCATGACATATAGCTGTTGCCGCCCACCCCTGTCAGAATTGAACACGATTTTGCGGCCATCTGGCGAATAGGAAGGCGAGGTGTCGATGGACGCTGATTTTGTCAGCTGGTTCATTGCCTGCGTGCTGAGATCCATTTCATAGATGTCGGTCAGGCCATTTTTCGCCCAGCTCATGATCAGCTTGTCGCCGCGTGGCCCAAAACGGGGCGCAAAAGTCATTCCCGGAAAGGAGCCAAGCCGTTCGCTTCGCCCAGTCCTGATGTCGTGGATATAGACATTGGGTTCATCATTGAAATAATTGAGATATGCAATTTCATGCGTTTGCGGCGAGAAACGGGGGGTCAGCACAAGGTCGAGGCCACTGGTCAGATAGCGGTGGTTATGCCCATCCTGATCCATGATCGCCAGACGTTTGACGCGGCGGGATTGCGTTCCGGACTCCGCGACATAGACAATCTGCGTATCAAAGTAACCCGAATCCCCAGTGAATTCCTCATAAACGAAATCAGCAATCTTGTGGGCCAGCTGGCGCAGACCATCGGGGCTGGCATTGCCCGAGCCCGAGGTTATGTTGCGCTGCGTGATCACATCCCACAGCACAAATTCCACCTGCAGTTTACCATCGGCATCAATCTCGGCAGAGCCGACAAGCAGCCCTTTTGCGCCAAGCGGCGCCCAGTTGGCAAAATTGGGACGGATGGCGGGTGACTTCGGCGGTGCGATGAAGGCAGCACTGTCGATCGGGTCAAACAGACCCGAACTGAGCAGATCATTGGAGATGATTTCGGCGATCTGCCGACCGGCATCGCTGATCTCGCCGCCAAGGTTGGTAAATTCAGCAATGGCGATTGGCGTCGGCGCAACCTGCCCCTCGGTAATGCGGATGCGCTGTTGGGCTGTTGCGGGTTCAGCAGAAAAAACAAATATTACCGCAGCCAACGCCATCAGGCTGGACAGAATTGACAGTCTCACTTTCAACGCATTCATCAAGACACCCTCTTAACCGGTCTTGGCCATAACCGCCCCATCAACGCGACATGAAGGCCGGGTCGAACTCAAAAATAAATTCCCGCCGCTGCCCGTTGGGGTTGTGCGGAATTGGCAACGGCGAACTATCCACCATGGCCCGCTGCGCCGCAAGGGCCGAAGCCTTGAAATATTTGTCCAGCGACATTCTGAGCCTGTCCTCGATCTCGGCCTTCAATACATTGCTCTCGCTATCTATCACCACAATTATGTCAACAATAAGTGAATCATTGCCAGCGGCGCCCGGTGGCGGACTCCAATAGTCTCTGAGATGCAGCCGCAACCGGTCAATCACGTCAACACCGATTTTCATGTTACGCGGTGGTTGGGGCGCTTTCTGGGCATTGCCCGCCGCCGCGGTCAATGTCTTGGTCAATTCATCAGACGCCTGCTTTCGCTCCTGTTCCTTGCGCTTCTTCTCGGCTTCCTCAGCCTGATTTTTGACCTTGGCAAGGTTCTGCAGAACGCCGGTTGCCGCCTGTTTGCGTTTCTGCTCATCCTTGACCAGCTTGTTGACCTGTGCGGCCAAATTGTCCTGCGCCTTGTTGGTCTGACTGGGCTTGGTGGTCTGTGGTTTTTTCGGCGCGGCTTTCGGTGGTGTCGGTTTTGTCGTTGGCGTCTTTACCTTTTGGCGTTTCGGCTTTGGTTTTGGCAGGGCCTTTGGGAGTGCGCGCGGCTTTGCCTTGTGAGCTTGAACCGCTTCCACCTTGCTCAATTTGGGCTTGACTGTCGGTTTTTCCGGGATCACCTCAGCCGCCGGTGACGGTTTTTTCGGTGCGGGCTTGGGGTCTGGTGCAGGCTCAGCTTTTGTTTTTGGCACAGGCTCAGGTGCTGGCGCTGGCTTTGCAGCTGGTGGTTTGGGAGGCGGTGCTGGTTGCTTTTTCCTGATGGTCGGCTCTTTTTCTTCTTTTGCGGTGCTGGGTTTGTTGCCCTCAATCAGATTTGTCTCGGGCACAGTCTGAACGATTTCCATCACCACCAACGGCATATCCTCAGGCAGGTCGCGTTTCAGCGATGGCAAACCCACAATTGCCAGCACCGCCGCAAGGCAGTGCATCATCACTGAAATGAATATTGGACGACCTGTCATGATGTCTCGCTGTTTCCCGTGCGACCTGGCTGGTGCAGCCCCGCCTAGCCCTGATCAGGCAGGCGGGCGACCAGGGCCACCCTCTCAAAGCCGGCAGCCTGAATACGTCCCATCACTCCCAGGACATCACCGTAGGCCACGGCGGCATCACCCCGGACAAAGATGCGCACACCCGGATTGGCGTTGGAAATGGCCTGGAGCCGAGGGATCAACTGATCCGGTGGCATCTCCGTTTCTTGCAGATAAAGTGAGCCATCATCCTTGATCGACACCACAAGCGGCGCGGCGTCAGCGTTGATCTGCCCTGCCTGCGTCTTTGGCAGATCAACCTCGACACCAACGGTCAACAACGGTGCTGTCACCATGAAAACAATCAACAGCACGAGCATCACATCGACGAAAGGCGTGACATTGATTTCACCCATCGGCCTGTGCCGGCGTCCATTGCCGGAACGTTTTACGCCCGCGCCCATCAGCTGCCATCCTCATCCAGCTGGCGAGCCAATAGGGTGCTGAACTCCTGGGCAAATGTCTCGAGACGGGCACCCTGCCGTTCAAGATCACCGGCAAATTTGTTATAGGCCACGACAGCGGGAATGGCCGCCGCAAGGCCCAGCGCGGTGGCAAACAGCGCCTCGGCAATTCCCGGTGCAACAACTGCCAGGCTGGTGTTTTTGGACTCGGCGATCGACTGAAACGAACTCATAATGCCCCAGACGGTGCCAAGCAGACCGATGAAAGGCGACACCGAACCGATCGAGGCCAGAAAATTCATTCCACGCTCAAGCCGCTCCATCTCCCGCGTGATGGTAAAATTCATCGATCTGTCAATACGGCTGACCAGAGAGGCACGCAGATCGGACCGGCTGGCATTCGCCAGACCGCGCGAAGTTGCTCGCCGCCATTCGCGCATCGCTGCAACAAAAACCCGGCTCATCGCATCCTGCGGATCGGCACCGGTATCGTCATAGAGCTCATCAAGTGACCCACCAGACCAGAAGGAATCCTCAAACTCGCTTGCCAGCCGACGTTCCCGTCGAATTGACGCAACCTTGTCGACGACGATTGCCCAGCAACAGATAGACGCCGCCAACAAGACCAGCATGACCAGCTTGACAAGCGGGTCAGCTGCCATGAACAGTCCCCAGATGCTCATATCGGCACCCGAATGCGTTACCACAGTTTCAACAGACTCCATTTATCGTCCCCACTTATCCAATTGTATCTTGTTACTTTTCATCATGGTCCTGATGGTTTCCGGTCAAGCGATCCATCATCTTATTTGGCATCCGCGCCGGCACCGCCTCGCCTTTCCCATCGACACCGACATACACTATGTCGACGACAACTCCGGCAAGAATAAGGCCAGTTTCTTGATTTTTGATGGTTTGTTCGAGTGTCAGTCTCAATCGTGAGAGCTTGGTGGTCTTGGTGGAGACGCACAGAACAACTCCCAGCCCAGCTGCTTTTCTGAAATCAATCTCCGCGCGTCGGACGACAAAGGCATGTCCGCCCGCCCTGCCATCCACATCCTCCTCCTGAAATATGCCAAGACAGCGCAAATAGCTGGAGCGTGCCCGCTCGGCAAATTTCAGGTAGTTGGCATGATAGATGATACCACCGAGATCAGTATCCTCATACTGAACGCGCAAAAGGTAATTATGCGCACCCTCTTCGATCCAGCCATCAAGTGGCAAAGCACCGGATTGCGGGGCGTGGCTAGGCGTCATCGTCATCGACAGCCCCGCTCAGCATGTCAAGCTGCTGCGCCACAGCCGCCGGCGGAGCAATGCCAAGATAGTCCCACCCGCCAGCTGACAGGCATCGCCCCCGCGGCGTCCGCATCAACAGGCCGGTCTGCATCAGATAGGGTTCAATCACCTCTTCAAGAACATCACGCTGTTCGGACAGGACAGCGGCCAATGTTTCCACGCCAACCGGCCCGCCATTGTAATTTTCCGCGAGACAGCCGAGGTAGCGCCTGTCCATCGCATCGAGACCATTCGCGTCCACCTCCAAACGCCCGAGCGCCTCATCGGCAACGGCTGCACTGACAGAGGTGTGGCCACCAACGCTGGCGATATCACGAACCCGGCGCAGCAGACGCCCGGCGACCCGCGGCGTACCCCGCGCCCTGCCGGCAATCTCAGCCGCGCCATCATCTGCCAGATCAAGCCCGAGCTTGGTCGCCTGCCGGTTTAAGATCGCCATCAGTTCGCCCTGGTCATAAAACTGCATCCGCATCTGAATGCCAAACCGGTCACGCAACGGTGTGGTCAGCAGACCCGATCGGGTGGTCGCGCCAACAAGGGTGAAAGCTGGCAGATCGATCCGTACCGACCGCGCCGACGGCCCCTCACCAATGATCAGATCAAGCTGAAAATCCTCCATCGCCGGATAAAGAACTTCTTCAACCGCTGGTGCGAGACGGTGAATTTCATCAATGAACAGCACATCACGCGGCCGCAGATTGGTCAGCAGAGCCGCCAGATCTCCGGCACGGGCAATCACCGGCCCCGACGTGGCCCGAAACCCAACACCAAGCTCGGCGGCGACAATCTGTGCCAATGTCGTCTTGCCAAGGCCGGGCGGGCCGTGAAGCAGCGTGTGATCCATCGCATCGCCCCGGCCTCGCGCCGCGCTGATAAAGGTCTCCAGATTGGCACGGCCATTTCCCTGCCCGACAAATTCAGCAAGCGAGGCTGGTCGCAAGGCGCTGTCGGCACGTTCCAGATTATCGCCACTGATCAGGCGGTCATCTTCACCAGACATCTAGCTTCCCATCTCCTGCAACGCACCGGCAATCAGGGATGATACATCATCGCCAGCACCAGTATCTGCCACCTTCTGCCGCGCCCGCAGCAGCGCGGTATGCGCTTCTGCCCGGCCATAGCCAAGATTGAGCAGCGCCGACATTGCATCAGCCGCCGCCCCATCATCACCCTCAACCTGGCCGGCACCGGCCACGTCAACCCCACCAATTCCACCGGCAAGCGTTGGTAGCTTGCCAATTTTCTCAGACAATTCATTGACCACGCGCTGGGCCAGCTTTGGCCCAACACCATCTGCCCGTGTGACCATTGCCTTGTCACCAGCGACAATTGCGCTCGAAAGCTCGGCTGGACTGAGAACCGACAAAATGGCAAGGGCCGCCTTCGCGCCAACGCCCTGCACCGTCGTCAAAAGTCTGAACGCATCGCGCTCCGCTGGCTCCAGAAACCCGAACAGGGTCATGCTGTCCTCGCGGACGATCATTTCCGTCAACAACGTAACCGCTGGATCAGCAAGACCGAGCTGCGTCTGCGTCTTGCCGGAAACAGTCACCGCATAGCCAACCCCGCCAACATCGAGGATGACGGTATTGTCTGCACGTTCAAGAAGGGTGCCACGCAATTGGGCAATCATCTGCCATCCTCTCCAGCATCTCGTGCCAATGCTTTTTCAATGGCAGCCGACAAACCCGATCCCCGGCCAGATTCAATGCCGCCAGTCGGCGCAGAGCCTAAACCTGACGCCGTTCGATTTCCAGTTCTGTTTGCCTCCTCCATATCAAGACCAAAGGGGGCTATATCGTGACCTGCGGCGATCGCTATGGCGAGCGCATCAGCCGCATCGGCATTGGCGGCCCGGATGCCAAGCAATCGTTCGACCATGTCCTGCATTTGCCTCTTGTCGGCGGTGCCAGTGCCAGCGACTGATTTCTTGACCCGCCTTGCTGAAATTTCCATCAGTGGCAACGACGCCTCACCACATTGCATCATGGCTACCCCACGCGCCATTCCAAGCTTCAGCGCCGAAGTCGCCGATTTGGCAACAAAAATCTCTTCAATGGCTGCAGCATCAGGTCGGTGAGCCGCAATCGCCTCAGCCACACCAACAGCGATGAAATGCAGCCGTGCGGCATCAGTAAGATTGGGTTTTGGTCTGATCACCCCATTGGCGATATGACGCAGCCTGTTGTCGGATTGTTCAACGACACCCCAACCGGTGTTGCGGATCCCGGGATCAATGCCAAGAATACGCATCCAGTGCCGCCTCCTCAGGCCAGCTTGGCCATGACGTCGTCGGGTATATCGAAATTCGAGGCGATTGACTGGACATCGTCATTATCGTCCAGCACGTCGAGCAGCTTGATCAGGGTCGAGGCCTGCGCTTCGTTCACTTCGATGGTGTTTTGCGGCTTCCAGACGAGGCCTGCCTCCTCGGGTGCGCCAAATGTCGTGAACAGTGCTTCGCTGACACTGTTGTAATCTTCAGTAGCACAGGTGATCTCATGCCCGTTCTCATCTGACTCAACATTGTCAGCACCCGCATCGAGCGCCGCCTCGAACATTGCATCCGCATCGGCGGCATCGGCGGGGTAAATCACCTGTCCAACACGGTCAAACATGAAGCTGACGGACCCCGTCTCACCGAGCGAGCCACCATATTTGTTGAAAGCGGCCCTGACTTCTGATGCCGTACGATTGCGGTTGTCAGTCATGCTCTCGACAATCAGCGCCGTGCCACCGGGACCATAGCCTTCATAGCGGATCTCATCATAGGCCTCACCCTCACCACCCTCGGCACGCTTGAGGACACGCTCAATATTGTCCTTGGGCATATTCGCCGATCGCGCCGCAGCCAAGGCGGTACGCAGACGTGGATTCGAGTCAGGGTCGGTACCGCTACGCGCAGCAACAGTCAGTTCCTTGATCAGGCGGCCAAAAATCTTCGCCCGTTTCTTGTCCTGAGCGCCCTTGCGGTGCTGAATATTTTTGAATTTACTGTGGCCTGCCATTGGTCTGTCTTTTTCTTAACTGTTTGTCATCTAAACTTGCGGCACATCTGGCTGCGAAAGGCAGTATTGTAAGATGCCGCCGGTAAAAAACGGATTACGCTGTGTTTATAGCAGAAATTCCCTACAAGATACAGTCTGGCATGCGCCCCCAGGCCGCCAAAAAATCATCTCAGGCAGCGCTCAACTGGCCACCACGACGCACCGGGGTGATGCTTGTGGCAAGCCCATCATCACCTGTTTCAACCAGAACACCGCACAATGTCGGCTCACCCATTGCTACTGACAACCGGCCACTGCCAGTGCCAGTGAACCTGTCGGTCGCCACCTTTTTATCCATACCGATGACACTGTCATAATCGCCACACATGCCGGCATCTGTCTGATAGGCCGTGCCACCAGGCAGTAAATGATGATCGGCAGTCGGGATATGGGTGTGCGTTCCCACGACAAGCGATGCCCGCCCATCCGCCAGATGACCAAGCGCCATTTTTTCGGAAGTTGCCTCGCCATGGACGTCGACCAGAATGAAATCGGCGTCCCGGCCAAGCCGGTTGCGGACCAGCGCCCCATCAAGCGCGGCAAAAACAGGGTCGTTCGGAGCCATGAACAGATTTGTCATCACATTGACCACGGTGAGCCGCTGGCCAGCCTCATTGGTCACCGCCGACACACCGCTGCCTGGCGAGCCCTCGGCCATGTTGAGCGGGCGCAACAACCTTGGCTCGGCTGCGATATAGTCAAAGATTTCACGTTTGTCCCACACATGATTGCCAGTCGTCAGCACGTCGGCGCCCGCAGCAAACAGATCATCACAGATCGCCGGAGTGATACCAAAACCCCCCGCTGCATTCTCGCAATTGACCACGGCAAAATCGGCTGCCAGGTCCTGCCGCAAATCGGCAAGCTGCGCGATCACCGCATTGCGCGCGGCACGACCAACAATATCACCCAGAAACAATACCCGCATCTTCATTCCCACTTCATTCGGGCCGACTTCATGTGTGCCCACTTCATTTAGACGGCAGCATCGCGCCAGATTACACCGTCCGGCGTCCAGACCGCATCAAGCGCCATGTCATAGGGCCCGGTTGGCACCTTGTCCACCTGTTGTCCGGCAAAGGCAATGCCGATCACCACGACCTTATGTCCAGAGTCGCGCAGGCTGGCGATGCTGCGGTCATAGAAACCTCCACCATAACCAAGCCGCCAGCACCCCGCATCAAAGGCCAGCATGGGTGCGAGAATTACATCTGGTATGACGCTCTCATTGCTGAGCGGTGGTTGTTTGGTATTATACGGACCGTCATCCAGCCTCATTCCAGGTGCCCAGCGATGAAAGGTCAGCGGATTTCCGGGCTGCGGTGTGACCGGCAAGGCGGTGGCAATCCCCAAGTCTGCCAGTGCGGCTACAAGCGGCAATGGTGACAATTCTGAACGGATCGGCAGATAGGCGGCATAGATACCGGTGCCACAGCGTTGCAACACTACCTCAAGCTGGCGGACGAGGTTATCTCCTGCCAGGGGATTCTCTGCCATCAGTGAAGACCGATGACGCGCAGCCTGTTTGCGCAGCACTGCCTTTTCAATGGCAGGATCGGGCTGCGGTGACGCAGGCTCGGTTGGCGGCATGAACAACATCCAGCTTCTTGAACAGTGAGCTTCAATGGCAATCATCGTCAAAAGACAACAGCCGAACGGCGGTGACCAGAATTCCCGTCGGCGCATTCATCCTCTGTGACCTGCTTTGCAGGTGGGCGCCGCGAATAATCAGACCACGGCCCGACCAGAGGCAGCTCCCGAGAGAAAATTTATGGCCCCAGGGATCGAAAAACCAGACGCAGAGTCCAGTCACCGCTTACTGTCTATGTAATGATAAGAGGGATTTGATGCAAGCTGTCAGGCTATGATGATGGGGAATCGTCGGCGGCAATCCTTGCCGCGAGTTCGGCAATCCTGTCAGCCGCCGCTTCAAGTGCGTCAGCTGCCTTGCTTTCGGCAGGACTCTCACCGGCCTGTCCATTCATCGCTGCCGCATCAGATGCTTTCTGCGTTCCGGCCTCGCTGGCCCTGTCGGCAAGAATCAAAGTTGCCATCGCCAGAAGTCGTGCCTCGCCAATCTGGCCAACGGCCCCGACAAGGCTTTGCAGAACATCCTCGACCTCTGCGCCGAGGCGCATCACATGATCCTCCTCGCCAACGCCACAACCAATCTGGTACGGAGTCCCATTGAGCCGGATGGTCACAACAGACTGAGTCATCGCTTGTCTCCATCACCATTACCCGCAGTCAGCGACGCGCTAATCATGTCAACCGCCCTTGAAACCTTGGCATCGACGGCCTGCAGATCAGCAAGTAACCTCGCGCTGTCCAACGGCGAGTCGCCCGTTGTTTTACTCCCAGAATTAACGTGCGCCGATTCCAGCGCGGCCAGGGCATCGTTCAGCTTCGACTGGGCTTGGGAAAGGCGTGACATCGTCAATCAAAAATCCACTGGGTTGGCTGCAGCTACCGGCCACAGGAGCGAGCAGGATGGCATGTTACAACGACCCTGAAAAAAACAAATATTATCGTTAAGTGAGCGGGTTATAGCAAGAAGCTTGCCTCAAATCATAAATGAAATAAAGCCCCTAAATTTGAGGTGCCGCTCAAACCGCACAACGCAAAGACCAAGTGACACAGGTTTTGAGCATCAGTTTTCCGCCGAGATAGATTGACGAATGGGATCAACGCAGGCAGATTGCGCCAAGGTTTTTCCGCGCGCCCTCACCCGTTATTCGAGCCGCGCCACGCCTTGCAAAATTGGGGAGCCGGAAATGGCAAATTCACCTGAAAGACAGCAGATGGCAAACGCGATCCGCGCTTTGTCCATGGATGCGGTTGAGGCCGCAAAGTCCGGTCATCCAGGCATGCCAATGGGTATGGCGGATGCGGCAACCGCGCTGTTTGCCGACCATCTTAAATTTGACGCCAGCGCACCGGACTGGCCAGATCGGGACCGCTTCATTCTGTCTGCCGGGCACGGCTCGATGTTGATCTATTCCCTGCTGCATCTCACCGGCTATGCAGACATGACGATCGACGAGTTGCGGAACTTCCGGCAGTTGGGCGCTCGAACAGCCGGCCATCCGGAAGCCGGTCACGCGGCAGGCATCGAGACAACAACCGGCCCTCTTGGGCAGGGCATTGCCAACGGCGTTGGCTTTGCCATGGCGGAACGTCACCTCGCGGCACGATTCGGCGACGGGCTCGTTGACCATTTTACCTATGTGATTGCCGGTGACGGCTGCTTGATGGAAGGAGTCAGTCACGAGGCGGCTTCTATGGCAGGCCATATGGGACTTGGCCGTCTGATCGTGCTGTTTGATGACAATGGCATTTCGATTGATGGCAGCACCGACCTGGCGGTGTCTGATGACACAACCGCCCGTTTTGAAGCCTATGGCTGGCAGGTTCTGGCTGTCGATGGGCATGATATGGACGCGGTATCGGCTGCAATTGCCGCAGCCAAGGCAGGCACCGACAAGCCGAGTCTGATCCGGTGCAGAACCGTGATTGGCTTTGGCGCACCCAACAAGGCCGGCAGCTCGGCTGTTCATGGTGCGCCGCTCGGTGGTGAGGAGATCAGCGGTACCCGGGCAGCGCTTGGCTGGGACCATGCCCCATTTGAAATTCCGGCCGAGATCATGGCCAACTGGCGCGACGTCGGAAGCCGGGGCAGCGCCGCACGTGCCTCATGGCAGGCCCGCCATGATGACCTGGACACTGGTGATTTTGACAAGGCAATGCGGGGCGACTGGGACAGGGAAATTGAAGTGGCCGTGCAGCAGTGGAAGGAAACTCTTGCTGCAGAGCCACTGAAAATTGCGACCCGCGTCGCCAGTCAGAAAGCCATTGAGGCCATCCTGCCGGCCTGTCCCGCCATGTTTGGCGGCTCTGCCGACCTGACCGGCTCCAACAATACACGTGTCGGCGCGCATGAGGTCTTTTCGAAGGACAATTATGGTGGGTCCTACATCCATTATGGAGTGCGTGAGCATGGCATGGCGGCGGCGATGAATGGAATCGCGCTGCATGGTGGCACCATCCCCTATGGCGCAACATTTCTTGTTTTTACCGATTATTGCCGACCCTCGATCCGACTATCGGCTCTGATGCGCCAACGGGTCGTCTATGTGATGACGCATGACTCAATTGGCCTTGGCGAGGATGGCCCAACGCATCAGCCTGTTGAACATCTGGCGGCGCTGCGCGCGATTCCCAACCTGAATGTTTTCCGTCCCGCCGACGCCGTTGAGACCGCAGAGGCGTGGCAATGTGCGCTTACCAGCAAGGCCACACCGTCAATTCTGGCATTGAGCCGGCAAGGGCTTGCTCAGTTCCGCACCAATGATTTGCAGGACAACAAAACTGCCAGAGGTGCCTATGTCGCCGCCGGCGATGCCGCGACCGGCAAGATCACGCTGCTTGCCTCTGGCTCGGAGGTCGCAATCGCACTTGCGGCGCGCGAGACGCTGGCGGAAAATGGTCTTGCAACGACTGTTGTCTCGGTGCCATGCCTCGAATTGTTCTGGGAGCAGGATGCGACCTACCGCAAGGCGGTGCTGGGATCGGGTCCCCGCATCGTGATCGAGGCTGCGCTGCGACAGCCCTGGGACCGCCTGCTGAATGAAGGAGACGGCTTTGTCGGAATGAATGATTTTGGTGCCTCTGCACCGATCGCCGATCTCTATGAACATTTCAACATCACCAGCAGTGCCGTTGCAAAGCTGGCAATTGATCTGGCAGACTGAAAACGAAATGTCCAGCCACGAGGACACCAAGACTAGCATTGGAGCAAAGCAATGACTTTACGCGTTGCGATCAGTGGATTCGGCAGAATCGGCAGAATGACACTTCGCGCTCTCGAGGAACTGCAGCGCGACGACATGGAAATTGTGCTGATCAACAGCCCAGGCGCCATCGAGACTTCTGCGCATCTCTATGAGTTCGACTCCGTGCATGGCCGGTCACGCGGCACGGTACGCCATGGCGCTGACTGGATGGATGTTGGCCGCGGCAAGATCCATATGAGCCGCGAGCGCAATCCAGCCGATATTCCCCATGCCGATCATGGAATCGACATTGTCCTTGAATGTTCTGGCAAGTTCAATGAGCGCGAAAAATGCCTCGCGCATCTGGATGCAGGAGCCAAACGCGTTCTCGTCTCAGCACCCTGCAAGGACGCGGACGCGACAATCGTTTATGGCGTCAACCATCATCAGATTACATCCGAAATGCGGGTCATCTCCAACGCATCATGCACGACAAACTGTCTGGCACCCGTCGCCATGGTAATGGCCGAATCGGTTGGCATTGAGGCTGGTTACATGACAACCATCCATGCCTATACCGGCGATCAGCCGACGCTTGACTCGAGCCATAAGGATCTGCGCCGTGCACGCGCCGCCGCGATGTCAATGATTCCAACCTCAACCGGTGCAGCCCGCTCGGTTGGCGATGTTCTACCCGCATTGAAGGGCAAAATGAACGGGTCGGCGATCCGCGTGCCGACAGCCAATGTCTCGGTAATCGATTTTGGTTTTACGTCGAAACGCGACACCAGCACGGATGAGATCAACGCGCTCTTGGATGACGCAGCTGATAACGCACTCAACGGGGTGTTATCGGTGAACAACCTGCCGCTGGTTTCGATTGATTTCAACCATGATCCCCATTCGTCAATCGCTGATCTGACACAGACACATGTGATGAACAAACGACTGGTACGGTTGCTTGCCTGGTATGACAATGAATGGGGCTTTTCCTGCCGCATGCTGGACAACGCCGCCGAAATCGGCAAAACACTCTGATCGCTGCGCACCCTCGAGAGCAAGTAAAAAGGACAGGCAGATGAAACTCAACGGAAACGCCGTCAAACCCGGTAATGTGATTGAACATAATGGCCGACTGTGGGCCGCAGTCAAAGTCTCGCATGTTAAGCCCGGAAAAGGCGGGGCATTTGCCCAGATCGAGCTGCGCGACATCCGCGATGGCACCAAGCTGAATGAGCGTTTCCGCTCCTCCGAGACTGTTGAGCGCGTGATCCTCGACGAAATCGGCTGCACCTTCCTATATGAGGATGGTGAAACTCTGGTATTCATGCACCCCGAAACATTCGAACAGATCAGCATCCCGGCAGATATGGTTGGCGAGCGCGCCGCATTCTTGCAGGATGGCATGACCGTGACGATGTCCAGCCACGAAGGTGAGCCGATCTCAGTTGAACTGCCCGATACGGTGGTGATGGAGGTTGTCGAGGCAGATGCCGTGGTCAAGGGACAGACAGCATCCTCTTCCTACAAGCCGGCTGTGCTGGAAAATGGTGTCCGGGTGATGGTGCCACCGCATATCGAGACTGGCACTCGGATTGTCGTCCGCCCCGAGGACAACAGCTATGTTGAACGGGCGAAAGGCTGACGCCAGCCACCCTGCTTGACATCACCACGTCAGCCCGCGATAACGCAGGCCATACAGCCGCAACCCTGCTGCGCTCACTTTTCTCAGAGGTTCCCGCCCCATGGCCACCCAATCCGCGCTTATCAATGTCATGCAAAAGGCGTCCATCGCCGCCAGCCGCGGGATGCTGAAGGATTTTGGTGAAGTCGAGAATCTGCAGGTCAGCCGGAAGGGTCCGGCCGATTTTGTCAGCCGCGCCGACACCAATGCAGAGCGCACCATCCGCCGCGAACTGGAGAAGGCCCGCCCAGATTGGGGCTTCCTGCTCGAGGAAGGCGGCATAGTGGCCGGCAAAGACCCGGACGCCCCCATCTGGGCTGTTGACCCGCTGGACGGCACGACCAATTTCCTGCATGGCATTCCGCAGTTCGCCATCTCCATTGCCGTTCTGGAAACGGGTCCATCCGGCGCCAGCAGCATTACCGCCGGAACCGTCTTTGACCCAGCGCGCAACGAGTTTTTCTTCGCCGAAAAGGGCAAGGGCGCTTTTTTCAACGAACGTCGACTGCGGGTCTCTGGCCGGCGTCACATGGCGGACTCGTTGTTTTCCACCGGCATTCCCTTTCTTGGCCGCGGTGATGCGGATGACCATGCACGCTTCCTGCGCGAACTTGGCAATGTCATGGCAGTCAGCTCAGGTATCCGTCGGGCCGGAGCGGCAGCGCTGGACCTCGCCTGGGTTGCGGCGGGCCGCTATGACGGGTTCTGGGAACGCGGTCTGTCAAAATGGGATATGGCCGCTGGCATTCTGCTGGTTCGCGAGGCAGGCGGCTTCGTCTCCGATTTTGCGTCACGCGACAAGGCACTCGAAAGTGGCGACATTGTTGCCGCCAACCCGACCATCCATGCCGAGCTTCTGAAAACCCTGCGTAAATAGGATGGCAGCGACACAATCTCACCGGTCCAGATAATCAACAGCCGCCTATACGGCGTGGGGTGGTGGCATCAGTTTCCTCAGTGCTGGGCTCATCATCCAGAACCTCAGGGGCTATCCAGCCATATTCAGGGATGACCGGGATAACTCCAGCCATCTGTGTTTCCCGGTACAAACATACGGCGCGGCAGTTTTCAACGCCGTTTTGTCTGCTGGCAGATGATTGACCCAGGCCTCCTTGCAGCGACAAGGTCCCCACGATGTCGAAAATCAACTGATCACATCCACCCGTCCCTGCACCGGGTGAATTCACCCTTTGCCAGCGGCCATATTCCTGCCATTCTTCTGGAGATAATTTGACACACGCCCATTCACAGGGTCGAATGTGTAAAGGAGCCTGGTAGATTATGACCGACCCCCGCCGTTACCTCATCCGAATGATCATCTTTCTGGCTATTGTTGCCAGTATTGCCGCCCTGCTCTGGGTGCCGTTGCATGGTGCCTTCATGGGCAACCCCGCGCTGAACGGCGTCATTCTCGGTGCCCTGCTTCTTGGCATCATCTATGTCATTCGCCAGACCCTGCGCCTCTCACCAGAACAGCGCTGGCTGGTCGGCGTGCAGAAGAACGGCAAACTAAAACAACCAAACGCCAAGCCGGTACTGCTGGCAACCGTCTATGCCATGCTGGCCGACCAGAATCAGGGGGAACATCTGTCGGCGCTGTCGCTGCGGTCGGTGCTGGATGGCGTTGCCGCCCGGCTGGATGAAGGCCGCGAGATTTCACGCTACATGATTGGCCTGCTTGTTTTCCTTGGCCTGCTTGGCACGTTCTGGGGGCTGTTGCAGACCATCAGCGCCGTTGGTTTGGTGGTTGGGTCACTCGACGCCGACAGCAACAATTTCAGCACGATGATGTCGCAGCTTCGCAATGGGCTGGACGCACCCCTGTCAGGTATGGCGACGGCTTTTTCGTCCTCGCTGTTCGGACTGGCCGGCTCGCTGGTACTCGGCTTTCTCGATCTGCAACTGGGTCAGGCGATGGGGCGGTTCTTCAACGAGCTTGAAGACTGGCTGTCTGCTTTCGCCAAGTTCAATGAGGGCGGTGCAAGGACCGATAGCGTCAGCAGTGGCGCGCTGGCCTCAGGAATGAGCGAGGAGGCCGCACGCGCGCTGCTGTCACTCTCGCACTCGATTGCGGCTGGTGAAGACTCACGCGCCCAGACGCTGGCACAGATGAACAGCATGAACACTGCGCTTGCCAGTCTGAATGAAGCAATGGCGGATGACCGTCGCCTGCGAGACCAATTGGCGCAGCTCAATGCAAACATTCTCCAGCTTTCAGCAGACCTGCAGCGCGACCGCACACAACAAACCAGCATCGTTGCAAGTGAACTGCGGGCTCTTTCATCATCGATCGCCAAGCTGATCAGCGAGAAATCTGCACCGCGGCCGGTGCCACGCGCATCAAAGGACTCCTGATCGATGGCACTGGCACGCCTTGGCAGTAACCGCCGCAGTGAGAGCTATACCTGGCCAGGATTTGTGGATGCGCTGGCCACGCTGCTGATGGTCATCATATTTGTTCTGATGGTCTTTGTGCTGATCCAGGTCAATCTCGCCTACCGTGTTTCTGGGCAGGATGCGACGCTTGGCGAAATGCGCCAGCAGCTTGTCAGCCTGACAGAACTGCTCAACCTCGAACGAAAAGCCAGTTCTGATCTTGCCGCCGATCTGGCGCGCATTTCCAGCGAGCTTGAGGTCACTATGGCGGACCGTGACGATATTCTGGCTCAGTTGGCGGGTGCCACAGAGGCGCTGGCTGCCAGCACTGAGGAAAATGCAGCGCTGAGCAAAGAGCAGGAAGCCACATTGGCAGCGCTGGAAGCCGCAAGGTTGCGTCTTGACGAACGGCTGGCAGCACTGAATGCGGCTGAGCAAAGTCTTGTCGAGGCCAACACCAAACTTGCTGCTTCCGAGACCAGCCTCGCGTCAACCGAGTCAAGCCTGGCAGCAGCGCTGGAAAAACTGGCACAGGCACAGCAGGACAGCGACAGGGCAAATCGACAGGTCGACAGCCTTGCCGCCGAGAACGCCGCCTCACGGGCAGAGATCCTGCAAATGACAAAAGCGACAACAGCGTTGCGGCAGCGGATTGAGGAATTGACAGTATTGCTTGGCGATCTCGAAGTGCAGGCGGCGCGCGACAAGGTGGCAATCGCCAGTCTTGGAAAATCACTGAACAACGCACTGGCCAACAGGGTGCAGGAGTTGCAGCGTTTCCGCTCAGAATTCTTTGGGCGTCTGCGCGAGGTGTTGAGCGGGCGTGATGAGGTGCAAATCGTTGGTGATCGTTTTGTCTTCCAGTCAGAAGTGCTGTTCAATCAGGGCCAGGCCAGCATCGGTAACAGCGGTGAGGAGCAGCTGCAGAAACTGGCCCTTACTCTGGCCGATATTGCCACCAAGATCCCTGATGACATTAACTGGGTCCTGCAAGTGGAAGGACACACCGACGATATTCCAGTTCGCGCCGGTCGGTTTGCCGATAATTGGGATCTCTCGACCGAGCGGGCGCTGTCTGTTGTTCGCTTCCTGGCAGCTCAGGGATTGCCTGCGAACAGGCTGGCAGCGACAGGCTATGGCGAGTTTCAACCGCTTGATCCCAGTGACAACGACGAGGCACGGCGGCGCAACAGGCGTATTGAGCTGAAAATCACACAACGCGTCGCTTCGCAGTAACGGACATCATTTAGCCGCAACATGACAAACGAATGGCGATCAAGCGAAGGACCTCGCAATCATGTCATTTGGCGTTAGGTCTTTATTAACACCCTTTCGCATAATCCTTTCTGTTTATGTCTTCTGCCAGATACACAATGATTCTCCTACTGCCATTACTTTGCGTGGCAACCACAACGGAAACTGTGGCCTGCGAGCCAAACCGGCAAGATAAGAAGGCACAGCCCTGCTGGATTGATCAGCCCGATCTGCTCTACAGTTGGCTTCTCGACATACCGTTGCGCGAACCGGAAATCACAGATCAGCTACCAAGATATACTCCAAAAATTCAATTGCCCCCAGAACCAGTGATCGTCCAGTTGCCCGAACCACCTGCCACGGATCACAAACCGGCAATCACTCCACAAAATAGTGAGCCTGCAAATCCCGGGAAAAGGACACTACCGCGACTATGGCTCCAAATCGATGCCGACCTGATCGATATGAATGAAGCAGACCTCATCATCACGCAGATTGCACAAGCACAGAAACCAAACCTGTTAAAAGGTGGCACTGGCTGGCAGCTGCTTCATACTGCTGGGACAGATTGGGCAACCCGCCATCGAACAATCTGGGAAATGCCCCTGACCCCAACAGAAATATCATCAGCCTTTCAAGGTCAGATCGACATCGAGATGCAATGTCTGTGTGCGCCCCATTCAGCACCACAGATGTTTTCTGGTGCAGGAACCATGTGGTTCTCACCTGCCTTTCAGGAGGGTGGAATCAGTGATATCAGACTTCACTCAGGCACCGGCACACAGATGAACGGCGAAATGACCTTTTTGACAGATGAGGCACACACTGGCCTATTCCTAGACCGCGAGGCATTTTTGTCGTTTGAACGGGGTGATGATCTGGAAAGCTGGCAGGCCAGCATCGCCTTCCTGTTTCAGGATCATGACAGTATCACCACTGTCAACGGTGCCTTTACCGGCATCAGGGAAAATGAGGCGGCGGCGCTTATCGGCTATTTTTTCTCTGACCCCGAATAGACCTTACCATCTGGAACGGAGAATTGCAGGTCGGCGAGGTTGCGATATAGGGGCGATTCATGCATCAGTTCCTCATGTGTCCCACTGGCGGTGATTTCACCCTGCTCGAGTAGCAGAATGCGGTCTGCCCTGATGACCGTGGCCAGGCGATGCGCAATCACAATCGTTGTCCTGTCGCGCATCAGATTTTCCAGCGCGCCCTGAACAGCTGCCTCTGACTGGGCGTCAAGCGCACTCGTCGCCTCGTCAAGAAGCAGCAAACGTGGGTTGCGCAAAATCGCCCTTGCGATGGCAATGCGTTGCCGCTGGCCACCTGACAGCCGAACCCCTTTTTCACCAACTGGCGTGTCATAACCCTGGCTGAGCGCAATGATGAATTCATGCGCTTCTGCCTGTTTTGCCGCGCTGATAATATCATCGACTGACGCATCTGGCCGCCCAAAGGCCAGATTTTCCCGAATCGTCGCCGAAAACAGCGCAGGTTCCTGCGGGACGAGGCCGATATGCCCGCGTAGATCGGCCAGCGCAAGATCACGCAGATCGGCACCACCAACGCGAATGATGCCATCATCCGGGTCATAGAAGCGCAGGAGCAGATGAAACAGGGTTGATTTGCCAGCACCGCTGGGGCCGACCAGAGCAATTCGCTGCCCCACCTCAACGGTAAAATCCACACCCCGGACCGCTGGCCTCTCGGCACCAGCAGGGTAGGCAAAGCTGACATTCTCAAAGCTGCAGGCGCTGTCCCCTTCACCAGTCAACCTTTTGGGCATTGCCAGTTCGTCCAAAGTCTCGTCTGTGGCAAGGAGCTGGGCGATGCGATCTGCCGCACCAGCCGCCCGTTGCAAATCACCTGCCAGCTCCGACAGGAAACCGGTCGAGCTTGCCACCAGAAAGGCGTAGAAAATGAATGATGACAAATCGCCAGCACTGATCCGTCCCGCGAGAAGGTCTTGGCCACCAATCCATAGAATGACCGAAATGCCGGCAAAAACCATAAAAATCAGGATGCCACTAAGCCAACCGCGAAGGCGCACCCGCGATAGAGCGGCCGCCAGACTCTCATCGACGGAACTCTCAAAATGCTTTCGAACATAATCCTCACGCCCGAACGACTGGACAGTGCGGATGGCGCTTACTGTTTCCTCGGCCTGCACCGCGACATCAGCAAGCCGATCCTGTGCAAGGCGCGATGCGGTCCGCAGCCGTCGGCCGATGAAAATCAACGGGACGACAACGACCGGCACAACAACAAGCACAACCAGCGACATCTTCGGGCTGGACAGCACCACCATAACCAGCCCACCAATGAGAAGAATGACATTGCGCGCTGCCATCGACAGGGTCGAGGTCATCACCGTCTGGACAATCGCCGTATCGGTTGTGATTCGCGCCAGAACATCTCCTGTCCGGGCTGTTTCGAACCAACCCGCCGACAGTTTGAGCAAATGCGCAAACACGGCGCGCCGAACATCGGCCAGCACCATTTCGCCAATCTGATTGACCAGAGTCGTTCGCAGAAAGCTGCCAATGGCAAGCAGCAGGGCAATCACCGCAGTTCCCAGAACAGCCCGGTCAAGCAGTGCCGGGTCCTGCTTGCCAAGCCCCTGATCAACGAGATAGGCAAGGCCGCGGCCCATCGTCAGAAGAGCCCCTGCAACCAGAAACAATGAGAGAACAGCGCCCGCGATCCGCAGACGGTAAGGCCACAGAAACGGCCAGAACACAGCCATCAGCTGTCTGCCGGTCAGGGTTGTCTGCTGTACCGGCGCGCTATGCGGGTCACGCTGCATGATCAACTGCCATCCATTAACAAAAGGAAGCGGCGCATCGCCGCGGTGAAAAACGGGTACCAAACCGGCTTTGGGGCTTGCGTTGCCGTGCCGATGACGATATACCACCGCATCTGCGCAATTGCCAGCGCCCATGGCCGATCAGATCGGCAGCGGCCGCGGGCGTAGACAGGATTGAGCCGCAAGGCACGGAACAGATCATCTGCGGCAGATGCCGCAAGCGTGAAATCAGGAGAGCGCTATGAAAAAGGACATTCATCCAGACTATCACGAAATCACATTGGTGATGACTGATGGCAGCGAGCGCAAGACCCGTTCAACATGGGGCAAGGAAGGCGATGCACTGAAACTCGACATCGACCCGAAAACGCACCCAGCGTGGACCGGCCAGCACCGCATCGTAGATTCAGGCGGTCAGGTCGCCCGGTTCAACAAGCGCTTTGCAGGCCTAGGCATCAAGTAGCCCACGCCGATAACAGATTCAAAAAGGCCGGTTCAATCCGGCCTTTTTTGTCTGGAATTTGAGTCGCAGGCCTGGATCATCCCTGTCCTCTGATTGCCGCCTGTGCTGCGGCAAGACGGGCTGCTGGAACGCGGTAAGGAGAGCAGGAAACGTAATCCAGACCCACCTCCTCAAAAAAGATGATTGAGGCGGGATCCCCGCCATGTTCACCGCAGACGCCCAGCTTGATATCCGGACGTTGGCTGCGGCCGCCCTCAACCCCAATTTTCACCAGCGCGCCAACTCCCTCGCGGTCGATCGAAACAAACGGATCCCGGGCATAGATTTCGGCATCGGTGTAATGGTGCAAAAAGGCACCAGCATCATCACGACTGATCCCCAGCGCGGTCTGTGTCAGATCATTTGTGCCGAAGGAGAAAAACTCAGCCTCGGCAGCGAGATCATTCGCGCAGATCGCGGCCCGCGGCAATTCCACCATGGTGCCGACCAGATAGCTGATCTGCTGTCCCGTCGTTGCCATGACAGATGCGGCCTCCTCATCAATAACAGCCTTGCACAGTGCAACCTCTTTTCCAGTCGCCGCCAATGGCACCATGATTTCAGGAACCGGGGCCGTACCCTTGGCAGCAACAGCACAGGCTGCCTCAAAAATGGCGCGCGCCTGCATCCGGCATATTTCCGGATAGGTAACGGCAAGCCGGCATCCACGATGGCCGAGCATCGGATTGGATTCTGCCAGTTTCAACGCCCTCTGCCGGGCGGTCTCGCTGGACACGCCAGCTGCCTCGGCAACATCGGCAAGCTCCTCAGCCGAATGTGGTAGAAATTCATGTAACGGTGGATCAAGCAGCCGGATGGTGACTGGCAGGCCAGCCATGATTGAGAACAGCTCCTCGAAATCCTGGCGCTGCATCGGCAATAATTTTGCCAGGGCCACCTCACGCCCCTCGGTATCAGCTGCCATGATCATCTGCCGCATGGCGATGATCCGGTCCTGATCAAAGAACATATGTTCGGTGCGGCACAGGCCGATGCCCTCTGCACCAAATCCAACCGCCGTGCGGGCATCCGCCGGGGTTTCGGCATTGGTGCGAACCGCCATGCGCCGGCGCTGGTCAGCCCACTCCATGATTGTTGAAAAGGCTCCTGACATGCGGGGCTGAACGGTAGCAACAGCGCCGCGATACACCTCGCCACTGCTGCCATCGATGGTGATGACATCGCCCTCGGATAACTGCGTATCCATGATGAAAACAGTGCCGCTGACCTCATCAAAGCGCAGATCACCCGCGCCTGACACACAGGCCCGCCCCATTCCGCGCGCAACCACGGCCGCATGGCTTGTCATGCCTCCGCGCGCGGTCAGAATACCAGCAGCAGCGTGCATGCCGTGAATGTCCTCCGGGCTGGTCTCCAACCTGACAAGAATGACCTGATGACCTGCCGCGGCCATCTCTTCCGCCTTGTCAGCGCTCAAAACAATCTGCCCGCAGGCAGCACCGGGTGACGCAGGCAATCCACGCGTTAGAACATCTTTCTCCGCCGTGGGGTCAAGAGTGGGATGCAACAGCTGGTCAAGGGCATTCGGATCGACGCGCAACAGCGCCTCATCCCGCGAGATCAACCCCTCCTCGGCCATTTCGACAGACATGCGCAGCGCCGCCTCAGCAGTGCGCTTGCCGCTTCTTGTCTGCAGCATGTAGAGCTTGTTCTGCTGGACGGTGAATTCCAGATCCTGCATGTCTGTGTAATGTTTTTCCAGCTGGTGACGCACCGCATCAAGCTGGGCAAAAACGTCCGGCATCGCCTCTTCCATCGATTCACCGTCACCATCCTGGCGCGCGGCACGGGTCAGCGGCAGCGGTGTGCGGATACCGGCGACAACATCCTCGCCCTGCGCATTGATCAGGAATTCGCCATAAAAGCTGTTTTCACCTGTCGATGGATTGCGGGTGAAGGCAACACCGGTGGCACAATCGGTTCCCATATTTCCGAAAACCATTGCCTGCACATTGACAGCCGTTCCCCAGGACGCCGGAATGCTGTTCAGACGGCGATAGGTAATGGCCCTTGCGTTCATCCAGCTGGTGAAAACCGCGCCGACAGCGCCCCAGAGCTGAACCCATGGGTCCTGCGGGAAGTCGGTTTCGGCCTCGTCCAGTACAATGGTCTTGAACTCATCGACAAGCGCCTTCAGATCATCGCCTTCAAGGCCCGTGTCATCGAACACCCCGCGGTTGAGCTTCATCGTCTCAAGCGCGTCCTCAAACAGGCCGTGATCAACACCCATGACAACATCAGCATACATCTGAATGAAGCGGCGATAACTGTCATAGGCAAAGCGCGCATCATCGGCCCGCGCCGCAAGCCCGGCGGCTGTCTCGTCATTCAGACCGAGGTTGAGAACCGTATCCATCATGCCCGGCATTGAAGCCCGCGCGCCAGAGCGAACCGATACCAGGAGCGGGTTTGCCGGATCGGCGAAATGCGCACCTGTCTCCGCCTCGATCCGCGAAATAGCGTCCCTGACCTGCGCCTCCAACTCGACCGGATATTCGCGGCCATTGTCATAGAAATAGGTACAGACCTCGGTGGTGATGGTAAATCCAGGCGGAACCGGCAGGCCAATACCACTCATCTCAGCAAGGTTGGCCCCCTTGCCGCCGAGCAGATTGCGCATCGAACTGTCACCCTCGGTGCCAGCCGCTCCAAAATTATAAACCCAAGCAGTGCCGGTCGATCCGGCGGTTGTGTTCTCAGTCATCCAACCCTAGCCTTCCAGTTTGGAAAAATCTGCTACCCCAAGCATTTTCTCACGCACCATTGCCAACAGACCAAGCCTGTTGCCCCTGATCGAGGGATTATCGTCATTCACGACAACCTCGTCAAAGAAACGATCAATGGGCGCACGCATTCCACCGAGCGAAGTGAGCGCAGCATCGAGATCGGCATCACTGGATACCGTCGGCAAAGCCTCGAGGGCCACGTGTAGGTCTGTCTCGGCGGTTTTGACAAAAAGGCTGGGGTCAGTTTTGGGAGCAAATGCCTGTTTGTCTTTGCTTTCCTCGGATTTCAAAATGCTTGCCGCACGCCGCCAGCCAGCCATCAGGCCGGCACCATTCTCACTGCCAAGAAAGGTGCCCAGGGCAGCGGCACGATCAGCAAGCAGGCAGATGTCGTCAAGCTCGCCATCGCCGAGCGCCGCAGCCACGACATCATGCGCGATGCCGGTGTCGCGCAGGCTGACGCGCAGACGTTCGCGAATGAAAGGCAGCAATTCATCATCAATCGCCGCAAAACCGTGATAGCCAGCAGCTTCGCGCAGAATATCATTCAATGACAGACTGATGTTGGTTTCGGTCAGGATTCGGATCACGCCAAGTGCGGCCCGGCGCAGGGCAAAAGGATCCTTGGAGCCGGTTGGCCGTGCGCCAACACCAAAAAAACCAACAAGCGTATCAATTTTGTCTGCGAGTGCGACAGCCAGCCCCTCGGCGGTGGCCGGCAGGCTGTCATCAGGGCCCTGCGGACGGTAGTGCGCCGCGATCGCCTCAGCGGCGGCTGCATCCTCACCAGCACCCGTAGCGTAATAGCCACCCATAATGCCCTGCAATTCGGGAAACTCACCAACCATCCCCGTCACCAGATCGGCCTTGGCAAGCAATCCCGCACGCGCTGCAATGGCCGCATTCGCCCCCGGAATGGCAGCGGCGATATCAGCCGCCAGCTTTTCCAGTCGCTGCGCCTTGTCATGCACTGTGCCAAGACCCTTATAGAAGGCAATGTCGGCAAGGCGCGGCAGGAAATCGGCAAGTGGAGTGCGGCGATCCCCGCCCCAGAAAAACGCGGCATCCTCCAGACGCGCGCGCAACACGCGCTGGTTGCCGGCAAGAATGACCGCATCACGCTCATCATCTGCGAGCCGGTTGCTGACAACAACGAAATGCGGTGAGAATGACCCGTCATGCGACTGCAGCGTGATGTATTTCTGATGTGTCTCGATCGAGGATTGCAGCACCTCGGCAGGCAGCGCCATGAAACGGTCTTCGATGGTGCCGACAAGCAAATGAGGGTGTTCGACCAGACCGGCTGTCTCGGCAATGTTCGCATCCCCGGTTTTCAGATCGCAGCCAAGACCAGCGGCAAGTTCAGCTGCACCTTGCCGGATCATGTCGATACGCACAGGCTGGTCGACAATCACATGCGCCCTGCGCAGCAGCGCAACATAATCATCGGCGCTACCGACGCCGCTGAGATCAAGATCGGCTGGTGCCTCGAAATAATGGCCGGTGCTGACGGTGGTAAAGGGCAGCTTTGCCCCCCCCATATCCAGCGCCCCCTCAAGACCGGCGCCGCCAAACAGCACATTCACCCGGTGCAGTGGCCGCACCCACCGAAACGAGGTGGCGCCCCAGCGCTGGCTTTTCGGCCAGGGAAAATTGGCCAGAATGTCACAGATCATCGCTGGCAGAAGCGTGGCGGTCGCCGCCCCTTTCATTTCGGTCCGGGCAAACAGGAAGGTTCCCTTTGGCGTTTCCTCGGCGACAAGCTGTTCTCGGGTGAGGCCTGTTGATTTCAAAAAGCCATTGATTGCCTGTTCCGGCGCATCGACGCGTGGGCCGCGCTTTTCCGAGATGCTGTCCTGCTGCTGCGCCACCAACCCATCGACATAAAGCGCAAGATGACGCGGCGCGACAAAGCTGTGCATCTGGCCGTGAGCCAGATTGGCTGCTTTGAGAGCCTCGGCAAACAATCTGGGAAGATCGCTGGCCGCCCGCGCCTGCATCCGGGCCGGAATTTCCTCGCAGATGATTTCAATCAGCAGATCGGCGGTTTTGTCAGCCATCGGCTGTCTCCCCTGTCTGGCTGGCATCTACCGCACCGATCCACGCCTCACAACAACCTTTGGCGAGCGCCCGCACCCGGCCAATATAGGCAGCGCGTTCCGTCACGGAAATGACACCGCGCGCATCAAGAAGATTGAACAGGTGGCTGGCTTTCATACATTGGTCATAGGCTGGCAGTGCCAGCGGTGTTTCCAGAGCCAGCAGGCGGCCACATTCTGCCTCGGCATCGCGGAAATGACCAAGCAGCATCTCGGTTTCGGCATGGTAAAAATTCCAGCCGGAAAATTCCACCTCGGCGCGGTGAAAAACATCACCATAACTTTTGCCACCCTGGTCCGCCGGCACGCCATCCCAGTCCAGATCATAGACATTGTCGATGCCCTGAATGAACATCGCCAGACGCTCCAGCCCGTAGGTCAGCTCAAGCGGAACAGGATCACACTCGATACCACCAACCTGCTGGAAATAGGTGAATTGAGAGACTTCCATCCCATCGCACCACACCTCCCAGCCAAGACCCCATGCGCCAAGAGTTGGCGATTCCCAATCATCCTCGACAAAACGGATGTCATGCGCCGCCGGATCAAGACCGATGGCTTTCAAACTGCCGAGATACAGCTCCTGGCTGTTTGGTGGCGATGGTTTGAAAATCGTCTGGAACTGATAGTAATGCTGCAGCCTGTTCGGATTTTCACCAAAGCGACCATCGGTCGGACGACGTGACGGCTGCACATAGGCAGCGCGCCAATGATGGTCTGGCCCAAGCGCCCGCAACGTGGTTGCAGGGTGGAACGTACCCGCGCCAACTTCCATGTCATAGGGCTGCAGGATGACCGCACCCCTGCTGGCCCAATATCGCTGTAAGTTCAGGAGAATTGACTGGAAATCCAGCCCCTCAGTCGTGAGGTGTGTCTTGGCCATAAACAGCCCCGTCCGCGGCGAATGGGTGACGTTGTGAAAGCTGAGCGCAACCTAGCCGCAACACCCCCAAAAGGCAAGCGCTAGCACACGCCAAATTTGGCTCCGAGGGCAGCTTTATACCCCCGCACTCCGGTTTTTGCAGTCACAGGGCGGAATCACCCAGGAGCCACAGTCCGGACACTCCTCGAGATCGAGTGATCCATTCTTTTTTTCGGCACCGGCGCTGGTCTGTTCCGAGGATTTGCTGCCGGCAGTTTCATCGGTCTCGCTGCGCGCTACTTCCTTGCGGCGTTCGATCATCCGAAACACCTTCCAGACAGTCCACAGAACCAGCGCCAGAGCAATCAGTTTGGGCAGGGAAGGCATCATGACAGTCTCACTCCAGAACCACGCCACCAGCCAGGACGGCGCTCAACGAAAAAATTCATATACAGCATCGATGCAGGGACCGAGCTAGAGACCAAAGCGCGACAGCATGGCTTTCTCGGTCGCGATTTCCGCCGCCTCGTCAACAATGCCACCTGCCAGCGATCCGGGCAAGCCACCAAGGCCAGCAAGAAATTTCCGCTTCGGCTCAATGAACATGAAACTGATGTCCTCGCCAAACCTGTCGCGCAGCACCTGACGGCATTCGCCAAGACCATCGATAAGGCCAAGATCGACAGCACGCTGGCCAGTCCAGAAAGCACCGCTGAACAGATCATCATGGGGTTCCTGCAATCGTGCCCCGCGCCGGTCAAGCACATGGCTGATGAATTGCTGATGAATATCCACCTGCAGCTCCTTCAGCCGCTCGACATCCTCGTCCCGCTGTGGCTGGAACGGATCGAGGATCATCTTGTTGCGCCCGGCGGTATGAACGCGGCGATCAACGCCAATCTTCTCGATCGCCCGATCAAAGCCAAACCCGGCCGAGACAACGCCAATCGACCCAATGACCGAGGCACCATTGGCATAGATTTCGTCAGCGCTGGCGGCAATCCAATACCCACCGCTTGCCGCGACATCCTCGCAAAAAGCCAGAACCGGCACATCAGCCTTGCCGGCTAGGTCCCGTATCCGCTGGCCGATCAGTGCCGACTGCACCGGCGAGCCACCGGGCGAATTGATGATCAGCGCCACCGCCTTGGCCGAGCGCACCGAAAAGGCCTTTTTCAATTGTGGCTCGATTGATTCGAGCGACAGCCCCCGGCGCAGCGACGGTGCCGATGAGATCACCCCGGCCAGACGCACCACCGGCACCACGGATTTCTTCTTGCGCCAGAAGAACAGTAGGGAGACAAGAAAGGACAGAATTTTCATGATGTATGACCTTTTTGAAGGGCAGGTTTTCTGACAGAGGGCTGCCCCGAGGGGTTTCAGTTCGGTGTCGCCTGCGGGCGGGCCGGATGAATGACAAAAAGTGCATCGCCCGCCATGACGCCGCTGGCCATTTCGGTGTAGCCACCCTTGTCATTATGCATGACAAGGCCGGGAAGGATGGCACCCGGCCCCTTTACGCCGCGACGCGCCTGAATGATCACCCGACCTGCCGGACTGGCATGCCGCGGCCACAGCGGAAAGACCAGCGTTTCCCCGGCACCATGCGTTTCAAACAAAGTGATCAGCTCCGCCGCGCGGTCAGCCCGACAGATGAAGCTGATCCTGGCGCGTGGCTTTGCCGCCCAGATCGCCGCTTTGACCCAATCCTCGAGGCTTGTATCCTCCCCCATATGGGCCAGCGCACGGGTCCGGCTGCGAGGCCGCGTGCCATGCACATCATGATAGGGCGGGTTGCTGACAACATGATCAAAACTGGCGGCCAGAACTGCCGGCAAGGCGGTAACATCACCCTTGATCAGCCTGATCCGGCTGGCAAACCCATTGTCTGTGATGTTGATGTCGGCAAGCTCGGCGATGTCCGTGTCTTTCTCAACAGCGGTGATCTGTACACCCGCAAGGCGGTGGGCGATGCACAGTGCGACCCCGCCAACACCGGTACCCAGATCGAGAATGCGCCCCCTGTCCGTGTTGATCGAGGCCGCCAAAAGCACCGCATCGGTGCCGACGCGATAGCCGTCAACCGGTTGGGTGATCCGCACAGATTCTTTCAGCAGGTGATCGTGCGTCACCTGCATCATCTCAAGATCGTCACCATCATCTGCGCCGCCACCTTCATTGCCGGGGGGCGATTTGTCAGTCGTCATAGAGTTCCTCCGCCTGTTCCAGCACACGCCGTGCCGCGCCTTCCCATGCGTCATTCACCACCAAGCGGCGGGGAAATGCCCCGATACCGGCCTCAAGGGCTGAAATATTGCCATCGAACACCTCGGCATGAATACCAGCATCGCGCAGCAATGCCTGCAGGAAGGACAGCCTGACGGTATTGGTCGTGCGAATGATGGTTACCATTGGTCCTATTTTATGCGCCAAAACAGAAAAATAGCCAAGGGTTGCAGCAAAAAAACCGGGTCGTGGCGATGAATTTGCGGGTTTTGACTTGCGTGAGAGGGGGCTGGCTCGCTACATGAATTGAACAGATGACATCAAGTCATCATTCCAGTTTGCGCAGGCATATACCGGCACCAGTCCGGCATTGAGAAAGTCCATGGCCCGATGACCGCCATCCAAACCGACACCAATGGGGACCAGCCCTCGCTCCAGCCTCTGGTTGACATGCTTGCCGACCAGATGCGTGAGGTGAACAGCACAATCATTGCCCGCATGGATAGCGAGGTGCCGCTGATTGCCGAACTTGGTGGGCATCTGATCGCCGCCGGTGGCAAGCGGATGCGGCCGCTGCTGACCCTCGCCGGGGCGGCGCTTGTTGGTGCCGACAGCACTGGCCGCGACAAAGCGATCAAGCTGGCAACAGCTGTGGAATTCATTCATTCAGCGACGCTGCTGCATGATGACGTGATTGATGAGTCGAACCTACGGCGGGGCCGCGATACGGCAAACGCCCTGTGGGGCAATGAGGCAACGGTCCTGGTCGGCGATTTCCTGTTTGCCAGATCCTTTGAGCTGATGGTCGAGACCGGCAACATCAATGTGCTTGGTCGGCTGTCGAATGCTGCGGCCCGGATCACCGAGGGCGAGATCAAACAGATGGCGATCACCGGCGCGCCAGACACCGGGATGGACGCCTATCTGGATGTGATCACCGGCAAGACAGCGATTCTGTTTGCCGCAGCGGCGGCGGCCGGTGCCGAGGTTGGCGGTGGCAGCACCGAGGATATCGCGGCCATGCATGATTATGGCATGAAGCTGGGGCTTGCCTTTCAGATCATGGATGACGCGCTGGATTACGCCGCTGATGCCGCTGACATGGGCAAGAACACCGGCGATGATTTTGCCGACCAGAAAATCACCATGCCGACAATCATCGCCTGGCAACAGGGAGATGCCGATGAGCGCGCCTTCTGGCAGCGCACGCTTGGCGAGGCGGCCTTTGCCGAGGGCGATCTGGCAACAGCGCAGACATTGCTGGCGAAACATGATGCCATCACCCTGTCGCTGGCAGCCGCGCGCGATTACGCGCATCAGGCACGTGACCGGGTTCTGGCGCATTGTGCGACGCGGGCGGCGGGCGGTGATGATGCCAGCCCGGCGATTGGCAGGGCGCTGGCCGATGCGGCAATTTTTGCCGCCGCGCGCAGCAGCTGATCTGCCTGTCTCCAGCAAAGGCCAGAGCGCCAACCGGCAGGTGAAAAACAGCCCGGCCGGGACCGGATTGTCAGCCATCACCGCTTTGCATGATTTGACCATCAATAGCCATCGTTGGTCACTCCCATGGCGAGCATGCCGATGATTTCGGTTGAGCGGCGGCCAACCTGTCTCGCCCAGCTGACATTGCAGGCACGCGCCCAGACAAGCTGGCGCTGCGCGGTATCGAGATGCCAGAGTAGACCGACAAAATGGTCAAGATCATCAATCGTCGCCGCGGTGGGGGTCGGGCGCGCCGGATCGTGCGTCTGGCAATAGGAAAAGCGCGTTTTCTGGATAAAATCAGGCCAGGTGCTGCGGCCACCAGCCGGCGAGGTATGCGCCGAGCGGGGCAGCTCAGCCGAGACGGCACGCGGGGTGGCAGCGGCTGTCATAGCTGACTTCCCAGGTATTTTACGGGGTAATTTTTGGGGTGGTTTCTGGTTGGTCTTCTGGGGCATCTGCGGAACTCCATTTTGACTTTTGCCGGCATCTAGGATATTTCCTATCGTCGACAGGGCCGGCTTGTCCAAGACCCTAATGACAGGCTGGCAACGCTTCACAATATTTATAGGATATTTTGAAGATTGCGGCGGGGACCGCGAATCTGCCACAGGCAGGCAGATGCGGATTTGCAGATAGGAAATTTATTGTGGTATCTTACTGTCGTACCTGCCCCACCTGCAGTGAAAGATTGAACTCAAAATACGGAATGAGGGTGGGGGAACTGGACGTGAGCAGGACAGGGAAGTGAGCGGGACAGGATGAACACAGATACCGGCAGCCGCACAATGAAGGATGCAAAGGATGCGCTGGATGCGCCGCGACTGGCGGTGGCTAACGCTTTGCAGCAGGCCGGCATCACGCTGAAGGAGGCGTCACGCGCGCTGGGGCGCAATGATGCCTATCTGCAGCAATATCTCTATCGCGGCTCACCACGCCGGCTGCCCGAGGACATACGCTATACGCTGGCCGAGCTGGTGGGGTGTGACCAGCGTCGCTTTTTGGGGCCGAACGAGATCGAGCGGCAGGTGAATGCCACGCTTCGCAGCAGCGCGCTGGCGCTGGCCGACCCCCTTGCCCCCAGTTTTCGCGGCCGCGACAGAGCGGAGCGGCAGGCCTTGGCCAACATGGCCGGCAGCACGCGCGCCAGCATCACCTTCATGGACATCACGGCAAGCGCCGGTGGCGGCGCGCTGATTGACGGCGCGGCCGGAGATGAGGCAGGCAGTGATGACAGCATTGCCATGCCGGTCGAGATGCTGCGCAAGATCACACCAACACCAAGCGCTGGGCTGCGGCTGATCACGATCAGCGGCGATTCGATGGCACCGGTGCTTGAACATGGAGATGTCGTGATGGTCGACTGCACGCATACACAGCCCTCACCGCCGGGGATCTTCATCGTCGATGATGGCGTCGGGCTGGTCGCCAAACGGCTGGATCTGGTGCCGGCAACGCAGCCGCAGATGCTGCGGCTGACCTCGGAGAATGGCGTCTATACGAATTATCAGCGGCCAATCGACGTGGTCCATATCGTTGGTCGCGTCGTCTGGTTCGCCCGGACCCTGTAGCCGGCGGCAGACAGTATCATGGGCAAATCAGGACGACAGCACCCGGCACAGGGCCATGGCAGACAGAATGGACAGCACAGGCCTAAAAAACAACAGAGGGCCGGCCGCGGCCGCCGCAGTGCCGCCCGCAGAGAAGGCCGGCTCCCAAGGAATGCCGCCCCCATCGAGGTGACGATCAGCCATGTCGGCGGGCGGGGCGACGGCGTCGGCACAGCGAGCTATACGCATAATCATCAAAGCCACCAGCACATGGTCTTTGTTCCGGCCAGCCTGCCAGGCGAACGCGTTCTGGTGCAGCCGCTGAGCCTGAACGCGCAGGGCATCCGCGCCCGGATGATCGAATTGATCGAACCGGCAGTGGCGCGGCGCGCGCCTGCCTGTCAGGCCTTTCCGGCCTGTGGCGGCTGCCAGTTCCAGCATTGGCAGGGAGCGGAAGTCGGCATCTGGAAACAGGCGCAGGTGACAGCCTTTCTCGAACGCGCCGATATCTGGCCGGGACAGATGCGCCCACTGCGGGCCGTGCCGCTGCGCAGCCGGCGGCGCGCCACCTTTCATCTAAAAAAACTGGCCAATGGTGTTGCTGCCGGTTTCAATGAGCGTCAGGGACCACAGATCATCACGCCGGAAAGCTGCGTCGTGCTGCATCCCGAACTGCTGGCGCTGCTGGATGAATTGCGGGCTTTTGCCGCGCGTGAGTTTCCCGTCGGCAGCAGCGTCGATGCGCAGGTCAACCGGCTGGATCAGGGGCTGTGTGTGCAGCTGCAGGCCACCGGTGACGGCACCGGTTTCGAGAGCATGCCGGCGCTGCTGACGGCGCTTAGCAGCTGGGCTGGCGAGGCCGGGCTGGCGAGGCTGTCGCTGGTGCCCAGCGCAGCGGCGGCGCGCACAACCCATGGCGCAGCGCAGGCAATGCCGCTCTATGCGCCGGTGCCGCCGACAATCCGCTTTGGCGGGATTGCCGTCACCCCACCGCCAGGTGCCTTTCTGCAGGCAAGCCCACAGGGCGAGGCAGATTTGCAGGAAGGCGTTGCAGAGGCGGTCCATGGCGCGCGGTCAGTGGTCGACCTGTTTGCCGGAGTTGGCACGCTGAGCCTGCCGCTGGTGGCAAAAGGCGTGCAGATTCTAGCAGTCGAACAGGACCGCGCGGCGCTGGCCGCGCTGAAGGACGGGGCCGATGCCGCCGGGCGCGGCGGTCAGGTGGCCAGGCGGCTGGCCGATCTGTCGAATGCGCCGCTGACGGCAGCCGACCTTGCCGGATTTGATGCGGTGATCCTCGACCCGCCGCGCGGTGGTGCCAGCGCCCAATGCGCCCTGTTGGCGCGCAGTCAGGTGCCGCGCATTGTCATGGTGTCCTGCAACCCGGCAAGCTTTGCCCGCGATGCGGCGCTGCTTGCTGATGGCGGCTATGGCTGTGACTGGGTGCAGGTGATCGACCAGTTCCGGATGAGCAACCACATCGAACTGGTGGCCCGGTTCAGCCGCATCTGACCGCAAGGGAATTTCAGGGGCAAAAGATGAAAAAGCGATCACTGAGCATCAGGGGCCATATGACCAGCATTTCGCTGGAGGATGAATTCTGGCACGAGCTTGGCCGGATCGCAGGCGAGCGCGGCGTCTCGGTGGCCGGCCTTGTCGGCGAGATTGACAGCGCACGGGCGGGCGGGCTGTCATCGGCAATCCGGCTGTTTGTGCTGGCGACGGTCAAAAGTGACGGCAGGGGTGGCGCTTAGGACGCTTGCAGGACAGTTTAATGGCCAGTAGGTTACTAGCCTTAGCGGCATAAGAGTTCATACCGGTGGCAGGGAAAATGATGGCAGGGAAAGGGTGGGCAGCATGAAGATCGCAATCCTGCAGACAGGCAAAACCAACCCGGCAATGCCCGCCAGGTTTCAGGATTATCCGGCGCTGTTCACCGGGATGTTTGCCAGCGACCCGCGCGCCGCACAGCACAGCTTTGCCGCCGTACCGGTTATCGATGGCGAGATGCCGCCCTCTGTCGATGCTTATGACGCCTATATCATCACCGGATCAAAACATGGCGTTTATGACGATCTGCCATGGATTGCCCCGCTGATAGAACTCATCCGCGCCGCGCATGACGCCGACATTCCGCTGGTTGGCGTGTGTTTTGGACATCAAATCATTGCCCATGCGCTTGGTGGACACGCGGCAAAGTCGGACCGGGGATGGGGGCTTGGCGTCCACAGGGTCGGGCTGCATGACCATCCAGACTGGATGCCGGCCGATGATGATATCCGGCTGATCCATATCCATCAGGACCAGGTAGAAACACTGCCGCCGGGAGCGCAGCTGATCGGCAGCAACGGATTCTGCCCGCATGCGATGTTCGTGATCGGCGACAATGTGCTGTGTGTGCAGGGGCATCCCGAATTCACCATTGCCTATATCGACCAGCTGATGCAGGTGCGCGCCGATCTGTTTGACCCGGAAACGCTTGAAGCCGCGCAGGCGAGCCTTGATGACGGCCATGACGGTAAGCGTTTTTCCAGCTGGATACTGTCCTTTCTGGACGCACATCAGCACCGCCGGGCGGCTGCCTGACACGGCGGGCGTGGGATGCTGATGCCTGTTTCTGACAGACAGCCGCTGATGCGCATGACGCCGGAACCCCGGGAGCCGGGGCAATGAGTCTTGTTATCGGATTGGATACCGGCGGCACCTACACCGATGCGGCGCTGCTGGATGCGGCAAACGGACGGGTGCTGGCCACCGGCAAGGCGCTGACGACACGCGAGGATCTGTCGATTGGGCTTGGCGGCGCCATTGCCCGGGTTCTAGACGCCTACGCGGCAGGCGGCGGCCAGACGGGCCGGACGGGCGGCAGCGAACCGGCTGACATCGGGCTTGTCTCGCTATCGACGACGCTGGCGACGAATGCCGTTGTCGAGGGTGTTGGCGGGCGTGTCGGGCTGGTGATGATCGGTTTTGACGAGGCGGCGCTTGAACGCGCCGATCTGGCGCGCGCACTTGGCCAGGACCCTGTGGCTTTCATCAATGGCGGACACAGGCCCGATGGCGGCGCGCAGACGATGCTTGACCGGGATGCGCTGCGCGATACGGCGGCAGCATTTGGTGATGAGGTGTCGGCCTTTGCGATTGCCGGACATTTCGCCACGCGCAACCCGGAACATGAGATTGCAGCTCGCGACCTGCTGCGCGAGCTGACCGGCCTGCCTATCACCTGCAGCCATGAACTTTCATCGGCGCTTGGTGGCCCGCGGCGCGCCCTGACGGCGGTGCTGAATGCACGGCTGATCAATCTGCTAGAGCGGCTGATCGAGGCGACAGAAGCGATCATGACAGAACGGGGGCTGACCTGTCCGTTGATGGTCGTCAAGGGCGATGGCTCGCTGCTGCATTCCGATTTTGCCCGCACAAGGCCAGTAGAAACAGTGCTGTCCGGGCCGGCCGCCAGCCTGTCGGGCGCGGCCTTTCTGGCCGGGACAGACACCGCGCTGATCGCCGATATCGGCGGCACGACAACCGACATCGCCTTTCTGCAGAATGGCGCGCCGCGCCTGCGCGCCGAGGGGGCGCTTGTCGGCGGCTGGCAGACGATGGTCGAGGCGGCGGACATCCGCACCTGTGGGCTAGGCGGTGACAGCGAGGTGCGGGCGATTACCCGGGGGCGTGAGGGCGGCGTGACACTTGGCCCACGCCGGGCGGTGCCGCTGGCGCTGCTGGCAACGCAGCATCCGGCGATCATCGCCAGCATGGAGGACCAGCTGCAGCTTGCAGTGCCGATGCAGACCGATGCCCGCTTTGTGTTTCCGGTGATGCCGGACGGGGTGCCGGGCTGGCTGACCCGCTCGGAAACAAGGCTGGCGCAGAAAGCCATCCAGATGGGGCCGACACCGATTGCTGAAATCGCCGCAACCCAGCTGGCGCTCGGCGCGGTCGACCGGCTGATCAGCCGCGGGCTGTTGGGGCTGGCAACCTTTACCCCGACCGATGCGGCGCATGTCACCGGTGCCTTTACCGGCTTTGACGTGCAGGCAGC
>JAYNHH010000003.1:108051-112438 GCA_038107835.1 Alphaproteobacteria bacterium
CGACCGATGCGGCGCATGTCACCGGTGCCTTTACCGGCTTTGACGTGCAGGCAGCGGAGCTTGGCGCGGCGCTGATGGCGCGGCAGAAAACTGGCCTTGGCGAGGCGATTGCCAGCGATGGCGGGACGTTGGCGGCGATGACGCTTGCCACACTGCATCAGCGGTCGGGGCTGGCACTGATGGATGCGGCGCTGGCACATGACGGCGCTGGCGAGGAGCAGGCAAGTCGGACCCCGCTGCTGGCAACACTGTATGAGCAGCATCGCAAAGCCAGCATGAAGCCGCATGACACAGACCTAGAGGACACAGGTGCAAAGAACGCGGGGACAGGAAACGCGGAAGCGGACAGGGTGGGCGTGACAGATGGGGTTGTTGGCGCGGCGCAGCTGGTGCGCATCGGCATGCAGCTGGAAACCGGTCTGGTGGCGCTTGGTGCCTCGGCAGCAACGCATTACCCGTATATCGCCCAGATGATGGGAGTCGCCGTCAGCGTGCCGGAACATGCCGATGTGGCCGGCGCGGTTGGCGCTGCCGTTGGCTCGGTCCGCCAGCGTGTGATGATTTCCATCACCGCCCCGGCAGATGGCAGGTTCCGCGTGCATCTGCCCGGCGGGCCCATTGACCTCGACGCGCAGGAGCCCGCCCTCGAGCGCGCCCGCAAGGCGGCCCGGCAGCTGGCGCATGACCGGGCTAGCAGCGCTGGTGCCAGCGCCATCGAGGTGACGATTGCCGAGGATGTGCGGCTGGTCCAGCTCGGCCCTGACAAACAGCTGTTCATCGAGGCCTTTGTCCATGCCACGGCAAGCGGCCAGCCGGGCTGATATTTCCATCAGCCAGACTGTGCCGTCGGTAAAATTGTCGGCGCAGCTGCTGGCATAAACGGAAAATTAAGTCACACCTGCTAGGCTGGGGGGATCACCCTTTCTGTCGCCATCAGCGGACAGTTTGGCTGTCTGCTGACACGGTGCTGGCGGCTGGCGGTCGGGCTGGTAGGGTTGGCGGTACTGGAGCTTGACTGGGCACGGTTCGAGCTGCGCGACCGGGGGCTGCTGGATTTCACCGTCTGGGCGGCTGGCCAGATGGTGGATGAGGAGGAGATGAAGAATTTCGATGTGCGGATGCTAGCGGCCAGTGCCGTGCCGGCAGCGGTGGCCGGTATGATACCACTTGACACCCCAGCGACTATTGGGGCGGCATAGAATTTTATCCTCAAAGGTGGGACGCTGAGCGTTGACATATCGCCGGTGACAACCGGCAATGCGGCGCGGATGCCCAAGGCTTTCACCGCCAGCGAACTGCCGATCAGCATCTCGGTGATGCACAGCCACCGGGAGATGTGATGGGGGTCTGGGGCTTGGGGCGACCGGGGCGAGCCACGGATCGGGCGTGGGTCAGTCAGGCGCGCATATTTGCGCCATTGGCATCATAGGCCGGGCCGCCAAGAACCGTCGCCTCCCGCATCTCACCCAGAATCTCGACGTCAAGCCGTGTACCCGGAGCCGCGCACTCGCTGCTGACATAGCCCATCGCCATTGACTGGCCAATGCGGTGCGCATAGCCACCCGACGAGACATAGCCAACCGCAACACCATCGCGCAGGATCGCCTCGTCATTCGACACATCGATGCCGTCAACGGCGATGGTCATCGTGACAAGGCGGCGCGCGGCACCGGCAGCGCGCGCCGCAAGGCTGGCCTCCCTGCCGACAAAATCACGGCTCCAGTCGATGAAGGCATCAAGGCCGGATTCAATCGCCGTGAAGTCAGGCCGGAATTCCAGCCCCCAGGCACCCCAGCCCTTTTCCAGCCGCAGGCTCATCAGCGCACGGGCGCCATACCAGCGATATCCAAGATCGGCACCCGCCTCCTCTACCGCTGTTGCGAGGCGAAGTAGGAAATGCGGCCGGCAGTAAATTTCGTAGCCAAGCTCGCCGGAAAAGCTGATGCGGTTGAGGATCACCGGAACACTGGCGACGAAAGTCTGGCGCAGATCGCGGAACCGGAGGGCCTCCGGACCGACATCATCGCGCGTGATGTGGGCCAGAAGATCGCGCGATTTCGGCCCCGACAGCGCAATGCCATGCCAGTCATCCGAGACATTACGGTAACAGACATCATCCGGACAGTCTCTCTCGAACCAGCGGCGATGCGCCTCCTGCATTACGCCGGAGCCGAACAGCATGAAATGATCAGCAGCAAGACAGCCAACTGTTAGATCGCCATAGAGCCGGCCCTTTGGCGTCAGCATTGGGGTGAGCGCAAGCCGCCCCGGCCCCGGAATATGGCCGGCAAGGATATTTTCCAGATAGGCGCGGGCGCCGGCGCCGCGGAATTCATGCTTGGCAAAATTGGCAATCTCGATCCCGCCAACGGCGGTCTGCACAGCTGCAACCTCACGCGCTACATAGTCATGGCTGCGGTTGCGCCCGAAAGTTGGTGCCTCATGCGCGTCGGCAGGGCCGTCGGCAAACCAGAGCGCATGTTCAAGGCCGAAACCCTGGCCCATAAGCGCGCCCTGCGCCAGCAGCCGGTCATGCAGAGCGGTAGTTTTCTGTAACCGCCCCTTTGGCAGCGTCTCGTTGGGAAAGGTCATGACGAATCGGCGTTCATAATTTTCCGCAGATTTGACGGTTCCCCAGTCAGGCGTGGCAAATTCGCCAAACCGGGCGACATCCATCGCCCAGACATCGATCGAGGGTTCGCCGTCAATCATCCACTCAGCCATCGTCAGGCCGACGCCACCGCCCTGGCAGAAGCCGGCCATCACGCCAACGGCAACCCAGTAATTGCGCAGGCCAGGCACCGGCCCGATCATCGGGTTGCCATCCGGGCCGAAGGTGAAGGGACCATTGATGATGTTCCTGATCCCGACCTCGCCAATCGCCGGAATGCGCTCAAAGGACATTTCCAGCCGGTCAGCAATGCGGTCAAGGTCGGGATTGAGCAGCTCATGCCCGAAATCAGGCGGTGTACCAACGATTTTCCACGGGGTTGACTGCGGCTCGTAGGTGCCAAGAAGCATGCCGCAACGTTCCTGTCGGAAATAGATATTGGCCTCATAGTCAATGCCGGCCGGCAACCGCCCCGCCCCGCCCGGCGCCATGCGTTCGGCAATCCCGGGGATATCATCGGTGATCAGATAGTGATGCTCCATCGGCTGCACCGGCAAATGGAGACCGGCCATATGGGCGACCTCGCGCGCCCACAGCCCGCCACAATTGACGATCTGTTCGGCATTGATCTGGCCCTTCGGGGTGCTGACGTCCCAGCTGCCATCGGGGCGCTGGATAACTCCGGTAACTGGCGTGTGGGTGAAATAGTCCGCGCCATGGATACGCGCCGCCTTGGCAAAGGCATAGGTAGCACCCGAGGGATCAAGATCGCCATCCTGATCATCCCACAGCGCGGCATGGTAATGTCTGGGATCGACAAGCGGATGCCGCGCGGCAAGTTCCGCCGGGCTGATGAATTCCTGCTGCAACCCCATATAGCGTGCCTTGGACCGCTCGCGTTTGAGGTAGTCATACCATTCGCGCGTCGAGGCGGCATAGAAACCGCCAGTGATGTGCAGCCCCACCGAATGGCCGGACAGTTCCTCAATCTCGCGGTAGAGGTCAATCGTGTAGCTCTGCAGGCGGCTGATGTTGGGATCAGAGCTGATCGTGTGGATCTGGCCAGCGGCATGCCAGCTTGACCCCGAGGTGAGCTCGTCACGCTCAAGCAGAATGACATCTTTCCAGCCGAATTTGGCAAGATGAAAGAGGATCGAACAACCAACAACGCCGCCGCCAATAATCACCACCGGCGCATGGCGGGGAAGCGTCCGGCCCGTCGCCGCCGCATCATTCTGTGTTTCATATTGGATTTCAGGCATTATCTTCTCCCCCACCCGGTTTGCCCGCAGGCTAATGATGCATCAGTGACACCGGCCTGATCACTCACTTTGATCTTTGGCAGCGCCATTTTAAACCATTGCATCATCCAGCGATCAATCTAGTCAACACCCATCGGTGATGGTATCCGGATTTGGCGGCAGAATGGTGATCATCAAAACACCTGGAAGGATGACATATTTGCTGATGCTGTTCATCGAGGATGAGTTTGAGCGGATGCTGACTGTCTCAAAAACTTTAATGCGCCATTTTGCAGCGCCCTGGTGGTTGATCGTCCAGGGGATTATCGCCGGATTGGTATTCAGCATTATCGTCCACCACAAGTTTGGGAATCCGGCCTAGACACGCCCCGCAGATCGGCCGGATATGACAGACAGGAGCAGGCCAGCTGGTCATTTATATCCTGTCGGGTGGCGATGCAATGTCACCAAATGCGGCGCTGGTGGGCCCGGCAGGACTCGAACCTGCAACAACACGGTTATGAGCCGTGGGTTC
>JAYNHH010000004.1:0-104733 GCA_038107835.1 Alphaproteobacteria bacterium
CCACCCTGCTGCCTGATCCGGTCGGCGGTCTGATGCGCGGCACCCTCATTGATGTCGACGATCGCAATCTGCGCACCTTCTCTGGCAAACAGTTCAGAACTCGCACCACCAGCGCCGGTCGCACCGCCGGAAATAACAACATTCCAGTTTTTGAGTCTCTGTGTCACCACAATCATCCTGAGATAAGTGCGTTAGTCTATAACTCCATTGTAGAAATGCCTTGAGCATGCCGCGCGTTAACCATTTGCCACAACGGCAAAAAAGCCCGCTTCACTGGCACCTCGCTGGCGCAGCAGATCGCGATCAATACCGGCACCAGTCGGAAGGCGCACGGGACCAGCGCACGGGACGGGTGTTCCGTCACTGGTGACAGCTTGATGTTGTGAGGACACAGGGGGAAAATGGTGGGTGGTGAGGGGTTCGAACCCCCGACCTACTCGGTGTAAACGAGTTGCTCTCCCAGCTGAGCTAACCACCCGAAACCAAATTTCCGCATGTCGTGGCGCGAATTGTTCCACCCACGAAAGACGCCGACCCTTATATCGGGCCGGCGTTTAAAAAGATAGTCAAAAAATTAGCTGTTTACGGCATCTTTCAAAGGAGCACCAGCTTTGAATTTTGGCTGCTTTGACGCCTTGATCTGGATTGTCTCACCCGTGCGAGGATTGCGACCTGTAGTTGCAGCGCGATGAGCGACAGAAAATGTACCAAAACCAACGATACGAACATCGCCGCCTGATTTAAGAGCGCCAGCAATACTGTCAAAAACGGCGTCTACTGCACGGCCTGCGTCAGCCTTTGTCAAGCCTGAAGAATCTGCGACTGATGCTACAAGATCATTTTTATTCATGGTTAGTACCCCCGAAATTAAGGTTGTGTGTAAGGTAAGACAACCGTACAGAAAATAACGAAAAAGGCCAGAAAAAAGCACCGGGAGGGGCAAAAAACCAAAGCCAGACGCCAAATTTGTTTTATGTTCCGGTTCAATGAGCGACGATATCGTCACCTCCGGCGTTTTCATCTGCGCCTGCCATCCGTGCCTTGGGATCAGATGCGATCGCTGCTGGCAATGGCTCACGCGTCAGCGCCTGCGACAAGACCTCATCGACCATCGCCACGGGGATGATCTCGAGTCCATCCTTCACATTGTCCGGGATGTCCGCCAGATCCTTCTCATTTTCCTTTGGAATCAATACCGTCTTCAATCCGCCACGAAGCGCGGCCAGCAGCTTTTCCTTGAGTCCGCCGATCGGCAGAACCCGCCCCCGCAGGGTGATCTCACCCGTCATCGCCACATCGCGGCGCACCTCAATGCCAGTCACAGCGGAAATGATCGAGGTTGCCATCGCGACACCGGCGGATGGACCATCCTTTGGCGTCGCCCCTTCGGGAACATGCACATGGATATCATGTTTGGCCAGATCCTCAAGATCGATCCCATAGGCCTGCGCCCGTGATTTGATGAAGAATTCAGCAGCCTGAATCGATTCCTTCATCACATCGCCAAGTTTTCCGGTGGCACTAACCTTGCCCTTGCCGGGGACGCGAACTGCCTCAATCTGCAGCAATTCGCCACCAACTTCGGTCCAAGCCAGACCCGTGGTCACACCGACCTGGTCCGCTGCCTCGATCTCACCAAAACGGAAACGGGCAACACCAAGGAAATCCTCGATATTTTCCGGTGTCACACTCACGCTGGCTGCCTCATCGCTGACAATCCTTGTCACCGTCTTGCGCGCCAGTTTGGCAATTTCGCGCTCCAGATTGCGGACACCTGCCTCGCGAGTGTAGAGACGGATCACCGTACGGATGGCATCATCGCTGATCGACAGTTCCCCGTCCTTGAGTCCATGATCCTCGACCTGGCGTTGAATCAGATGCCTTTTTGCAATTTCCAGCTTCTCGTCTTCTGTGTAGCCGGACAGCCGGATGATTTCCATCCTGTCCATCAGTGGCTGCGGCATGTTGAGCGTGTTGGCCGTGGTGATGAACATCACGTTCGAGAGATCGAGATCGAGTTCGAGATAATGGTCCTGAAAACTGTTGTTCTGCGCCGGGTCAAGCACCTCCAGCAATGCTGAGGTGGGATCCCCACGCCAGTCAGCACCGAGCTTGTCAACCTCGTCCAGCAGAAACAGCGGGTTGTTGGTCCCCGCTTTCTTCATTCCCTGAACGACCTTTCCGGGCATCGAACCTATATAGGTGCGGCGGTGACCACGAATTTCAGCCTCGTCGCGGACGCCACCAAGCGCCATACGGACATATTTGCGCCCTGTCGCCCGGGCAATCGACTTGCCAAGCGAAGTCTTGCCAACGCCGGGTGGGCCGACAAGACACAGGATTGGGCCTTTCATTGATTTTGTGCGTTGCTGAACCGCCAGGAACTCAATAATCCGGTCCTTGACCTTTTCCAGACCAAAATGATCGGCATCGAGGATTTCACGCGCCTGTTTGATGTCTTTTTTCAGGCGACTTGCCTTTTTCCACGGAACGGCGAGCATCCAGTCCAGATAATTGCGGACAACGGTTGCCTCGGCACTCATCGGGCCCATGTTACGGAGTTTCTTCAATTCGGCATCGGCCTTTTCGCGCGCTGCCTTTGGCATCTTCAGCTCAGCAAGCGCCGCTTCCAATTCGTCCAGCTCATTGCCGCCATCCTCGCCGTCGCCAAGCTCCTTCTGGATGGCCTTCATCTGTTCGTTGAGATAATATTCGCGCTGGGTCTTCTCCATCTGCCGCTTGACCCGGTTGCGTACGCGCTTTTCCACCTGCAGGGCGCCAATTTCCCCCTCCATCAGGCCGAAAATACGCTCCAGACGCTCGTGGATGTTCAATTGTTCCAGCAGTTCCTGCTTTTCCGGAATCTTGATTGCCAGATGCGAGGCGATCATGTCAGCGATCTTGTCGGCTTCCTCGACCTGTTCAATCGCGTTCAGAACCTCTGAGGCGACCTTCTTGTTGAATTTGATATATTGTTCGAACTGTTGCACAGCCGCGCGGGCAAGCCCGGTGGTATCAGCCCCCTGATCACCATGCTGGTCAACCATGACCGCGTCAACGGACAGAAAGCCAGTATCCGCATTGAGGCTTTCCGGCAGAATCTGTACCCGCTCACCCCCCTCGACAAGCACCTTGACCGCACCATCTGGCAGCTTCAGGAGTTGCAGGATAGAGCCGACAGTGCCGGTTACATAAAGACCATCGGCATCTGGATCTTCGAGATCGGCTTCGGTCTGCGTCACCAGAATGATCTGCTTGTCCTCAGCCATCACTGCTTCCAGCGCCCTGATGGATTTCTCGCGGCCAACAAACAACGGCACGATCATATGAGGAAACACGACAATGTCGCGCAATGGCAGGACAGGCAGTGAAATGACTTGTGGCTCTGACATGAAATGTCTCCAATGACCCTGAAACGGGCGCGAGAGTGGCGTGAATGACCTGACTAGGATATGGGAAATGCCGGACAGGCTTTCAACCAAAAAAACCTGCAAATTTACGCAAATTTGCGGTAAAACCCGGCTTCATTGCATGATTTGGGACATATGAACGCAGCGAGCGGGATGGATCAGGCGCTTTGATCAGCGCCCTTAGCCACCTTTGAGTGGACAACCAGAGGTGCCGCCCCCTCGTTCACAACATCGCTGTTGATGACAACTTCGTCAATGTCGCCAGATGTCGGAATGTCGAACATCGGCTCCATCAGGATGTTCTCCAGAATGGAACGCAGGCCCCGGGCCCCCGTTTTGCGGGCAATCGCCTTCTGGGCAATGGCCTTGAGCGCATCCTCACGGAATTCCAGCGCCACATCATCCATCTCGAACAGCTTCTGATATTGCTTGACGAGGGCATTGCGCGGTTCGGTGAGAATGCGGATCAGGGCTTCCTCATCAAGGTCCTCAAGCGTGGCAACGACTGGAAGGCGGCCAACAAATTCAGGGATAAGGCCGAATTTGATCAAATCCTCTGGTTCGAGTGAGGACAGCAATTCGCCAATCTTGCGGTCATCCGGCGCCCGAACATCAGCGCCAAAGCCAATGCCGGCACCGCTGTCACGTCCAGCAATCAGCTTATCGAGGCCAGCAAAGGCACCGCCACAGATAAACAGAATATTGGTCGTATCAACCTGGAGAAATTCCTGCTGCGGGTGCTTGCGGCCACCTTGAGGTGGTACCGAGGCAACCGTGCCCTCCATAATCTTCAACAATGCCTGCTGGACGCCCTCACCCGACACATCGCGGGTGATCGACGGGTTGTCAGCCTTGCGCGAGATCTTGTCGACCTCATCAATATAGACGATGCCGCGCTGCGCGCGCTCAACGTTGTAATCGGCTGCCTGCAGCAATTTCAGGATGATGTTCTCAACATCCTCACCGACATAGCCAGCTTCGGTCAGCGTGGTGGCATCGGCCATGGTGAAAGGCACATCAAGCATCCGCGCGAGTGTCTGCGCGAGCAGCGTCTTGCCGCAGCCGGTTGGGCCGACAAGCAGGATGTTTGACTTGGAGATTTCCACATCGCCAGTCTTGCCAGCATTAGCCAGGCGTTTGTAATGATTGTGAACGGCTACGGCGAGCATGCGCTTGGCGCGCGCCTGACCAATCACATATTCGTCCAGCACAGCGTTGATGTCAGCTGGCGTCGGCACACCATCATGGCCCTTGGACAGAGCGGTTTTATGCTCTTCACGGATAATGTCCATGCACAGTTCGACACATTCATCGCAGATGAACACGGTCGGACCGGCAATCAGCTTGCGGACCTCATGTTGGCTTTTCCCACAGAATGAGCAGAAAAGCGTACTTTTTTCACCATCTTCAGTCTTCGCCATGATAAGGCTCCTTACTGCGTGTACTGACCCATCCGGTCCGAGCGTGCCCTCAGTCTAGGGGTGCATCGCCTTTGGATTCAATTGAAATCTTGCCTTTGCCTGCAATTCACATGCCCAAGCGCACGCACTCCCGGTGCCTAAGCGTCCTTGTCGGGAACGGGACGATTTTCGACAACAGCATCAATCAGGCCAAAGGCTTTGGCATCTTCAGCTGTCATGAAGGTATCACGTTCCATAATTTTCTCGATTTGTTTCAATGTTTTGCCAGTGTGCTTCTCATAAATCCCATTGAGCCGGCGCCGCAGGTCAAGAATTTCCTTGGCGTGAATTTCAATGTCACTTGCCTGGCCCTGAAAGCCACCGCTTGGCTGATGCGTCATGATCCGTGCATTCGGCAGAGAGTAACGCTTTCCAGCCGCTCCCGCAGTGAGCAGCAGTGATCCCATCGACGCCGCCTGCCCCATGCAGACAGTGGAAACGTCGGGGCGGATATATTCCATAGTGTCATAGATCGCCAAACCGGATGTCACTATGCCGCCCGGTGAATTGATATACATCGAAATGTCCTTGGTGGGGTTTTCCGACTCAAGGAACAGCAATTGCGAGCAGATCAGTGCGGCAAGGCCATCATCAACCGGGCCATTGAGAAAGATAATCCGTTCCTTCAGCAGGCGGGAGAAAATGTCGTAGGCACGCTCGCCACGGTTGGTTTGCTCGACGACCATCGGAACCAGATTGGCGCTGGTTTTGTCGAATTCACTCATCACATTTCTCCTTAAAACGCCCAGCACAGACATGGCATGGGCAAGACTGGTCGATAACAGCGGCACGAGCACCAAACCTGCCAGCAGTCGCACACACCGGAACTATATGGGAAGGGAAGAAACGGGTTCAAGCAAAGAGTGACCCGATTGTAAATTTAATCCACACGCCGGGCGACAAGTGGCGCCGCCCCGCCATCCATGATGACGGGGCGCGTGATTATGTGGCTATTTTGCCGCTTTCTTCGCTGCTTTTTTGGCAGCAGCCTTCTTTGCTGGAGCTTTCTTTGCTGGAGCTTTCTTCGCTGCAGCTTTCTTGGCAGCTTTCTTCGCCGCCTTCCTGGCTGTTTTCTTTGCAGGTGCCGCTGTCTCCTCGGGCGCTGCATAGAGTGTCTCAACGTCGGTCGCGACCTCGGTTACATTGGCCATTTCCATGATGAAATCGATTGTCTTATCCTCGAAAATCGGGCCGGCAAGCTGCTGCATGGCCTCTGGATTCTTCTGGAAATATTCGAAGACCATCTGTTCCTGGCCAGGATAGCGACGGGCTTCTTCCATCACCGCGTTGCGTGTGTCTTCCTCACTCACATCGATGTTGTTGGTGCGGCCGATCTCGGTCAGCAGCAGGCCAAGGCGAACACGGCGCTCGGCCACCTCGCGGGCTTCCTGCTTGGCCGTGTCATCCAACCCCTCATCAGCAGCAGGGAGGACATGTTCGGGATCGTCAGGGTTCTGCTCCGGCTGTTCCTGCGAGGCAGGGTTCATCGCCCGCGCAACGGATTCATATTCCTGGTCAAACAAAGATGGCGGAATGTCAAACGCATCACCCTCGGCCAGAGCATCGAGCACGTTCTTCTTCAGCGCCTGCCGCAGCGCAGTTGCATGCTGTGCGTTGATCTGTTCGCGGATCGCCGTCTTCAGCCCCTCAAGATCCTCAAACCCCAGACGGACGCCGAGATCATCGTCGATCTTCGCCTCACCCTGCTCACGCATTCCCTGGACTGTCACCTCAAAGACAGCTGGCTTGCCAGCAAGATGCGCGGCCTGATAATCTTCGGGGAAATTCACCGTCACATCCAATGTGTCGCCGACCTTCGCACCAATCAACCCATCCTCAAAGCCGGGAATGAAGCTGTTCGAGCCAAGCTCGAGTGAATGCCCCTCAGCGGCACCGCCCTCAAACGCCTCGCCCTCAATTCTACCGATGAAATCGATCACCAGAATGTCACCCGATTTTGCCGCGCGCTTCGTCTCGACCTCGACGCTTGGCTTGTTGCCATCGGCGATGTTGGTCAGAGCTTCGGCAACCTCGTTGTCACCAGCCTCAAGGGTCGGGCGCTCGATCGACAGCTTGCCAAGATCCGGCATGGAAATCTCCGGCATCACCTCACAGGTCAATGACGCCTCAAGGTCCTTGCCGTCCTCATAGCTTTTGATATCGACACTTGGCTGGCTTGCCAGACGCAGGTCATTGCCCTCGATCGCCTGTTTGGCCCCCTCATCAAGCGCCGCCTTGATGGCGTCGCCCTGGGCCTGCGGACCGAAACGGGATTTGACTACGGACATCGGCACCTTACCTGGACGGAAGCCCGGCATATTCACCGTCTTGGCAAGCTCTGCCAGTTTTGTCGAGACCTGCGTCTCGATCTCAGCTGCCGTGATCACAATTGAGTATTCGCGAACAAGCCCTTCGGCTTTGGTCTCTGAAACATTCATCGAACCCAAAATTCCTTTTTTTTCCGGGGCATTGCTGGCCTGTCTGGGAAAACTGCCGAAACCCACTTTGCTGCGTTCTCAACTAAGGTGCTGAAAACTCCCAAATACGCACCCACAACTGTCTGCAGGTGCTGGTGCGGGCGGAGGGACTTGAACCCCCACGACTTTCGCCACTGGTACCTAAAACCAGCGCGTCTACCAATTCCGCCACGCCCGCAAATTCACTTTTGTTACCGTGCCCATGCGGACTGCCGGCGCGTCAGCCATCAGAGCCGACTGGTCCTGCGCATGCAGGAATGAGGTGGGGCGAGTGACCGGTTTCGAACCGGCGACCTCCAGTGCCACAAACTGGCGCTCTAACCAACTGAGCTACACCCGCCACCAAAAGAAACGGCTATCCATCTGTTTCGCGCCCTGTGACCGACGCAGGATATCTGAATTCACGGCGGGAACATAGTCGAAGCCGATTTGGCTTGCAAGCGCGTTTTCCACCACGGTCAATTAAAGCTGTGATCGGCAAATTTCGACCTCGCCTGCACAGGAAATTCAGCAGATATGATCAGCGACCAGCGTTAGAACAGCGCCAGAACGGCATCCAGGTCATCGGGGCTGTCAAAATTGACGATGGTCTTGTCGCTGAGCGTACGCTTGACCAGACCGGACAGCACCTTGCCAGTGCCAATCTCGACAAAATCACTTGCACCTGCCGCATCAAGTGCCATCAACGACTCGCGCCAGCGCACCCGGCCTGTCACCTGGGTAATCAAATTGCCCTTGAGCGCGTCAGCCACTTGCTCAGCTGCTGCCGAGACATTACAGAACACCGGCAGAGCGGCATCAGCAAAGGCGACATCTGCAAGAGCGGTGGCCATCGCGTCCGCTGCCGGGGCCATGAGATCACAATGAAAAGGGGCGCTGACAGGCAGTTTGATGACCTTGCGCAATCCCTTGTCGCGGGCAATTTCCATGGCCCTGTCGACAGCTTCCAAACTGCCGCTGATGACGATCTGGCCGGGCGCATTGTCATTGGCAAGCTGGACAACGCCTGCCTCGCCTGCTGCCGCCACAATCTCGTCGATCATGGCCTCCTCAGCCCCGAGAATTGCTGCCATTGCCCCCTCACCCACGGCAACAGCACTCTGCATGGCGTCGCCGCGCAGCCTGAGCAGCCGGGCGCCATCGGCGATTGATATGCTGCCAGCCGCCGCGAGTGCCGCATATTCACCAAGCGAGTGGCCAGCGGTGAAATCGGCAAGCGTGGCAACCGTCCGTCCGGTCTTTGCACACAACACAGCAAGTGCCGCCATCGAGGTGGCGAACAGGGCCGGCTGCGCATTGCGGGTCAGACGGATGGCATCATCTGGGCCATCGCGCATGATGGCAAAGAGATCCTCGCCAAGCGCCTCATTGACCTCATCAAAAACCTGCCGCGCCTCGCCATGGGCTGTCGCCAGCGCGCTGCCCATGCCAACGGCCTGCGATCCCTGACCGGGAAATTGAAAGACAATTTTTCTGCTCACGCCAAAATCTCCGCCTGATCTGTGACCAAAGGACGGTGCAGCCATGCTGCGCATCCCACAGGCCCCGAGATCATCATTGTTGTGTTAATGGTCAGTCCTATTCCATATCTGGCTGGCAAGATCAAGCTGTGTAGTCATTCAGCGCCCCTGAAAGCGGTGCAGCTTTTATCCCAGCAAGTGCTTGCATGGCCGCCAGTTTCGTGTATGGTGCGGCCAGCTTTGGACGATGGCAAGGTGCCAGCACGTCCCTCGCGACCAAAATCTTTGTAGTAATCCTTGCCGGGAAACCGGTTGGTCGGCGGCCGAAAGGCAACCGACAATGAGCCAGAAGGAGAAGTTCATGCGCTTGTATGAAAGCGTGTTTATTGCACGTCAGGATATTTCTGCCACCCAGGTTGAATCCATGGCAGACGAATTTGCCGGGATCATCACATCCGCCGGCGGATCAATTCAAAAACGCGAATATTGGGGCCTGCGTTCCCTTGCCTACCGGATCAAAAAGAACCGGAAGGGGCATTACATCATGTTCAACATGGAAACAGATTCTGAAACGCTGAAAGAATATGAGCGTGTCATGGGGCTGAATGAAGATGTGCTGCGCTTCCTGAACATCCGTATCGAAGAGGTTGAGGAAGGCCCATCAATCATCATGCAGAACAAGAATGAGCGCCCGTCACGCGGTCCACGCGAGGGTGGCCGTGATGATGATCGCGCAGAAGCCAGCAAGGATGCCGCCGCACCAAAGAGTGACGACGGTGCCACCGAAAGCAGTGAGGGGTAAGTCATGACACAACTCGAAATCAAACGTGAAGCTGTCCGCAAGCCATTCAGCCGCCGCCGTAAATCCTGTCCGTTCTCCGGCCCGAATGCGCCGACAATCGACTACAAGGACACCAAGCTGCTGTCGCGCTACACATCCGAGCGAGGCAAGATCGTGCCTTCGCGCATTTCCGCAGTATCTGCGAAAAAGCAGCGTGAACTGGCAACAGCCATCAAGCGGTCACGCTTTCTGGCACTGATGCCTTACGTCACATCGTAAGCAGCAGCCAGAAACAAGGAGACAAAAAATGCAGATCATTTTGCTTGAACGCGTCGAAAAGCTGGGCCAGATGGGCGATCTCGTCAACGTAAAGCCGGGCTATGCACGCAACTATCTCTTGCCTCAGGGTAAGGCGCTCCGGGCCAACAAGGCCAATCTCGAGCGGTTTGAGTCCGAAAAGGCACAGCGCGAGGCCGACAATCTCAGCCGCCGTGGTGAGGCTGAGGCCGAAGCCACCAAGATGTCAGGTCTCGCTGTCAGCATGGTTCGGGCCGCATCAGAAATGGGCCAGCTGTTCGGTTCAGTCACGTCGCGTGACATCGCCGAGGGTGTCACCGAGGCGGGTTTCACCATCCAGCGTGGTCAGGTGATCATGGACAAGTCGATCAAGACGCTTGGCCTTCACGATATCCGCGTCAGCCTTCATCCTGAGGTGTCGATCACAGTTGTTGTCAATGTGGCTCGCTCACTTGACGAGGCCGAAACGCAGCTGAAGACTGGTGTTGCCGTGACCGGCGGCGTCCAGGATATTGACGATGAGCCAGATGCCATTGCCGAGGCTGTTGCCGCTGTTGAGGAGGTCGAGGCAGCAGAGGCTGCGACGTCCGAAGACGATGTGGCAGAATCCACAGATACCGGTGACGCCGCTGGCGAAGCCGGAGAAACAGCAGCGGATGACGCAGACGAAGCGACCGCCTGACTGCCATCGAACTCCAATTGAACGATCTACAGCCGGGCCGATGCCCGGCTGTTTTTTTTTGAAAAGCACGACTTATCCCCATTCCCCATAACCTTCACATGGCGTACCGGCCGGAAAAATTGCTAAGGTCCCTCTCATGGCTGAGGAACAGAGCAACATCGAGACCTTCCCGGGGACTGGCGCGGGGCAGCAGAGCCGCCGGGTGCCGCACAATCTGCCGGCCGAGCAGAATTTGCTGGGTGCCATCCTGCTGGACAACAGCACCATCGAGCGCATCGATGACCGGCTGCGGGCGGAACATTTCTATGACCCGCTGCATGGCCGGATCTTCAGTATCATGTCACGTCTCATTGAGCGCGGCCAGCTGGCGAATCCGGTGACGCTGAAATCCTTTTTCTCGGCCGAGGATGATTTCACCGATACCAATGCCGAGGAATATCTGGGAGAGCTTGCCGATGGCGTGATCAGCATCGCACAGGCCCCTGATTACGCCACCACCATCCATGAGGCGCATATCTGCAGGGAATTGATTTCGGTCGGCGATACCGTCATTCACGATGCCAGCCATCCCGATGTTGATGTGCCAGCCAGCACGCAGATCGAGGCTGCCGAGGCCGCCCTGTTCCGGCTTGCCGAAACCGATCAGTCGGGATCGGGTCTACGCGGTTTCGATACCATCATGGCCGCCTCAATCAATCAGGCCGACATCGCCCGCAAAAGTGACGGTCATCTGTCTGGAACCAGCACAGGCCTGACCGATCTGAACAATCTGCTTGGTGGGCTGCATCGCTCCGATCTGATCATCCTTGCCGGACGCCCGGCGATGGGCAAGACGGCGCTGGCAACCAATATGGCCTTTCACACCGCAACCACGACCCGCACCGGTGAAATGGCAGCGCCTGTCGCCTTTTTCTCGCTGGAAATGGCAGCAGAACAGCTGGGAACAAGAATTCTGAGTGAGCGCGCGCAGATTGATTCGGAACAGATTCGCCGCGGCAAGCTGGATGGTGAGGAGTTTGACCGGCTGATCACGGCCAGCAATGGCATCTCGACGGCTCCCTTTTTCATTGATGACACGCCCTCGCTCTCCGTTTCCCAGCTTGCCAGCCGCGCCCGACGGATGAAGCGCACAACAGGCCTTGGCCTGATTGTTGTCGATTATCTGCAACTGCTGACCCCGCAGCTTGGCGTGCGCGCAGAAAACCGGGTTCAGGAAATCTCCAACATCAGCCGCACATTGAAAGCCATCGCCAAGGAGCTGGATGTTCCAGTGCTGGCCCTCTCGCAGCTTTCCCGCGCCGTCGAACAGCGCGAGGACAAACGGCCAAACCTGGCTGACCTGCGCGAGTCTGGCTCGATTGAGCAGGACGCCGATGTGGTGATGTTTGTGTATCGCGAGGAATATTATCTGAGCAAGCGCGAACCGGAACAGGATCTGCGCGACACCATGGAAGACTACAATTCGAAACATGAGGCCTGGATCCAGAAAATGCAGGCCGCTGAGAACAAGGCCGAGGTTATTGTCGGCAAACAGCGGCACGGGCCAACAGGATCGGTGAACGTGCATTTTGAAAAGCGTTTCACCCATTTCAGTGATCTGAAGGAAAGCACACATCTACCAGAAGGGTTCTAGCACCACCGTGACGTTGCCGGTGCAATCAGGATAGGGTGAATGGTTTTGCAGCATATGTTTGGTTCGGCTGACAGCCTGATTACCATTGATCTTGACGCCATTACCGCCAACTGGCGCTCTCTGGACAGCCTCTCTGCCCCCTCGACGGTGACCGCCGGTGTGGTCAAGGCTGACGCCTATGGTCTTGGCGCCGATGTCATCGCGCCGCGCCTTGCCGCCGATGGGTGCCAGCTGTTCTTCGTGATGTCACTTGATGAGGGCATTCGGCTGCGCCAGAGCCTGCGCCTTGCTGGCTTTGACGGTCTGCCCATTTTCTGTCTTTCCGGCTGTCATGCAGGACAAGAGAACGAATATCTCGCCAATGGATTGTCACCTGTGATCAATGACCTCGGCCAGGTTGCCCGGCTCGGCATGCTGGCCAAGCGCCATGACATCGCCATTCCGGCCGCGCTGCATATTGACACCGGCATGACACGGCTTGGCCTCACCCCGGATGAGACTGATTGGCTTATCGAGCATATGCAGGATGGGGCCAACGCGCTTGAGGGGATTGAGCTGATCTATCTGATGAGCCATCTGAGCAGCGCCGAGGCGGAAAATGCGGCCAGCAATGGCCAGCAGTTGGAAGCCTTCAGGGCCTTGCGTCCTTTTTTTGCAAAGGCAAGGGCCAGCCTTGCCAACAGCGGTGGCGTGCTGCTGGACAAAAGTTTTCATTTCGATATGACGCGTCCCGGAATTGCACTCTATGGCGCACACCCGGCTGGCATCAGTGCCACTGCCGAACAGGCCACATTACTGCAGCCTGCGGTGAACTGGGACGCACGTATCCTGCAGCTGCGCCATGCCAGCAGCGGCGAGGCTGTTGGTTATGGCGGCACCCATATCCTGACGCGCGACTCGCTGATCGCGACAATCGGCGTTGGCTATGGCGATGGCTATCCGCGTTGTCTTGGTGGCATCGCCGTGGCACAGATCGACGGCCATACCGCTCCAATCATTGGCCGCATCTCGATGGACAGCATGGCCCTGGATGTCACCGACATTCCCGAGACCACGATCCGTTCCACCACTACTGCCAGACTCCTTGGCCCGCATTATGACACCAGCGTGATGGCCCGGGATGCCGGGACCATCAGCTATGAGATCCTGACCGGTCTCGGGCAGCGCCCTGCCCGCCGCTATGTTGGTAACAGCTGAGGCCCAACACGCAATTGTCTATAGCCAAAACCGGCAAATGGCGGCATAACTATAGCGGCCATGGGCGCTGGGCAACCCCGCTTTCTGGCGAAATGCGCCGGCTGGTCTGGTACCGTCAATCAAGAGGATATGATGATCGGCTTTCTGCAGAACATTGGACGGGCGGCTCTTGGCTTTCTGGCAGCGTTCGGGCGGATCACATTGTTCACGGCAAATGCGGTGCGATGGACGCTTCTGCCACCCTATTACCTAAGACAGTTTTTCCGGCAGGTTCTTGATATTGGCTATTTCTCGCTGCCGGTCGTTGGCCTGACAACGCTGTTCTCAGGTATGGTGCTGGCACTTCAATCCTACACAGGTTTTGCCCGTTTTTCCGCCGAGGACACGGTTGCGACGGTGGTTGTGCTGTCAGTAACACGCGAATTGGGTCCGGTGCTGGCTGGTCTGATGGTTGCCGGCAGGATCGGCGCCTCGATGGCGGCGGAGATTGGCACCATGCGGGTGACGGACCAGATTGACGCGCTGGATACGCTGTCGACGCGGCCAATGCAATATCTGGTGGCACCGCGCATTCTGGCGGGAACGATCTGCCTGCCCTTTCTGGTCCTGGTCGGTGATCTGATCGGGGTTTTTGGGGGCTATATCGTTGGCGTCTACCGCCTTGGCTTTAACCCTTCAATCTACCTGTCGCGGACCCTTGAATATCTGGAATTTTCCGATGTTACGATGGGCCTGATCAAGGCTGCGGTGTTCGGCTTTCTGATCGCGCTGATGGGATGTTACCACGGCTATCACTCGGGACGTGGTGCGGAGGGAGTCGGCCGGGCCACGACCAATGCCGTTGTCTCGTCATCGATCCTGATCCTGATCTCCAACTATCTCGTAACAGCGCTTTTCTTCGGCTAACGGCTTGGGCATTTTCTGATCATGGCAAAAAAGACAGAGACAGGCAGCAACATGGCGGTGCCCAAGATCAAAATGCAGGGCGTCGTTAAATCCTTTGGCAGCAAACATGTGCTGAAGGGAATAGATCTCAGTGTCAATGCGGAGGAATCACTGGCTCTTATTGGCACATCGGGCTGTGGCAAATCGATCACGCTGAAATGTCTGCTGGGACTGATTACCGCCGATGGTGGCTCGATCAAGGTTGATGGCACGGAGATTCTTGGAACCGACCGCAGAACATTGGAGGCGATGCGCCGCCGCTTTGGCATGACCTTTCAGTTTGGCGCCCTGTTCGATTCCCTGCCGATCTGGGAAAATGTCACCTTCCGCCTGCGCCACCAGCAGAAAATGAACCGCACTGACGCCCGTGACCTCGCCGTTGACACAATCACCCAGCTTGGACTGTCTCCACAGGTCATTGACCAATATCCGGCTGAATTGTCGGGCGGCATGCAAAAGCGGGTTGCACTGGCACGGGCCATCGCCGACAAACCGGAAATCCTGCTCTTTGACGAGCCGACATCAGGGCTCGATCCAATCACTGGCGGGGTGATTGACCGGTTGATCATCGACGCCGTCAAACGTCTGGGCGCAACAGCCATGACCATCAGCCACGACATGGCCTCGGTCCGCCGGATCGCCGACAAGGTGGCGATGATCCACAATGGCGTGATCATCTGGTGTGGACCGGTGGCGGAGATGGATGAAACGGGTGTTCCCGAGGTTGACCAGTTCGTGCATGGCCGAGCCGAGGGTCCGCTGACCACTGCCGCCAAGGAAGAGGCACGGCGGGGATAATGGCAAAAACCAGCGTCAGTTTTGTCTGTCAGGAATGCGGCGGCACGCATCGCAAATGGTCCGGCCGGTGCGATCATTGCGGGGCATGGAACACCATCGCCGAGGAACGTGAGGAGGCCGTCGCCGGTCCGGGCAAACGCGCCGCCGGGCGACGCATCGACATGCAGCCGCTGGCAATGGATGCCAACACCAAACCCCTGCGGCGAATGGTCACCGGGATTGCCGAGTTTGACCGGGTTTCTGGCGGCGGTCTTGTCCCTGGCTCGGCAAGCCTGATCGGCGGCGATCCGGGAATTGGAAAGTCAACGCTGCTGTTGCAATTGGTATGTCAGTTAGCCAGGGCCGGTGTGCGTACCGCCTATATCTCCGGTGAGGAATCCGCCGATCAGGTGCGGATGCGGGCCAGACGTCTCGGTCTTGGTGAAGCCGAAGTCGAGCTGGCGACAGCGACCAATGCCAGCGACATCGCTGCCTCGATGGGTGGCACCGATGGGCCAGCGGTGATTGTCATTGATTCAATTCAGACGATGTTCCTGCCGACGCTGGATTCGGCACCCGGAACCGTCTCGCAGGTCCGGGCCAGCGCGCAGGAATTGATCAGAACGGCAAAGCAGCATAACGCGGCGCTGCTGATTGTGGGGCATGTGACCAAGGATGGGGCCATTGCCGGCCCACGCGTTCTTGAGCATATGGTTGACACCGTGCTGTATTTTGAAGGTGACAGATCGCATCATTTTCGCATCCTGCGGGGTGTGAAGAACCGCTTTGGTGCAACGGACGAGATTGGCGTCTTCGAAATGGTTGAGGCCGGGCTTGCCGAGGTGCCAAACCCGTCCGAGCTGTTTCTGGCGGACCGGCGTGACGACGTTACCGGTGCAGTGGTCTTTGCCGGGATTGAGGGAAGTCGCCCTCTTCTCGTGGAAATCGAGGCGTTGGTTGCGCCCTCCTCGCTTGCCTCGCCACGGCGCAATGTCGTCGGCTGGGACAGCAGCAGGCTGGCCATGCTGACCGCCGTTCTGGAGGCACGCTGCGGTGTTCCGCTCTCGGGGCGTGATATTTTTCTCAATGTTGCCGGTGGCTTGAAAATTTCGGAAACGGCTGCCGATCTTGCCGTCGCCGCGGCGCTGATCTCATCGGTGACCGGCCGCGCCGCGCCAGCACGAACGGTGTTCTTTGGCGAGGTGGCGCTGTCAGCCGAATTGCGACAGGTGGCGCAGGCTGAGGCACGACTCAAAGAAGCGGCAAAATTGGGCTTTGACAACGCGGTTTTGCCGCGCCCCCGAAAGAAATTACTTGCACCAGAGGGACTTTCGCTGTCACAACCCGCGACATTGGCCGATTTGATTGATATGATGGGCGGCACATCATGACCGCTATCACGAGCAAGAGTTTGCCCCGATGAGCATTGATATCAGCGCGCTGAACATCCTAGACTATGCTATTATCATCATTCTGGTGGTCTCGGCGATTTTGTCGACATTGCGCGGCATGACGCGCGAGGCGCTGGGGCTTGTTGGCTGGCCGATAGCCATTTTTGCGGCAAAATATTCCGCACCAGTCATTGAGCCGATGATTGTCAGCGTGATCAAGGTGGGCGGCATTGGCCAGGCGCTGTCATGGGCGCTGCCATTTGCGGTCGTCGTGGTTCTGTGGTTTGTCATCGCCAGCGTTCTGGCACCGGGGCTGAAGCGCGCCGGACTTGGCGCTCTCGACCGGTGGCTTGGCGTAATTTTTGGCCTGATCCGGGGCTATGTCATTGTGCTTCTGACCTATGCAGTGGCCGTTGTCATCATGGAAGGCGAGAACAACCTGCCAAAACAGGTTGGCGAGGCGGCTTTCAACCCCTACGTCCGGGCCAGTGTGATCAGCCTGTCGGCAATGGCACCTGATGACATGCGGAGCCGCATTCTGGACAATGTACCGTCGGCACCTGATATGGACATCGAGGACGCGGCCAGCGATTTGGCCGAATCCGCACGTGACACAGCCCGTGAAACAGTGGCTGATCCGGCAAAAGATGCGGCCGGTGCGGTGGCAAATGAGACAACATCCAATTTCAACCTTCTAGAGGATGAGGCCAAGAGCCAATGATACACCCCTTCGCCGCGCCGGACGATGATGACGACAAGTTGCAGGAAGAATGCGCCATTTTTGGCATTTATGGGTCTGATGAGGCGAATGTGCTCACCGCCCTCGGCCTTCATGCCCTGCAGCATCGAGGCCAGGAAGCGTGTGGCATCGTCACCTTCGATGGCCGGCATTTCCACGCGCATCGTGGACTTGGCCATGTGGGTGAAAACTTCAACGCCAATTCCGAACATATGGACGCACTTGTTGGTCATGTCGGCATCGGCCACAACCGCTATTCAACGAGTGGCAGGACCAACGCCATTCTGGAGATCCAGCCCTTTTCCTCCCGGCTTGCCTTTGGTGGTTTTGCGCTGGCACATAATGGCAATCTGACAAATGCTGCCCGGTTACGGTCATCGCTTGTCGATACCGGCAGCCTGTTCCAGTCATCATCTGATACAGAAATCATCGTGCATCTGGTCGCACGCTCGCATCAAGAGAGTGTCACCGACCGGCTGATTGATGCGCTGCGGCAAATCGAGGGCGCATATTCACTGGTCTGTGTCGCCGACGACATGCTGATCGGCGTACGTGATCCACTTGGCATTCGCCCTCTGGTTCTGGGCGAGCGTGATGGCAGTTTCGTGCTGGCGTCCGAAACCTGCGCTCTGGACATTGTGGGAGCCAATTTTATCCGCGATATTGAACCTGGTGAAATGGTTGTTGTTGATCAGGATGGGCTAAGCTCACTGCATCCCTTCCAATCAAAGCCATCGCGCTTCTGTGTCTTTGAATATATCTATTTCGCCCGTCCCGACTCGGTTATGGAAGGCCGCGGCGTCTATCATGCCCGAAAGGCGATCGGTGCCGAACTGGCCAGAGAGTCCGGTGTCGAGGCGGATATCGTCATTCCGGTTCCAGATTCCGGCGTTCCGGCTGCCCTTGGTTTTGCAGAGGCGTCAGGCGTGCCGTTTGAGCTTGGCATCATCCGCAACCACTATATCGGCCGGACCTTTATCCAGCCAACACAAAAGGGCCGCACCGACTCCGTCAAGCTCAAACATAATGCCAATCCCGAGGCCGTTCGCGGCAAGCGGGTCGTGCTGGTGGATGACTCGATCGTCCGCGGCACGACATCACGCAAGATTGTCAATATGATGCGGGCCGCAGGCGCTGCCGAAGTGCATATGCGCATTGCCAGCCCGCCAACAAAAAGCCCCTGTTTCTATGGTGTTGATACTCCGGATCAGGATCAATTGATCGCAGCGAAGATGACAATCGAGCAGGTCGCCAGGGATATCGATGCTGACAGCCTGGCCTTCATCAGCATTGATGGATTGTACCGGGCACTTGGTGAGGCTGGACGCGAGACAGCATCACCACAATTCTGTGATGCCTGTTTTACCGGTGATTATCCGATTGGTCTGGCAACGGGGCTGAGCGACAAGCGCGTCTCGCATGGCAGCAGCGCCTAGGAGTGAAGCAGATGACAGATGAATCGCAGGGTCTGGCTGGCAAGCTGGTTCTGGTCACTGGAGCAAGTCGCGGCATTGGCCGGGCTGTCGCCGTTGCTGCCGCCGCTGCCGGTGCTGAACTGTTGATAACCGGAAGAACGATCGGCGCGCTCGAGGAGGTCGATGACGAGATCAAGGCCGCCGGTGGGACAGCGACAATTGTCGAAATGGACATGAAGGACACGGCCGCGATCCCGCGTCTGGCCGCCGCAATCCAGGAGCGCTGGGGACGGCTGGACGGCCTGGTCGCCAATGCCGGAATGCTGCCCGCATTGACCCCAGTTGCCCATCTGCAGCCTGATGTCTGGGATGAATGTCTTGCCGTCAATCTGAGTGGACAATGGCATCTGATCAGGGCGATGGACCCTCTGCTGCGAGCTGCCCCTGCCGGGCGTGCAATTCTGGTGTCGTCTGGCGCGGCGGTTGGAAGCAGACCTTTCTGGGGGCCCTACGCCGCAGCAAAGGCCGGGTTGGAAGCGCTTGCCAGATCATGGGCAGGCGAGAGCGAGCAAACCAATCTGCGGATCAACATTCTCAATCCGGGTGGCACCGCGACGACGATGCGGGCCTCTGCCTTTCCCGGCGAGGATCAGGCCACCCTGCCCAGGCCGGAAGATATCGCCCCAGCCTTCCTCCAATTGCTCAGCCCCGATTGCGCACATCATGGCACCCTGCTCAGTGCACGTGAAATGCTTGACCTGACGGTCTAGAGCCGACTTGCGCGGTCACGAAAGCGATAGGGGTCGAGCAGTTGCCTTGTCGGCAGGTCGAATGACACTGCACGCCCGAGCATCAATGCCGCCAGTTGATCACCAAGAAGCGGCGCGAAGGTAAAACCGCGCGCGCCCAGCGCACCAAGCACAAACACACGCTCTGCCAGTCTGCCGGATATCGGGTTTCGGTCCGGTGTGCTGACACGGCGACTGGTTCGCCCGGACAGGCTGTCCGGTCCAATCCCGGCAAAAAGGGTACGCAGCCCGGATGGCAGCAGATCAAAATTATGGCTGTGTCCGGCGGATGTAACCTCCATGGCTGCATCCCGGTCAAAGGTCGCGCCAAGCTCGTGCAGGCCGTCGATGGCCGGGGTCAGATAGCCACCATAGCTGAGACCCGCGCAAAGCCGCGCTGACTGCGCGGTTGCCGGAAGATGGCTGACCTGTCCCGCGGTAACATCAAGCGTGACACCCCGGCAGCCGCATTCTCCGAGCAATTTCGGCATTTCTGCGCCATTGGCAAGAACGATGGCATCAAAATTCTCCTGTCTGCCATCATTCGCAATAACGGTGACCCCATGATCGTCCCGTACACAGGACGAAACGACAAAATCCGTGATGACAGGACAGCTCTTGGCCAGCCAGGCGATCAGCTTTGCCGGTTTGATGACACGCCCGTAATCATGTCGCATCGCCGGCAAACTGATATCAACGCCACTCTGCGCTGATGCAGCTTCCATCGACAGATCGACAGCAAGCGAGTCCGGCCATGACTGGCGCCGGAATTTGGCGTGGCGCTCCGCCTCACGTGTGGGCCAGTCAAGGGCCAGCACCGGTGCCGCAACGCTTGCGCCTGCCCGGTCTGACAAGGTGGCGGCAAATGCGAGGCAGGTTGCCGAAAGCCGACTCGCCGGATTGTGATCAACGGCCAGCCTTGGACTCTGCAACGCGAGCCGATTGCCCGAAGCCGCATTCGCCAGACCCGGCCCGGCCTCCAAAATCGTCACTTCCGTGCCACGGCGAACAAGCCCTGCCGCTACCGATGCACCGGCAATGCCACCACCGATGACGCCAACGCGCGCCACTGACGGCCGGGACCCCCCTCCGTCACCCGCGTGCGACCCCTTGCGGCCGACGATCATGTCCCGTTTGCGGCCAAAGCCGCGTCGCTTTTCGATGGTAAAACCAGCTTCGGTGAGGCCATCACGCACCGCAGCGGCAGCCGTAAAGCTGGCGACAGTGCCATTGCCCGCTGTCAACCTGCCAATCTGCCGTAAAATCGCTGGCGACCAGAAGTCAGGATTTTTGGCTGGCGAGAACCCATCAAGAAACCAGCAATCAGCCCTGAAGTCACATCCCGGCAGAACCGTATCTGCAGCCCCATAGAGAAGATGCAGGCTCAGACGCCCGCCGAGCAGCGCAACGACATGCTGGCCCGGCCATCGCGGTGGCAACAGTGCCCTCAGCGCCGCACCATGAAGCGCCAATTCGGGGAATTGATCATGGACAAATGCCATCTGATCTTCATCCAGCGGGTACGCCTCAACCGACAGAAAATCGACATGCAAATCCGGGAATCGGGTCATCTCCGCCATCAGCGCCAATAGATTGAGACCGGAGCCAAATCCGGTCTCGGCGATACACAGATAGCTGGTCTGTGCCATCCGGGCAGGCAGATCATTTCCCGCAAAAAACACATGCCGTGTTTCAGCCAACCCATCCTCGCGGGAAAAATACACATCATCATAGCCGTCAGCCCGCATCACTCCCTCTCGCACCGATATGGCGGGCGAAATCAGACGATAATCCGACCCATCATGCATGTATGGCTTTTTGGGCATGGTGGCAGCTCTATCCGGCAGTCAGGAAGCAACGGGAAGATTTCAAACAACATTTACCAGAAAGGCGAAGTTTGACATATTCCGATTAACAGTTTGTTAGTTTTTTCACGGTAGCATTGTGTGAAATCATAAACTTGCTGAGTTTGATACCCCATGTTTGACCAATTGGCACTAACCGTTTTCTCCCAGTTCATTGTCTGTGGTGAACTGGCATTGCGTGTTGGCGACGGAGTCCCTGTTGTCCTGCGCGGTGCGGCACCCGGACCGGCTGCCTCCATCCACGTTGCTGACAGCCGCACTCTATGGCGCATCGTGATCAAGCCAGATCTGGCCATTGGTGAGGCCTATATGCAGGGCAGGCTGCACATTGACAATGATGATTTGGAGGCATTCATGCATTTGCTGATTGCCAATTCCAAACATTGGGAAGGCCATTGGGCTGGACGGTTGAGCCTTTTTATCAGTGACCTGATTGCCCCATTGTTTCATCTAAATCTGCTGCGCGCATCGAAACGAAATGTCGCACATCATTATGACCTGACGGATGCTTTGTTTGCGAGCTTTCTCGACCCGCGGCGGCAATATTCCTGCGGTTATTTTTCGACGGCCGACACCTCGCTTGAGGAGGCACAGGTCACCAAGCTGGCCCGGCTTGCCGCAAAGCTGAACCTGCAACCAGGTGACAGGGTGCTGGACATCGGCTGCGGTTGGGGCGGCCTGGCCGCGGCAACGATGCAGTGCCAACCCGATGTGCATGTCACCGGAATCACCCTGTCAGAACGGCAATTGGTCTATGCCAGAAACCATCTTGGCAAATTGGCAGCCAGTGACCGGGTCATCCTGGCCCTGCGAGATTACCGCCGCCAGACCGGTCATTTCGACAAGATCGTGTCAGTTGGCATGCTTGAACATGTGGGACCGGGTAATTTTGGAACCTATTTCAGGAAGGTCAGAGAGTTGCTCAATGCCGATGGCATTGCCGTCATCCACAGCATCGGCGTGCATGGCAGAGCAAGGCCAGTCAATCGCTGGCTCCAGAAATATATTTTCCCGGGCGGCTTTCTGCCATCACTCGACCAGATGGTCGCGGCAACCGAAATGCAGGGGCTGAAAATACTTGATCTGGAGATCATGCGAGGACATTACGCGGAAACACTCAAACATTGGCGGATGAATTTTCACGCCAATATCGAGGATGTCCGCAACCATTACGATGACACCTTCATTCGCATGTGGAATTTCTATCTGCTTGGCTGCGAATATTTTTTCCGCCTGCAGCACGGTATGGTGTTGCAACTCCAATTGGCGCATAATCAGATGGCTGCGCCGGCCAACCGCCGGTATATTGGCGATCTTCAGGATAAATTCAGGGATATATTGTGCAAGGACAGCCCTTCTGGAAAGCAAAGCAACTAAAGGACATGAGCAGCAGCGAATGGGAGTCTCTGTGTGATGGCTGTGGGAAATGCTGCGTGCTGAAGCTCGAGGATATCGACACCGCAGAGATCTACTACACCGACGTGGGGTGCAAGCTGCTGGATTGCGAGAGTTGCCGTTGCCTGAATTATGCTGACAGGAAAAAACTGGTGCCCGATTGTGTCGTGCTGACACCAGATGGTGTTGATGCGTTGCATTGGATGCCAGAGAGCTGCGCCTACCGGCTCGTCAATGAGGGCAAAGACCTGCCGGCCTGGCATCCGCTGGTAACGGGCATCGCCAACAGCACACATTTGTCAGGCAATTCGGTTGCCGGTCAGGTTGTCACGGAAGCGAGTGTTGCCGAAGCTGATATGCCCGATCACATCCGTGAATGGTAGACCTTGGAAGGTGATGCAATGAGCCGAAATATGTGGATACTCGCCGCCCTTCTGGCGCTTCTCTCGCTGGCGATGATCTATCGCGATGAGAGCGGCATGCCGGACCCGAAATGGTCACTTTGCAAGGAGTCACTTGTCACACAGATTTTCACGGGTGAATGCACTCTGCGATTCACGGGTGAACAGGCGCCCTCATAGGCGGCTTGGGCAGTATGGCCTAGTTCATACCAAACAGCTTTTTCCACTCCACCTCGCTCAGATCCTTCAATTCCTCACGAAATTCAGCGCCAACCTTCATTCCGGCGATCACGGCGGGACGGTCAAACATGCGACTGCGCCAGCTTTTCACGTTCGGATAGTCATCAATATCGACATTCTGGCGGTCGAGGCTGCGCGTCCACGGGAAAATCGCAATATCGGCAATTGAGTAGGCACCTGCAACGTAGGACTTGCCGGCAAGCTGTCGGTCAAGAACACCATAAAGCCGGTTTGCCTCATTGCTGTAGCGCTCCATTGCATAATCAATGCGGTCAGCCGCATAGAAATTGAAATGATGCGCCTGCCCCAGCATCGGGCCAAAGCCGCCCATCTGCCACATCAACCACTCCAGAACGGTCTTGCGTTCCGGCCCCGCCTCAACGGGCATCAATTTGCCTGTTTTCTCGGCAAGGTAGAGCAGAATGGCACCGGTTTCAAAGATACTGACTGGCTGTCCATCAAACCCATCATGATCGACAATTGCGGGGATCTTGTTGTTCGGGCTGATGGCCAGAAAGTCTGGCGCAAACTGATCCCCCTTGCCGAGATTGATGCGGTGCAGCGTGTAGGGCAAACCCAGCTCCTCAAGAGCGATGGTAATTTTATGCCCATTCGGCGTTGGTGCGTAATAGAGGTCGATCATCAATCCGGCCTTTGTGTTTATGTTTGTATTTACCTGCCATTTTATAGATGGTGGCCATTTGAAGAAATGAAACGACCGACGGGCGTTTTCAATGGCATTCATCATCTGGTGTTTGCACCACGATGTCTATACTGGTAGACAGCAAACGAATAAAGTAGCGGAGTCAGGGCCATGTTTTTTGAACCCATGGATTACAGAAATGCCGGTCTGGCGCATAATCCCCTCAAAGCCATTGTCGCGCCCCGCCCTATTGGCTGGATTTCCTCCTGCGGCATGGATGGCAGTGTCAATCTGGCACCCTACAGCTTTTTCAATGCGGTGTCCGAAGATCCGGCCATAGTCATGTTTTCGGTACAGGCATCCGGCCCGGAGCATCAAAAGGATACACTGCGCAATGTCACCGAAACCGGTGCCTTTACGGTGAACATCGTTGGTGCCAATCAGGTGCAGGCGATGAATATCAGCTCGGGTGATTATCCCTATGGCGAGAATGAATTCAACGCTGCCGAGCTCTCGATGATCCCGGGGACAACAGTGAATGTGCCGCATGTCGGCAATGTGCCGGCGGCGCTCGAGTGCACGCTTTTACAGACCATCACCCTTCCAGCCAATGACCGCGGGGGGCATTACACGGCGGTTCTGGGAACCGTCACCGGCATTTTCGTTGATGACTCTGTCGTTGTTGATGGCAAGATAAGCTATGCGCTGCTCGCGCCGGTCGCCCGCATGGGATACCGCGACTACGCCAACATCAATGATTTCTTCGAGCTTGGCCGGCCCATCGTCAAGGGTTGAGAAACCCTAGCGCAGCGTGCAACTGGAAACGATCACCCGGACATAGCCACGTAGATCAGATTTCTCGAAGCGCAGTTTCAGCAGCCATTGTTCAGCAGGGATGACCGCCTCGAGCGGCAGCATTCCGCTGGAAATCTTCTGGCCATTCAAGAAAACCTGCCGCACCTTGATCGGCAGTGATGGATCGAACCATGGTGATTCCCGGGCTGCCTTCTTGCCGGTCTCACCCTCGATATGCAGATTGAGCCCCCCCTCGAACAGCGAGAGTTTTGACTCTGGCCCCGCATAGAGTGGGGTCGCCACGGCGATGTTCTGGCGATCGACCTCCCGACAGTTGGATGGTTTGCCAAGCCCGTGAACTGATTGCAGGATTTGCTCCGGCTCAACCCCGCGGGCAATCTGCTTGGTGACTATGCGCTGCAATTCGGCCTTGTTGCCCTCGGTAAGCTCGACTGTCTTGCGGTGTGCCTCAGCCTCAGCCAGCAGACGCTGCAATGACTGCACCTCGGCGCTCAACGCAGCGATTCTCAGATTGTTCTCATAGATGACGAGATCGGCCTCAGCCTGAAGACTTGTCTGTTCCGCGTGCCCCCACAACCAGCCAAGCCAAAGGACACCGGCAACAACGCTGGTGCGAAACAGCAACAGCAACCAGCCCCGCATTTCGCGTTTGCGGTATCGTTCCTGTGTTTCAAAAAAATCCATTTGCGTCTGCTTTGGGCAAGATAAGAGGTGTCTGTTGATGGCATTTGATGCGCTCATTAGGTGATACAGCAAACCCATGAAAAGGCAAGCCACCATGCGGTTCAGGGCTTGAAACGTTAGCACCGCCTGAGGCACAGTGAGGCCATGGCTTCCAAGGCAACACCATCCTCATCAAAATCAGCAGGAACCAGGGGCCCGGGCCGCGCCTGGCAACGGATGCTGAGCGGGCGACGGCTGGACATTATCAATCCCTCACCAATGGATATCGAAATCGGTGACATTGCCCATGGTCTGGCCAGGGTCAGCCGGTGGAACGGTCAGACGAAGGGTAAATATCCCTTCTCCGTCGCCCAGCATTCGGTACTCGTCGAAAAGCTGGTGCAGTCGATCGCGCCCGATCTTGATCAGAAATGGCAGCTTGCTTCGCTACTGCATGACGCGCCCGAATATGTGATCGGCGATATGATCACCCCCTTCAAGGGAGTGCTCGGTGATCGCTATAAGGACATTGAAGCACGGCTTGAGGCTGCGGTTCATATCCGTTTCGGACTACCAGCGGCGCTGCCCGATTACGTGGAAAAGACGATCAAGCGGGCGGACCGGATGGCGGCCTGGCTTGAGGCGACCCAGTTGGCCGGTTTCAGCGAACAGGACGCCAGCAAGATCTTCCCAAAACCGCGTGGAACGCCAGCATCCATGCGCCTCCGCGCCCGCGCCCCAGCCGACGCTGCGAATCAGTTCCTGCGCCGCTTTGCCATTCTGGGTGGCAACAGGAAAATCAACCTCTAGCCCCCTTTGCGTGGCTAGCGCGCGACACGAACCGCCGAATTCTGCCGTTGCCTGCGCCTGACCTTGCGCGCTCTTGTCATCTGCTTGGCGGTGCCGAGGGTCATGCAATCAGGGCAGACGCATTTTCCGGCAAGGTCAAAATTCTGCCGCAGATTGGGCAGCTCCATGCACCAGCAATGATCCTTGCCAGGTGCTGCGCCACAATTGAAGTTAGTTCCACATTCCTCACAGGTCAGCTTTTCCATGAGGTCCTCCATCCCCTATGATGGCTTCAGCCTGTCGCAGTTCACGAATTTCGGCAATATCAAAAATGCCCCATCACCGCTGCTGGCTCATCAACCTGTCCAGCAGCACCGCAACATGAACCGCCTCTCGGCCTGTGCCATCCTTGATCTGACACCGGCAGGAAGTGCCGTCAGCGGCAATAAGCGCATCCGGTGGAGCCGTGCGAATGGCAGGAAGGAGGCTGGCATTGGCCATTTTCATCGACACATCATAGGTATCGGCACCATAACCAAAGGCGCCGGCCATCCCGCAGCATGAGGTCTCGATCAGCTCAACCTTCAGTCCGGCAAGTTCGCCTAGCACCTCTTGCACCGGCCTGACCACATCAAAGGCCTTTTGGTGGCAATGCCCATGCAGCATGACCGTCTGCCCAGATCCGGCAATCTGCAGATCTGGCCGGTCCTCAGCCAGCAATTCCTCAAAAGTGCGGACCGCAGCGGCGACCGCGTCCGCCTCGGAGCTGTCAAGCAGCGCCGGCACCTCATCACGCAGAGCCAGCGTACAGGATGGCTCCAGCCCGACAATGGGAATGCCAGCAGCAACAAAGGGGTGCAATGCGGCCACGAGACGCTGCGCTTCGGTGCGCGCACGATCAACCACCCCAGCTGACAGATAGGTCCGTCCGCAACAGAGCGGCCGCTGGTTCTGCGGGACAGGCGCAAACACATCATAGCCAGCTGCCGTCAGCACACGGCAGGCAGCGCGCAGATTCTCCGGCTCAAAGTAACGATTGAATGTGTCGGCAAACAGGATGATTGGCCGCCCACCGCCAGTCGGCGCGTCAGCGACATCGCCCACACCAAAAGGCCGAGCGTGCCATTTCGGCAAGGCGCGACGGGCTGTAAAACCGGTGATCCGCGCCACCAGAGGAGCGACGAGCGGCACATGCCGCCAGACTGATTGCAGCAGATTGGCAAGCGGTGCAATGCGCGCCGCAAAGGGCGCATAGTCGGGCAGAAAGGCAACCAGCCTGTCATGCAGCGACAGGCCCTCAGCAGCAGTGCGCAGGGCCGTCACCTCAATTTTCATGCGCGCCATATCAACACCAACCGGGCATTCGCGCCTGCAGGCCTTGCAGGACACGCACAGCTTCATGGTCTGCGCCATTTCGTCACCAATCAGGGCGTCCGGTCCCATCTGACCGGACAGCGCCAGACGCAGGCTGTTCGCCCGGCCGCGCGTCACATCCCGTTCATCACGGGTGGCACGATAGGACGGACACATCACACCTCCCTCGAGCTTGCGGCAGGCACCATTGTTGTTGCACATCTCGACAGCGCCCTGCAGGCCACCCGCCTTTCCCGGAAAGGCCCGCCAGCTCAGCTGCGCGGGAAAATCATCAACATGATAGGACGGCGCAAAGCGAAACAGCTCGCGGTCATCCATTTTCGGCGCATCGACGATTTTTCCCGGATTGAACAGATTGTCCGGATCAAACATCGCCTTTATCTGCCGGAACAGGCCAGGCAGCACCGGCCCGAACATTATGTCATTAAATTCGGAGCGCACGATGCCATCACCATGTTCGCCTGAGTGTGAGCCACCAAATTTGCGTACCAGCGCAAACGCCTCCTCGGCGATTGCCCGCATGGTGGCAACGTCACCCTGTTTTTTCATATCCAGAACAGGCCGGACATGCAGGCACCCCACCGACGCATGCGCATACCAGGTTCCCCTGGCACCATGCCTGTCAAAAATACGGATCAGCTGATCCGTATATTCGGCAAGATCAGGCAGTTCTACGGCGCAATCCTCGAGAAAGGAAACAGGCTTTGCCGAATCCTTCATGCTCATCATGATGTTGAGACCGGATTTGCGCATTTCTGCAATGCGCCCCTGCATCGCCGGGTCAATGGCGTCAACCACACCGCCGCACCATTCATCCACCTTGTCCCAGCCAAATCCAAGGCCGGCCATCATGTCATGCAACTGCGCCAGACGATGGTGGTTTTCACCCATGTCATCCTCGGCAAATTCGACCACCAGCAGCGCCGCAGGACTCCCTCTTACCGCCTCCTCAACAATGGGCCTGAAAATGGCAATGGAGCGCGCCAGCTCAATCATCGTGTCGTCGATCAGCTCGACAGCCACAGGATCAAGCGTGACAAGATGCTGGGCCGCATCCATCGCCTTGTAAAAACTAGGGAAATGGCAGATACCCATCAGTTTCTTCGCTGGCAGTGGCCATAATTTCAGCGTGATGGCCGTCGAATAGGCGAGCGTTCCCTCAGACCCGACAAGCAAATGCGCCAGATTGATCCCGTCGCCAGCCACCCCGCCGGGGCGCAGCGCCATCGCATCAGGCATAAGCGCATCAATGTTGTAGCCTCCAACACGCCGCAGCACCTTGGGAAAGCCAGCCAGAATATCAGACTCATGCTCAGCGCCCATCGCCAGCAGATCCGGTAATAACCGGCCAAGCCGGCCATCCGGTCTGGCACCCACCGACAACGGACCGAAATGGGCCTCGCTGCCATCCGCCATGATGGCGTCAATGCCAAGCACATTGTCTCGCATCATCCCATAGCGGATTGACCTGCCGCCACAGCTGTTATTGCCGGCCATGCCGCCAATCGTCGCTCGGCTGGAGGTCGATACATCAACCGGAAACCATAATCCATGCGCTTTCAACTGACGGTTCAGATCATCCAGCACAATACCCGGCTCGACAACACAGACCCGGTTTTCAACATCAAGATCGATGATCCGGTTCAGATGCTTGCTGTTGTCGATGACGATTGCGTGGTTGACTGTCTGGCCGCATTGTGATGTGCCACCGCCACGCGGCAGAATTGCAATCCCCTCACGCCGCGCAAATGCGAGGGTCCGGCGGACATCATCCAGCGTTTCCGGAATGACAACGGCATGCGGCATCATCTGATAAATGGACGCATCGGTCGCGTAGCGGCCCCGAGACAGCACATCATCCAGAACCGCACAATCGAGTTCGGCTTGCAGTGATGAAAGGCGTTGCAGCTTGATTTCGTCAGGCATGATCTCAACTCAGAAACAGTGACATGTAGGCGCGACGACAGAAGCGTGAAGACAAACGCCAAACGCCTTGGAATGGGCAAAACATTGTGCCATAAAATTACTCACTCTTCGCCGCAATGTCATCACCCCAAGACGAAATGTAGCAATTCAATGTCACCATCACCGCACAAGTCTGGTCGCCATTTTCTTCAGATTCCCGGACCAACAAATGTCCCGGATCGCATTTTACGGGCCATGGACCATCCAACGATTGATCATCGCGGCCCTGCCTTTGCCGAATTGGGAAAGCGCTGCCTTGAGGGCATGAAAACCATCTTCAAGACAGATACGCATGTGGTGATCTACCCAGCCTCGGGAACAGGTGCCTGGGAAGCCGCGCTGGTCAACCTGCTTTGTGAAGGTGACACGGTGTTGATGGTTGAAACCGGTCATTTTGCCTCGCTGTGGCAGAAAATGGCAACAAAGCTCGGGATCAAAACGGAGTTTCTGCAGACCGACTGGCGGCGCGGCGTTGACCCGCAGGCCGTTGAGGACAGGCTCCGTGACGACAGCGCCGGCAACATCCGTGCCGTCTGTGTAGTCCATAACGAGACCTCCACCGGCTCGCGCTCGCGCATTGCCGAGGTGCGCAAGGCCATGGATGCTGCCGGCCATACGGCACTGTTAATGGTCGATACCATCTCCTCGCTCGCATCAATTGATTACCGGCATGATGAATGGGGCGTTGATGTGACAGTCTCCGGCTCGCAGAAAGGGCTTATGCTGCCGCCGGGCCTTTCTTTCAACGCTTTGTCGGCACGGGCCATCGCCGAATCTGAAACTGGCGGAATGAACCGCTCCTATTGGGATTGGCATGAACAGATCGCCGCCAACGCATCCGGTGCCTTTCCCTATACGCCGGCGACGAACCTGCTTTATGGCCTCGCCGAGGCGATCGACATGCTGCATGAGGAGGGGCTGGACAATGTCTTTGCCCGCCATGACCGCCATGCCGAGGCAACACGCCGCGCCGTACAGGCGTGGGGGCTGGAGGTTCTGTGTCAGGAGCCAAAGGATTATTCAAGCTCGCTGACAGCGGTGTTGCTGCCTGAGGGGCATGACGCCGACGCCCTCCGGGCGACAATATTGCAGCATTTCGATATGTCGCTTGGCAATGGACTGGCACGCCTTGCCGGCAAGGTGTTCCGCATCGGACATCTCGGCGATTTCAATGATCTGATGCTGATGGGAACATTGAGTGGCGTCGAGATGGGTCTGAAACTAGCCGACATCCCGCATCAGTCAGGTGGTACCGCCACCGCCATGCAATATCTCTCAGAAAATGCTGAGACCGGGGACGGTTCATGACGCAGGAACTGCTCTATGAGGTGGAGAACAATATCGGCCGGATCATCCTGAACCGGCCGCACCGCCGCAATGCGCTTACCTTTGCCATGTATGACCGGATAAAGGACATCTGCCGCATCGCCGGGACCGATGAAGACCCCGACAAGGTCAGGATCCTGATCTTTTCCGGTGGCGGCGATATGGCCTTTGCCGCCGGAACGGACATCTCACAGTTTCGCGACTTCACCGACAAGCAGCATGCCATCGACTATGAGGAAAAGATCGAGACGGTGATGGACCAGATCGAGCAATGCGCAGTGCCAACCATTGCCGCCCTGAACGGTTTTGTGACAGGCGGCGGCGCCAGTGTCGCCGCGTCCTGCGCCATCCGCATCGCCAGTGCCGATGTGCAGATTGGCGTGCCGATTGCGCGCACATTAGGCAATTGCCTGTCGATCAGCGGGTTGAAAAGGCTGGTTGCACTGGTTGGCGAGGCGCGGGCGCGCTATATCCTGCTTACCGGGCAGCTGATGAATGCCGAAGCGGCGCAGTCTGCTGGTTTTATCGCTGAAACGCTCGCCGACAAACAGGCGGTTGATGCACGGGCGATGGAACTGGCACAGATGATGGCAGGATTTGCGCCGCTGACCATCAAGGCAACAATGGAAGGGCTGCGGCGGCTGCGGGCAGCAACACCCACACCAAACGACCATGATCTGATCGAAATGTGCTTTGGCAGCGACGATTTCAAAGAGGGTATCTCAGCCTTTTTTGAAAAGCGCAAACCCGACTGGCAAGGCAAATAGCCCCTTCCTGACTAATGGAAAAAACCTGACCGGCGCTGCAGATTACACCCTTTGCCCTTTGCCTTTCTCCAATTTTGGTATACCATATTCTCAGATGGAAACGGCCTCACAAAGCAGGGAGGCTGTGGCAATCCATCGCCTTTTGGACGAAATCCATTTGGATATTCAAGCGGGAACTTCAATGGACTTTTCAGTGGGAGATCAACCTTAAATGACATATGCACATTACATCGCTGGTGAGTGGGTAACGGATGACGCCGTTTCCATCAATATCAACCCATCCAACACAGATGACATTGTCGGTGAGTTCTCGCGCGGTGACGCGGCCCGTGTTGACGAGGCCGTTGCTGCGGCAAATGCCGCGCAGCCAGACTGGGCGGCCGCCAGTCCCCAACTACGCCATGATGTGCTTGAAAAGGCCAGCAATCTGATCACAAGCCGCAAGGATGAGCTGGGCCGTCTGCTGTCGCGTGAGGAAGGCAAGACACTGGCCGAGGGGATCGGCGAGACCATGCGCGCCGCACAGGTGTTCAAATTTTTTGCCGGTGAGGCCATTCGCAACACCGGCGACGCCATCGCCTCAATCCGCCCCGGCATTGATGTCACCGTTGAGCACGAGGCCGTTGGCACAATCGGCCTGATTACCCCCTGGAATTTTCCCATTGCCATCCCGGCCTGGAAGCTGGCACCAGCGCTGGCCTATGGCAATGCGGTTGTGATGAAACCGGCTGAGCTGACGCCTGCCTGCGCCTGGGAACTTGCAAAGATTCTCGATGAGGCGGGCTGTCCAAAGGGAGTGTTCAATCTGGTGATGGGTCCGGGATCGGCCGTTGGCGCGCGGATCGTCGAACATCCGGGCATTGATGCCATCAGCTTCACCGGCTCGGTTGCCACCGGCAACACCATCGCTGTGCAATGCGCCTCTGCCGGCAAACGCGTGCAGATGGAAATGGGTGGCAAAAATCCACTTGTTGTCGTCGATGACGCGGACCTTGACGTTGCCGTCGCCACGGCTGTCAATGGTGCGTTCTTCTCGACCGGTCAGCGCTGTACGGCCTCTTCCCGCCTGATTGTTACAGCTGGCATCCATGATGCCTTTCTGGAGAAGCTGACCAGTGCCGCCGCCGATCTGATCGTCGGTGACGCGCTGGATGCCACAACCCAGATCGGCCCCGTCGTCGATCAGAAACAGCTCGAACAGAACTTGCGCTATCTGAAACTTGCCGGTGAGGAAGGGTGTGACGTTCGCGGTGGTGAGCTGGCAAACGGCCCGGGATTTTTCATGAAACCGGCGGTCTTTGCTGGCGCAACCAATCAGATGGCCGTCAGCCGTGAGGAAATTTTTGGCCCGATGGCCTCGGTGATCAAGGTGGCGGATTATGACGAGGCTCTGGCCGTAGCGAATGACACTGAATTCGGTCTGTCTGCCGGCATCTGCACAACGTCGCTGAAATATGCCTCGGACTTCCGCAAACAGGCAAAGGCAGGAATGGTGATGGTTAATCTGCCAACTGCTGGGGTGGATTATCACGTTCCCTTTGGCGGACGAAAGGGGTCGAGCTATGGCCCACGTGAACAGGGAAGCTATGCGCGGGAATTCTACACCATCGTCAAGACCTGCTATATCGCCCCCTGAGCAGACAACGATCCTTGAAAGAGCAAATGATGACAGCACGACCCTATTCCGGCATTTGGCCAGTGGCCCCAACACCGTTTCATGACAATGGCGCGGTGGATGACGACGGCATGCGCAATGTTCTCAACTGTATGATTGATCAGGGCGTTGACGGCATTTGCATTCTGGCAAATTTTTCCGAGCAGTTTCTGATTTCTGATGCCGAGCGCGATCATTTGATGCGGCTATGCCTTGCACATGTCGATGGTCGCGTACCGGTGATTGTGACAATCAGCCATTTTGCAACACAGATTGCCGTGGAACGGGCCCGCCTCGCCAGGGAGCTGGGCGCCGCCATCGTCATGATGATGGCCCCCTATCACGGTGCATTGCTGAAAGGCACCACCGAACAGACATTTGAGCAGGTCAGGGCCGTTGGCGAGGTTGGCATTCCCATTATGATCCAGGACGCCCCGCTGTCCGGGGTCGAATTGCCGGTCCCCCTTCTGGTGCGCATGGCAAGTGAAATCGAGATGGTCAAGCTGTTCAAGATCGAGTCTGTCGGCGTTGCCGGCAAACTCCGCCAATTGCTTGCGGCCGGCGGCAGTGCCATTGAGGGACCGTTCGATGGCGAGGAGGCAATCACCCTGCTTGCCGATCTCGATGCCGGGGCAACCGGATCAATGACCTCGGCGCTGATTCCCGATCTGATCGGGCCAGTGATCGCGGCGCATGCTGCAGGCAACAGACAGGAAGCCGTCGCCGGCTACACAAGAATTCTGCCAGTGATCAACCATGAAAACAGGCAATGCGGCTTCCGCGCAGCAAAGGCCGCGATGGTGGAGGGAAAAATCATCAAATCCGATTTCTGCCGGCATCCGATCGCCCCGCTTCACCCAGAAACCAGAGCCAGTCTTCTGGAGTTAATGACCCCTCTTGACCCGATCGTATTAACATGGGGACATTGATGCATGGCTAAGCAGAATGTCCTGTCAGCATTGGTGAATGATGGTCCCATCATTGCCAGCGAGCATCGATCACTCAGCGCCGAGACGGCGGAAAAGCTGCGTGAGTTGATCCTGCTTGAAAAGCTGCCACCAGGCATGCATATCCCTGAGCGTGATCTGGCCGAAGCGCTTGGTATAAGCCGGACGCCCATGCGCGAGGCATTGCGCACCCTTGCCATTGAGGGGCTTGTCGAATTCACCGCAACGCGGCGCTCGCGCGTGGCCAACCCCTCCATTGATGAGCTTCGTGACAGCATGACGGTCCTTGCCACGTTGGAAGCGCTTGGCGGAGAGCTTGCCTGCACCACGGCCACTGACGGGGAAATCACTGCGATCGCCGAGCTCAATCAGAAAATGATTGATTGCACCGACAGCTTCTCGGCGTTCAGATTTTTCAAAACAGACATGGCGTTTCACAGCAGAATCATTGCCGCCACCCGCAATCAGGCGCTGATCGACACGCACCAGCAGTATAATGCCAAATTATGGCGGGCGCGCTTCATGTCGTCAAAGCGCAAGCAGGGGCGCGCCAAAACCCTGCAGCAGCATCAGGACATCACCACCGCGCTGATCGCGCGGAATGCGTCTGGGGTGGCGCAGGCCATGCGCGGCCATATCGAAACAGCAATTGACAATCTGAATATCAAACAGAGTGAAACCCAGTTAAGCACGCCACAAGACAGCGACAGCAAGTAGGAGTTTGGCATGAAACCACGTATTGGCATTATTCCCGGTGAACCGGGAGGCATCGGGCCCGAACTGATTGCAAAATTGCTGAATGATGCGGAAACATGCGAAAAGGCCGATATTCTGTTGATCGGCGATCAGCATTTGTTTGAACTGGGCCAGACGCAGGCGGGAATGGATTTCGCCATGACCAGCTGTGATGGCTGGCAGGATGACTGGGCCTCGCTGCCCGGCTTTGCGCTGCATGCGATGGATACGATCAGTTCAGACGGGGTCACCATTGCCGAGGTCACTCATGCAGGCGGCCATTCAGCGCTGACCAATCTCAATTGCGCACTGGAAATGGCCCGCGATGGGATCATCGACGCGATCATGTTTGGCCCCTTCAACAAGGCTGGCCTGATTGAGGCCGGTCTTGGCCATGAGGATGAACTGCATTACATGGCGGAATTTCTGGGTGTTGAGAGCTATATTTCAGAAATGAATACGCTCAATGGCATCTGGACAAGCCGTGTTTCCAGCCATATCGCGCTGAAAGACGTTCCCAACTTCATCAATGAGCATCGCATTTCCGAGGCGGTGGATCTGATCGACAGGACATTGCGCCGCTCTGGCATTGACCGTCCGCGCCTGTCAGTTGCCGCGCTCAATCCGCATGCTGGCGACAATGGCAATTTCGGCATGGAGGAGATCGAGGTCATCGGCCCAGCCGTCGAGAAGCTGCAGCACAAGCAGCTGAATGTCGATGGTCCCTGGCCCTCGGATACGGTGTTTCTGAAAGCCAAGGCCGGCGAGGTCGACGGCATCATCACCATGTATCATGATCAGGGCCAGATCGCGCTGAAACTGATGGGTTTTGACCGTGGTGTAACCGTGCAGGGCGGCATCCCCTTTCCGGTGACGACACCCGCCCATGGCACCGCCTTTGACATTGCTGGCAGCGGCACCGCCGATGTTGGTGCCACACGCGAGGCCTTTCTGATTGCCTGTGACATGGTCAGCCATTGGGAAAAGGCCGCCCAGTGATATCTGGATGAATCAGGATTTCCGCTGCTTTGTGATCATCTTCACAATCTGCGAACCAAACAGGCCAAGGAATGACAGCACCAGGAACAGCAACGCCAGTGGCTGCGCGAAAATCAGCCACCAGGCCCCATCAAACATCTTCAGCGAATTCTGCAGATTAACCTCGACCATATGGCCAAGGATCAGACCAACAGCAATCGGTGCCACGGAAAACCCATGACGGCGGGCAAAGAAGCCGATTACACCAAAAATCAGGGCGATCCAGACATCAAGCAATGACGCGCTCAACGCGTAGGCACCAATCACCGACAAGGCAAAGACAATCGGCCACAGGATCGAGGTTGGGACCATCGAGATGCGCGCAAACAGCTTTGCCGCATAGAGGCCCATCGCCAGGAAAATGATGTTGGCAACAAGCATCGCTCCAAAAATCTGGTAGACCGTGCCGACCTGCTCGGTAAACAGATAGGGTCCCGGACGCAGGCCATGCACCATCAATCCGACGAGAATGATCGCTGTTGTGCCACTGCCGGGAATGCCCAGAACCATTGTTGGCACCATCGCCCCACCCGTTGCAGCGTTATTGGCTGCCTCTGCGCCGGCAATTCCCTCGACAGCGCCCTTGCCAAATTCTTCCTTGTTCTTTGACCAGCGCCGCGCCTCGGAATAGCCGATCATCGAAGCCACAGTCGCCCCTTCTGCTGGCAGAATGCCGATGAAGGTGCCGATTCCCGAAGACCGCACGATGGTTCGCCAAATCCGCCTGTAATCTTCCCTGGACGGCAGTTTGACAGCTTTCAGGCTGATCACCTCGGCCACCAGATGCGCCTTCTTTGACTGCACCAGCAACTCAGAAATGGCAAACAGGCCAATCATCACCGGTACAAAGGACAGGCCTTCATACAATTCGTAATTGCCAAACATGAAACGTTCAATCGAGGTCACGCGCTCGGCGCCAATTGTTGCCAGCCAAACACCGAAAATGCCACCAATCAGATTGCGCACAGCGCCCCCTGCCCCCACGCTGGCAAGCATCGACAGGCCGAAGATCGTCAGGGCAAAATATTCCGGCGGTCTGAATTCGTAGGCAACACGCGCCAGCATGGGCGCGGCAAAACACAGCACGATAATTGAGAAAATACCGCCAATGGTGCTGGCAACAACGGCAATGCCAAGCGCCCGGCCAGCCTCGCCACGCTGGGCAAGCGGAAAGCCGTCAAAGGTGGTGGCCGCTGCCGCCGAGGTGCCCGGCGTGTTGATCAGGATCGCGGTTATCGACCCGGCAAAGGTTGCCGAAACATAGAGCGTCGCCAACACCGCGATGGCATGCACCGGCGACATCGTCAGGGTGAAGGGCAGCAACAGTGCCGCCCCGGTGGTGGCACCGAGTCCAGGCAGCACACCGATCACAATGCCACCAATTGTGGTAACAAAAATCAGCAGCAGCAGATACGGATCCAGCATGACCGAAGCCATGGCCGAGAGTGCCTCATACATTGCGCGTCTCCCCTAACCGTAATACCAGTTTGTGATCAGCCCACGCGGGAACCTGATCTTCAGCACTTCATCAAAAACAAGGAACAGCGTCAGCGGCACGGTAACCGCGACAAGACCGGCAACATGCAGGCGGCGCTCTCCCCATGATACGCTGAGCAGAAAGACGACAGCGGCGATCGCAATGAAGAAATCCGTATAGACGGTCAAAAGATAGAACAGAGCGAACAGACCAATGCTTATCCAAGTGGTTGGACCTTCCATCTTTACCGGTGCAGGCGGGTTTCTCAAATTCTGCCAGACCATAATGACAACCAGCAACAGATTGATCACCATCAGGAAAATGGGAAAGGATCGCGGTTGCATGCTGGCCCCGACAATCAGTGGCGGCGACACTCTGAGCTGCAGGGCGAGATAGATGATCACCACCGAAAACAGGGCAATGATAGCTGGAATGACTAACGGTCGCATGGTGATTGGCCCCGGTTGCAAAACTGGTGGGCAGCGCAAAAACACTGCCCACCAACAAGTTCAAACAGAATGCCTATTCGATCAGACCCATTTCCTTGAGGGCCGGCCCAAATTCACCAACCATCATCTTGATCTGCTCACCCCAGGCGCCAGATTCCATTGGCGAGGTGTCGTCAAGGCCGGAATTCATCAGATAGGCCTGATAGAGCGAGTGACCCATGGCCTTCATCATCGCTGCTTCCAGCTCGGCGCGGCGCTCTTCAGAGACACCAGCATGGGTAACAAAACCGCGGGTTGTTGAGAGAACCAGATCAATTCCCATTTCCTTGGCAGTCTTTGCGGCCGGGATCGGGTCCATACGGTTTTCACCAAGAATAACCAGCGGGCACAGATCACCTGCCTCGATTGGCGCTGACGCCTCAGACAAATTCAGTGTGCCAACATCTACCGCACCGGCAACAACCTGGGTTGCCAGCTCACCGCCGCCGCCAAATGGAATGTAGGTCGGCATTGGCTGCCCCATGCGCTTGGCCCACAGATACACGGTCAGATGATCGATTGTGCCTGATGAGGTTCCACCAAATTTCATCGCATCGCCATTCTTCATGCCAGCGACAAAATCCTCAGGGGTTTTGTAAGGGCTGGTTTTACAGTTCACCATCAGGATCTGCGGGTCATTCGTACCGCGGGCGATTGGAGCCATATCCTCGACAGTCAGATCTGTCATGCCCTTGGCCATGGCAATGGCGTGACCAACAGTGAAAGTCAGGACTGTGTTGCCATCGGCTGGACGGCTGTGGAAATACTGCATTGCCGCAGCACCACCACCGCCACGCTTGTTGACAACAACCATATCCTGCTTGAGATGACGACGTGTGCGGATCATCATCATTCTTGAGTTGACGTCGGTACCGCCACCAGCACCGGCGTGGGTAACAACCTCAATGGTGCCCTCAGCCGCAACCGCTGGCGCTGTTGTCATCGCCATGACACCAGCCATTGATGCGATGCCGACACCGGCCGCAAGTATCTGCTTTGAATTGAACATTTGTTTCCTCCCAGAACTTGAAATTCAGAATGTTTTACTCAATTGGTCTGACCGGTGTTATCCGGCCATTTATCTATTTGTGCCCCGGCTAATGCCGATGTGGCACTTACCCGAACCTTCAGTGCAAACGGCATCATATCAACACCGTTCCAAATTATGGTATACCAAAATTTCTGGCGAAACAACGCTCAATTACGCAAAATAAGCATTGTGTGAGACAGATTTCATTCGCAAGTTAACATATTGATTTTATGAATTTTTATTTTAGGTTCGAGTGCTGTTCAGCAACTTACGATATAGTGACACCTGCCTCAGCCGCCCGTGCCATCATATAATCCCGGCCTGTCAGCATATCCTCAATGCTGGCAAAGCCATTCATATAATGCCCCTGATAGCCAAGCCCCTCGATCTTGGCGAACATCGCACCAAAATCAATGGTTCCCTCGCCGGGTCGCTGGTGAATTTCGTAGGAGCCATTATTGTCGGCAAGCCGCACCTCGTGGCACAGCGAAAAATCCATCGCCTCTATGAAGCCATCAATGCCGACACCGGGCAGAAAATGCGCGTGGTTGGCGGTAAAAGACCAGCGCAGGGCCGGATTTTCGATCTGGCGGAAGAAATACATACATTCGGCTGGTGTCACTGGCATGTAATTGACCTCCGCCAGCACCGGCTCCCAGTTCAGATTCTCGAGGAGCAAGAGCACACTCCGGCTCTCAGCATAATCCGCAATGCGCCGCAGCCGGTCGATTGAGGCCTGCATGCGCAGTTCACGGCAGGCGGTAAAATGATAACCGCCATGGACGACGATCCACCCGGCACCAACCCTGCCGGCAAGATCAATATAGGCACGCAGATACTGATCAACGGCATCGCGGCAAAATGGTGAGATTTCGGCAACATTTACACCGGAAAGAGTATGCAAACCAAGTTTGACACCATGCGTCTCGGTCAGGTTGCGCACCTGCCGACAGCGCTCATCATCAAAGGACTCCAGCTGGTTTGGCGCTATATCGGTCTGCGCATCAATGAAATGAACGTCATTGGCCGCAGCCCAGACAATCCCCTCCTCAACCGGGACACGCCGCCCAAGATCAATACCAATACGCTGCTTCAGATTGAGCTTTGCCATCATTCCTCCTCACGCCCGAAACCCGCAGGGCATCTAACGGCCCTTAAAGACAGGCTTTCGCTTTTCCATGAAAGCGCGGCGGCCCTCAATATAATCCTCGCTCTCGAAACAGCCTGTCACCAAGGCCTCGATCCGGGCCAGGTCACGATCGCTGTCGGGCTTGTGCAATTCACGGGTAATGGCCTTGATTGACGCCATCGTGAGCGGAGCATTTTCGGCAATCCGCGTGGCATAATCGGCAACATAGGCGGACAGCATATGCGCCGGCATCACCCGGTTCACCAACCCCATCTCCTGCGCCTCCTCAGCGGTGAACTGACGCGCGGTGAAGAATATCTCCTTGACCATGGACGGGCCAACCAGATCAGCCAACCGCTTGACCCCGTCAAATCCATAGCCAACTCCGAGCTTGGCAGCCGGAACGGCAAAACGGCTTCGGTCCTCGCAGATGCGCAGATCACAGGCAACCGCCAACCCCATGCCCCCACCAATGCAATAGCCTTGAATCATTGCAATGGTTGGTTTGGGGAAGCTGAAAACAGCATCATAGAATGTCTTTGTCGCCGCACTGTAAATCGCAACATCATCGCTGCTTGCGCGTTCCTTTTCGAATTTCGAGATATCGGCGCCTGAGGCAAAGGCCTTGCCACCGCCACCCCGGATGACCAGCAACCGTGCGCACGGATCTACCGCCATCGCCATTACCTGGGCTGCGGCAGCCTCATACATAGCCAGCGAGATGGCGTTATGGCGCTCTGGATTATTGATGACCAGATAGCCGATATTGCCGACGACGCCAGCCAGAATCTTGCCATCGGCAAACTCATCAAGCTCAGAAAATTTCATAGGACGCCCTTATCCTCAAACGCTGCTATTTCAGCCTCGCTATACTCAAACTCAGTTAAAATCTCGTGCGTATGCTGGCCCAGTTTTGGGGGTGGACGCCGAATGGAGGGTTCGGACTCACTCATGATGATCGGTTGCCCGACGATCTGTGTTGCTCCTCGTTCCTGACTGTCCATATCCCGGGCCATACCAAGATGTGCGACCTGGGGATTGGCAAAAACCCTGTCGATGCTGTTGATCTCACCACAGGGAACACCAACCTCGTTGAGGCGGGTGATCCAATTCTCAGACGTGTCAGTGCGGGTGTTCTCATTGATCAGCGCATTCAGCGTGTCACGGTGATCGCTGCGGGATTCGGCTTCGGCGTAGATATCAGCGCCCAACCGTGGATCACCAATCTCGTCCTTCAATCGCAGCCATATATGCTGTCCTGCAGCGGCGATGTTGATATGGCCGTCGGATGTCTCGAACACGCCTGTTGGAATTGATTTGGGATGGTTGTTGCCAGCCTGATGCGGCACCTCACCATCCATCAGCCAGCGTGTGGCCTGAAAATCAAGCATCGCGATCTGCGCCTGCAACAGTGAGGTCTGCACCCATTGCCCCACACCTGTTTTTTCCCGGCCAAGCAAGGCCAGCAGCACGCCCTGTGCCGCAAAGCCGCCAGCTGTCAGATCAGCAATGGGAATACCAACGCGCATCGGCCCCTCACCGGGTGTACCGGTGATTGACATCAATCCGCCCATACCCTGGGCGATCTGGTCAAAGCCGGGCCGTGTGGCAAGCGGCCCATCTTGGCCAAAGCCGGAGATCGATGCATAGACGATGCGCGGATTGATCGCCCTTATCGTTTCATAGTCGAGACCAAGGCGGAATTTTACGTCCGGCCGATAGTTCTCCACAATCACATCGGCGCGGCTTGCCAGGCGCTTGAAAATGGCCAGACCAGACTCATGCTTGAGATTGAGAACAATTGAACGCTTGTTCCGGTGTAGATTCTGAAAATCTGAGCCTTCACGTGAGCCGCCCATATCCGCACCTGCCGCATGTGGTGCCTCAATCTTGATGACATTTGCACCCCAATCAGCCAGCTGGCGCACACAGGTCGGCCCGGAACGAACACGCGTCAGATCAAGAACGGTGATATGTGACAGAATATCGCTGGCCGGTTCAAACACCATTTTTCCCTCATTTACTGTTTGGACTCGGTCTCTTCAACCTGGCAAAACCGCCCCATGACAAAATTGTATACCAAATTAAGAAGCCATTGCCCGACCTTGTCAATCGCCTTTGGCTGCGGCTTTTCGGACGCATTAAAATTGATCTGTGCGGTGAAAACAGCTACATCTTCTGGCGATATCTGCTTGGGATGAGTTTCGATGACAAATTTTCTGTATGATGGGGTTTTTGCGCCCCATGCCGCCAGCGAGAAGGTGTTTTTGTTCACCCCTGCAGGTGAGATCAGCTATGCGGCTTTCACCCAAATGACAAACCGTCTGGCGAACTGCCTCGTCAAAAATGGGCTGCAATCTGGTGACAGGGTGGCGGTACAGGCTGACAAATCGGTCACGCAGCTGGCCCTCTACGCCGCCACGATCAAGGCTGGTGGCGTCTATCTGCCGCTTAACACTGGCTACACACCACATGAGCTGGATTATTTTGTCGGTGATGCAAAGCCGGCGATCGTTGTCGTCGCCGACAGTATCAGCGCGGCGATCACGCCGCTGGCGGCAGGCATCAGGGCAACGCTGTTGACGCTGAATGCCGATGAGACCGGAAGCCTCACACGGCAGGCCGACACAGCCTCGGCAGATTTTGTGGCCATTGCCCGTGGCAGCGAGGATCTGGGAGCCATTCTCTATACCTCGGGGACAACCGGGCGGTCGAAGGGGGCCAAGCTGTGCCATCGCAATTTGTTGTCAAACGCCGAAGTGCTGGCCGAAAGCTGGAAATTCAGCAGCGATGACGTGCTGCTGCATATGCTGCCAATCTATCATACCCATGGGCTGTTCGTTGCCAGCAATCTGCTCTGCATGGTCGGTGGCAGCATGATCTTCCTGCCGAAATTCTCCGCTGCAGATGCGCTTGCCTGGATGCCAAAAGCCAGCAGCATGATGGGGGTTCCAACCTTCTACACGCGGCTTCTCGATGCCCCGGAATTCACCCGCGAGGCTGCCAGCCATATGCGGCTGTTCATTTCCGGTTCTGCGCCCCTTCTGGCCGAGACACATATCCAGTTTGAGGAACGCACCGGCAAGATGATCCTCGAGCGCTATGGCATGACCGAAACCAATATGAGCATCTCAAACCCCTATGAGGGCGCGCGCATCGCCGGCACCGTGGGTAAACCCCTGCGTGGGGTTGAAATCCGCATTGCTGATGCCAAAACAGGAGAGCCTGTTGCAGCTGGCGAGATCGGGGTCATTGAACAACGCGGCGACAATGTGTTTCTGGGCTATTGGGAAATGCCTGAAAAGACCGCTGAGTCCTTCCGTGATGACGGGTTTTTCATCACTGGCGACATGGCGCAGCAGGACGAGAATGGCTATATCACAATCGTTGGCCGCGACAAGGACCTGATCATTTCTGGCGGTCTGAACGTCTATCCAAAAGAGGTCGAGGGTCTGATCGATGAGATTGACGGCGTTCTGGAGTCAGCTGTGATCGGTGTCCCCCACCGGGATTTTGGCGAGGCCGTGGTTGCTGTTGTCGTGCCGTCGGACAGCGCTCTGGATACAGGTTCAATCAGCGCCTCACTTGCTATGCGCATCGCCAAATTCAAACAGCCAAAGGCGGTCATTCTGGCAGATGCCCTGCCCCGGAACACCATGGGCAAGGTTCAAAAAGCCGAATTGCGCAAAACCCATGCAGATCTGTTTGCCTGACAGCTCATACAACACCACGCCGATTTTTCTCGCGCCACAGGATGAATACTGACGACAGCACGATGACGATGCTGCCGCCAACAATTTCGGTGGTCAGCCTCTCGCCAAAAACCATGATCCCGGCGATGATGCCGAATGGTACCGACAGATAGCGGAACGGCGCGAGCAGGCTTGCCGGTGCAAGCCGGTGGCTGAGCGCAATGAAAAACTGCTGAAAGCTCGACAGGACGCCAATCAGCAAAAGGATGGACAGGCTGGTTTGGTCCATTGGCAGCGTTTCGCCCTGCCAGACAAAGAGCAGCGCAAACAACACCGCGCCAGCACCATTGTACCAGATGGCGGTGCTGGCCGGATTGTCACTGCGGCCAAGTTTGCGCAGCATCACCAGCATCAAGGCGCCAAAAAAGGGCGCGCCAAACCCCAGCGCCACCCCCATTGGGGACCAGCCATCGGCACCCGGGCTGATCACCATGATCGCACCGCCAAAACCGACAATCACCGCCGTCCAGCGACGCCAGCCAACACGCTCACCAAGAAGAAATGGCGCAAGGAAGGTGATAAACAATGTCAATGTCTGAAACAGCGTGGTGACCTTGGCCAGCGACATCAGGTCAAGCGCAGCATAGAAACAGGTCAGGCTGGTCAGGCCGGCGACGGTTCGCGCCGCCAGAATGCCATATTGCGAGACAGCAAATGCGGCGCGCCCATGTTGGAAGATCGCAGCAAGGATCAGAAGCGGCAGACACAGCGCATAGCGAAACAGCAGAATGGTGATGATTGCAAAATCGGGAGCGATGAATTTCACCAGAACTGAAATCCCCACTGTCAGCAGGATTTCAGCGATCCCAATAGAGACACCAAGCGGAATGTTGAGATGGCGATCCGGCTGGTCTGCCGCGCCCACCATCAGACAGAACCGAAGCGATGAGCGCGCAGCACGCTAGCCCTCGATATCAAATTGATCGGCATATTTATCTGAAATGCTGACGCCAAGGCCCGGCAGCGTATCATCCAGATCGAGATAACCGTCAACCGCGTCCGGATCGCCGTCAAAAATATAATAGAACAGCTCATTGCCAACCTCGACATCGAAGACCGGGAAATACTCGCTGATCGGACAATTGAAATTGGCCATTGTCAGGTGATAGTTATGCATCTGACCCGCATGCGGGATCACCGGAATCTGATGCGCCTCGGCAACTGCGTTGATCTTCTGCGCGGCGGTAATGCCGCCAACACGGTTGGTGTCATATTGCAGAATGCTGACGGCCTTTTCCTGCAACAGCTGCGCGCAGCCAAGCAGCGAGAATTCGTGCTCGCCCCCGGAGATCGGGATCGGCCCCCGGTTGAGTTCGGCGTAGCCACGCAGATCATCGGCGATCACCGGTTCCTCGAGCCAGCGTGGTTCAAATTTCTCCAGCTTGGGGAGCATACGGCGGGTGTAATCGAGATTCCAGCCCATATAGGCCTCAAGCATGATGTCGGTGTCATAGCCGATCACCTCACGCACTGCCTCGACGCGCTTCAGATTTTCCCGCATCCCGGCCATGCCGTCTTTTGGCCCATAACCGAAGCGTGTCTTGAAGCCGGTATAGCCGTGTTTCAGCGCCTCTTCGGCCTCTGCCTGCATCGCCTCGATCGGCCCGGCATAGAGTTTCGAGTAATAGACCGGGATTTTTTCCTTGGTGCGCCCGCCAAGCAGTTTGAAAACCGGCTTGTTGGCCAGCTTTCCCATAAGGTCCCAGATGGCGATATCAATCGCCGAAATGGCAACCATACCAATGCCCTTGCGCCCCCAGGCATGGGTGCGCCGGTACATTTTTTCCCACAGATAGGCGTAATCAAACGGATCCTCGCCGATCACCAGCGGCGCATAATATTCATCAATGGCTTTTTTTGTCAGTGACGGCGCAAGCGCTGCATTGCCGATGCCAACAGTACCACAATCGGTGGTAATCTCGCAGGTGAGCCATTGGTGAAAGCGAAAGGAACTCATCGCATCGCCCCGGTCCCACAACGCATCCGACGCATTGGTACAGAAATTTCCCTGCGGCGGAACGGTTGGCCCTTTCCAGTTCCAGACACGCGCCCTGACCGACATTATCTTAGCCATATCCCTGTCACTCCCCCACAGTCACATCTGTAGTCTTAAATTTGGTATACCGTTTTCAAAGACAGCAAATCAAGATTAAATCTTGATAGGCATTTTGTGGTCGCTGTGATATGCACCACCCACATTGCAGGCGCAGCGGGCGTGATGGAATGGTAGACATAACGGACTTAAAATCCGTGGGCCCTAGGCCGTGGGGGTTCAAGTCCCCCCGCCCGCACCATCAAACAGCCCCGTGATGGTGACCCGTCAGCTGAAGATGTCAGACCGTGACAGGCACGCCCTCACTTGGTCAAAATGACAGGCAATGATACCGTTCCAAGACCAAAACCCAAGAGGAGACGCCGCATATGGGACTGATTGCCACGCAGCCAATCACCGGACCAACCGCATGGCGCGCTGCTGATTTTGCCGACGACCAAACATGGATATTCGAGCTGTCAACGACCCATATCTCTGAGATCAGACAGGCTCTTGCCACCGTGAAGGCAGCTGGGCTGGCATTTCCTGATTTTGGCAAAGGGGATTTTGCCCTGCCGACCCTTGGGCCGGCTCTGGCGGGAATTATGGCCGATCTTGAGACCGGACCGGGTTTCAAGCTGCTGCGCGGCATTCCGGTCGAGGCGACAGCCGATACCGACAATGACATCATCTGCTGGGGACTGGGCCTCCACATGGGAAAGGCCGTTCGCCAGAACCCACAGGGTGATCTGATTGGCCGGGTGATGAATGTTGGCGATCTGACTGACAGGCAGACCCGCGTCTATGAGACAAACGCCTACCTGCCCTATCACACCGACCCAACCGATGTTGTCAGGCTGCTCTGTATCCGCCGGGCAAAATCGGGCGGCATCAGCAGCCTTGTCAGTTCGGCCTCGCTATATAACGAGCTTCTGGCCACGCATCCTGAATATCTGTCATGTCTCTACCGTCCAATGTTCTATCCGCATCTCGGCGGTGACAGGGCCGGTCTGTCACCGGTGTTCAGCTACCACAAGGGGCAGCTGACCTGTCGCTATTTGCGGCAATATCTGGAGCTTGGCCATGACATGATGGGCACACCGCTCTCACCCATCGAATTGGAGGCCTTTGACCGGATTGATGCAATCCTGCATGACGCCAGCATGCGCATCGACATGATGATGAAGCCGGGTGACCTGCAATTGGTCAATAATTATGCAGTGATGCATTCACGCACCAGCTTTGAAGATTTTCGCGAAATCGAGCGTAGGCGTAAGAAGCTGCGGCTGTGGCTACGCTGTGAAAACGCACGGGAACTCGGCTATGATTTTCCGGGAAGAGAGGGATTTCCAGCGCCCAAAACAACCTGACGACACATCACTTTAGGTGTTGTCAGCCTGAAACGCCTGTGTAGGGTATTATATAAGCAAAAGGACAAAACCGAACTGTCCACACTGTAGGGAGGAAGTAATGCAAAAATCAGCATTCATGAAAACTTTATTGATCGGCACTGGTGCCCTCGCCATGTCTGTTGGCGCGGCTGTCTCGTCTGCTACGGCAGATACGGTATTGACTGTTTCATCTTGGGCAAGCCCGAAACATGCGATGAACGCATCTGTTTTTCCATGGATGAATGAACAGTTGACCGCCTGTTCCGGTGGTAGCCTGAGCCTGAAGGTCGAATATGGTCTGGCCCCACCACCAGCGCAATATGATACCGTCCGCGATGGTGTTGCCGATCTCACATGGATGGTCCACGGCTATACGCCTGGCAAATTTGAGACGACAAAAATAGCCGAACTGCCGGGTCTTTTTGGAAAATCAGCGGCCGTATCAGCTGCGTTCCAGGCCACCTGGGAAAAGCATCTTTCCGCTGCCAATGAGGCTAAAGGTGTCGAGATCCTGACTAATTTCGTCCACGGGCCGGGAATGATCCATACCGTCAAGCCGATTTCGGGTTTCAGGGATTTGAATGGCATGAAGCTGCGTGTTGGCGGTGGTGTAGCCAATGCCATTGGCCGGGCGCTGGGAGTTGCAGGTGTCAATGTACCAGCACCAAAGGTCTATGAAACCATTTCATCAGGCGTTGCCGATGGCGTGTTTTTCCCAATGGAAACAATGTACGCGTTCAAGGTTGCGGAAATTGCCAAACATACCTACCGCAACACTGACGGCATCTACACCACTTCATTCGCCATTCCGATGAACAAGGACACCTATGACAGCCTGTCTGACGAGCACCGCAAATGTATCGATGATATGCGTGGCGTGAAAATGGCTGCAAAGGTTGGCTCATTCTGGGATGCAGCCGATGATCTGGGGATGGAAAAAGGCCTCGAGGCAGGTCTTGTCATCACCGATGCGAGCGACGCGGACAAAGCCTATTTCAAGGAGTTGACAGCCGGCATCGAAGCCGATGTTCTTGCCGAAATCGACAAGCGCGGCGTTGACGGCAAAGCGGCTCTGGCCTTCTTCAAATCGCAGCTCTAACGAGTTGAGGTGACTCCCTGATGACTGGGGTGACAAAAATCATGGAACGGTTGGCAGAATCTGCCAGCCGTTTCCTTTCAGGCCTTGCGGCCCTTATTCTATTTGTTCTGGTTGTCCTGACCTGCGTCGATGTAATCGGGCGGTATTTTTTTTCAATGCCCGTTGTCGGCGCTGTTGAACTCGTCAGGATCTGCATGGCTGGCATCATTTTCTTTTCACTGCCTGCCATGTTCTTTCGCAATGACCATGTCTGTGTTGATCTGATCACCATGCTGATGCGTGGCCGGCTTGGCTGGATCATCAGCATTGTAATGCTGATTGTCTCAATCTATGTCGCCTGGCGGGTGGGCGACCGCGTGTTCGACTATGCGGTGCGGGCCCATGAAGATGGCGACAAGACCGAATATCTGGGCATTCCCCGGGTGATCACCGTGTCCTTCATAACGCTCTCGCTCTATGCGGCGGCGGTGATGGGCTTTATCCGCCTGTGGATTATTCTGTTCAATCCTGACCAAGCGAACCCTGCCGAGGGTGAGGACATCTAGATGGGCGTTGCATTACTTGGGTTTGCTGCTGTTTTGATTCTGGCCTTCATGCGGATGCCGCTTGGCATCGCGCTGGGCCTTGTTGGCGTGATCGGTTTTGGTGAGTTGTCAAATTACCGGGCCGCCATTTCCAGCGCTGCTCGACTGGTCATTGACTCAGGTCAATCCTACGGCCTGTCGGTCGTGCCGCTGTTCATCCTGATGGGACTGATGGTTGAACGTGGCGGGATGGCCAAGGAGCTGTATCGCGCCGCCTATGTCTTCTTGGGGCACCGCAAGGGTGGGCTTGCAATGTCGACGATTGTCGCCTGCGGCATGTTCTCGGCGATCTGCGGCTCATCTCTCGCGACAGCAGCAACCATGTCCAAGGTCTCAATGCCGGAAATGCGACGTTACAAATACAATGACTCACTGGCCACCGCCTCAATCGCAGCTGGTGGAACGCTTGGCATTCTGATTCCACCAAGCGTAATTCTGGTGATTTACGGCCTGATGACCGAAACCTCAGTCGGCAAGCTGTTCATTGCCGGCGTTCTGCCCGGTCTGGTTGGCGTGCTGTTCTATCTGTTGGCCGTGGTTGTCGTTGTCACCCGCAACCCCGCAGCAGGCCCGGCCGGCGAGCGCAGCAACTGGGGCGAACGCCTTCTGGCACTGCGCGATGTCTGGACTACGCTGGGATTGTTCATCTTTGTCATTGGCGGCATCTATGTCGGTGCCTTCACACCGACGGAAGCCGCGGGAATGGGCGCTGCCGGCGCCATGCTGATCGCCTGGCGGCGTGGCGCGCTGAGCGTTGCATCAGCGATGGAGGTGCTGCGTGAAACGGCAGTGACCTCGGCGAAGCTGTTTGTGCTGCTGTTTGGTGCCCTGATCTTTTCAAATTTTGTCAACCGCGCCGGCCTTCCAGCTGCGCTGATCGACATTGTCACCGCCTTTGACCTGTCCCCGATCGGAGTGATTTTCATCATTCTGCTGATCTATGTGCTGCTTGGCTGTGTTTTTGAGTCAATGTCGATGATCCTGCTGACCGTACCCATTTTCGCGCCGCTGGTGGAGGGGCTTGGCTTTGATCTGATCTGGTTTGGCATTCTGGTTGTGGTTGTCACCGAAATAAGCCTGATTACCCCGCCCATCGGGCTGAATGTCTTTGTGCTGAAAGGCGTTTTGAAGGATGTCTCGGTAAAGACGATCTTTAAAGGCGTAACCCCTTTCTGGGTGGCCGATATCTTCCGGCTGACGCTGTTGGCACTGGTGCCGACGATTGCGCTGTTCCTGCCATCAATGATGTAGGCACTCAGGCAATTAGGCGCGCCGCCTCTCCGGCCAGTATCTTACCAAGCGCGCTGCGCGGCAACTTTTCGACAAAGACCACCGCCTTTGGCTGTTTGAACCGGGCAACAACTCCCTCAAAAACCCGCAGGATATCGCTCTCAGTCACATCTGCCGCGCGGCGCACCGCGACAACAACCGGCACTTGACCCCAGCACTCATCATCGCGCCCAACAACGCAGAATTCGACAAGCCCTGCATGGCCGGTCAGGAAGCGCTCCAACTCTGCCGGATAGATATTCTCACCACCGGATATGATCACATGTTTCAACCGGTCGGCAAACCAGTAGAGACCAGCGGCATCACGCCGCGCCATGTCGCCTGTGTGGAACCAGCCATCCGTGAGGTTCGCCCGTGTCGCCACCTCATCCTGCCAATATCCGGTCAGGACATTGTCGCCCCTCACCCAGATTTCGCCAACCGTGCCATCAGCAACATCGCATCCATCCGGACCGACAAGCCGGATCGCATTGTCACACCCCGCCCGGCCAATGGAACCAATGGTCTCAAAGGCAATGTCAGCTGTCTGGTAAATGGCGGATGGCGCGGTTTCAGTCGCGCCATAGATCTGCACCACCGGAATCTGCCGATCATGCACCGCCCTGATCAGCGCCACAGGTACGTCGGTCGAGCCAATGGAAAACAGCCGCATGCTGGAAAGATCAGTTTTGGCCCAGTTTTCATGCGTGACCATGGCACCTAGAATTGTCGGCACAGAATTCATCAGCGTGACACTCGCCTGTGCAATCGCATCAAGGGCTGCAGCCGGATCAAAACTGCGATGCAGGATCACTGTTGCACCAGAGATCAGAGCCGGGACTGGATGGATGTTCAAACCACCAACATGAAATAGGGGCAGCACATTCAGCACAACATCCGAAGATTGCAGACTGTAGGCATGCTGGCTCATTCTGGCATTGCTGCGCATCGCACGCTGTGGCAACACCGCCCCCTTTGGCCGTCCTGTCGTACCGGAGGTGTAAACGATCAACAGCGGTGCCTCGGATGTATCCGTTGTGTCATCGGCCATCATGGGTGCGATGCCACCGTCTGCACGGGCGCTGTCAAGACCGTCGATTGGCTGTCTGATCATTGTCGTGTCCGGCCCGGTCAGCGCGTCGATGCCAGCGGCAAATTCGGCCCCATAGACCAGCATTTTTGGCGTACAGTCACGAAGCTGATAGGCAAGCTCGGCGGCCGACAACCGCCAATTCAATGGCACCATGATGACGCCGGCACGCGCCGCTGCCAGCAACAGAACAAAATACTCTGGATGGTTCATGCTGTAGCAGGCGAAGCGATCACCCTTTGCAAGATGAGCAGCCATCCAGTGCGCCGTCACATCAACCAACCTGGCAAGTGCCGCATAGCTCAGGCTATCACCCTCAAAGATCAGCGCCGGCTTGTCAGGCGTCAACTGCGCGTTGCGGAGGACGGCATGATCCAACCGCCAGGCCACAGCATCCAGCCCTGCGTCAGTCACTTGCCGCGTCATCAGCCCTCGTCACTCTCTCCAGCCTCATAGAGCAGACCCTTGCCAAGCATGTCGGTACATAATTCCGCCGTCCAGGGCAGCATCAGGGCGCCGCAACGGCTGTCACGATAGAGACGCTCGAGCGGCAGCGAGCGCAGCATCGCCTGCCCCCCACAGGTGCGCACGGCAAGCTGGGCGATTTCATTGGCATTCTCCATCACGCTGTACTGCGCCGCCCAGGCGCGCATCAAGGCGTCCTTGCTGGGATTCGGACGGGCCTCTGTAATCGCCTGAAACCAGAGAGATTTTGTCTGTTCCAGCATGATTTTCATCTGTGCCACAGCCAGCTGTTTGGTAGCATACATGCGCCGTTTGACAGGGGGAGTTCCCGGCTGCTCACCCCGTAGATACCGGATGGTGAAATCATAGGCTGCCTGTGCGATGCCCATATAGCTGGGAGTCAGCGTCATGAACATATGCGGCCATTGCCGGGCGGCGTTGAAGTACACGCCACGCGGCATCAATTGTTCTTCAAAGGGAACAAAGACATCCTTGAAAACCAGAGTGCGAGAGACGGTTCCCCGCATACCAAGCGGATCCCACTCACCCTCAACCGAAACCCCCGCAGCGCGACTATCAATGGCGATATACATGGTGTTTGCCCGCGATGGGGTGGCATCTGCTGTCGCCAGTTCGGTGCAGAGCACACCATAGTAATCAGCATGGCCGGACAGCGAGGCAAAGATTTTCCGGCCGTTGATGATCCAGCCACCATCGGCAATCAGTGCTGTGGTCCCAAAGGCCGTCTTTCCGGCAGCGGCGTCACCACCCTCGGAAAATGGTTGAGCGTATATTGCCCCCTCCTCGAGGATACGGTGATAGTGACGCTGGCGCATGGCGTCGTGGCTGGTGCGTTGATCCGCCGACATCGGCAGATTGTCTGCCAGAAACCCCGTCCACAGGCAGGAAGAGACATGCATGTTGAAAGTCAGCGCCGTGGCACCGCAATAGCGGCCAATTTCTGCAGCAGCAAGCATATAGGCGCGCAGGTCAGCACCGCGCCCGCCATAGTGCGTGGGAATGCATATTCCCATCAGATCATTTGCATGCAGATCAGCATAGTTTTCGGTCGGAAATCTGGCCGCGCGGTCAATTCCGGGGGCGCGGGCCGCAAATCGACCCGCAGCCAGGGACCGCGTCTCGGCACACAGCGCCGCCTCAAAATCACTCAACCGCCAGTCAACAGGATCAAAGATAGGACTATCCCCGTCAAGGACATTGGCGACAACACCATCATTCTGTCTGAGATCATCCATCTTGTTTGTTCTCAACCCTGTTAAAAAAGGCCGTCAAAATCGCATTGACCGTTTCCGGACATTCACTATTCACCAAATGGCCGGCCTGATCAACGATGTGAAATGTCGCGTTGGCAAGACCATCTGCCATCTTCGCCATGACACGTGCCGGGCTGTTGGTGTCGTGCGATCCGGCAATGAGACAGCAGGGCTGACTGATGCGATGTTGATCGGCGCGCCGGTTGAAAGTCACCAGACAGGAAACAACCTGTCGAAAGGCTGTCTCATCAATACGTCCCATGGCGGCGATGGCCAGTTGCCGCATCTCGGCTGACGCCGCCGGGCCGATGATCGCTGGGATCGCCTGCTGTGCCAGCGTTGCCATATCAGCCCCCGCATCCAGCGGGCCAAGCCGGGCGGCGACAAATGCCTGCCTGAAGCTGTCATCACGACCACCAAAGGCGGGGGTTGTTGCAATCAGCCCAAGGCTGGCAACGCGATCCGACGAGCGGATTGCCACCTCCTGTGCGATCATCCCACCGATGGATTGCCCGACAAGATGCACGGTTGCAATTCCAAGCGCATCCAAAAGCGCGACAACAGCCCCGGAAAGCGCTGCAAAATCCATCTGCATCAGAGGATCCGAGCCGCCATAGCCGGGCATGTTCCAGGCAATGACGCGGCGTCCGCCAAGCTGGCCCAACTGGTCGGCAAAGCTGGTGCGATCGCCGCCAATCCCATGCAGGCAAAGCACCGGAGGCCCGACCATGTCAGCACCAGATTGCCAGATGTTGAGGCCAGCCACCCTGATGGTGTCGGTGCCGGGTGCCACTGCCGGGGGTGCCATCAGACAGGCCGCCCATCATCAACAGCCACAGCACCATCCAATCTGATTGTGCAATCCATCATCGGCAGGTCGAAATGCCCCTCGGTAAAACGACCAGCGAATTCGTTGGCCCCTGTGGAATATAGAAAATTGCCAGCCAACGCACGCAGTTCCGTACCGTTGAGATCATCCCTGTCATACATGCACAGTGCCTCATAGCGGGCAACAGGATTGAGTCCCCACCCAACATGGCTGGTGGCATAGGCAAGCGCATCATCAAAACCATCAAGATAGTGACGCATCAACCGCGCATCGCTGCCATTTCCTTCGATGCTGGTGATAAAATCATCCTCTATCTGACAAATAACCTCGCTCTCAAAATAACGTTTGAAGGTCAGGTTGATGTCTCCAGGCTTGAAAACCAACCGGCCATTGGCTGTCGCTGCGTTGGGAAAGCTGACGACAAGCCCACCTGGCCAGTGCGCCAGAGTACCAGCACGATCGGTCCAGCCCCAGACGCCAACCGTCACCGTATTGGTCATGGCAACTGAAAGATTGGTTCCAGCCGCCGATGTTACCTGCATCTCGGTAGCCGACCGGCAGCGTGCCACCGCATCCTTGACGATGGGTTTCAGATCAGGATCGGGGGCCAGGCGCGCCAGAATATCTGGATGTTCGTTGGAAATGGACATGATACGGGTACCAGCCGCCAGAATGCCCGGCGTCTGCACAGAATGCATCAGCCCCTCGACCGTCAGATCAATCACCAGATCAGCCGCCACAAGCCGGGCAACAGCCGCTGTCTCGCCAGCCAGTGCATTTGACGCGCCGGTCGATCTGATGATCGGGCGGGCGTGAGCAGGTTTGCTGTCGACACGCAGGGTTTCAAAGGACACGTCAAGCTGACGCAATGCCAGTTCGGCCAGCACCAGATTTACCGGACGGCTGTGCGACTCAACAAGGATGACAACATTTTCCTCACGGGCTGGTCGGCATAGATCAAACAATCTGACAAATGCATCAAGCCAATGTTTTTGGATGGGCGTATCCAGCATGTTGCCTAGATGCCACGGTCTTTGGTGAAGGGGTTGAAACAGACGATGGTGTTGGTATCACGAACACCCTCGATTTTCTGCACCGTTTCACAGACATAGAGGCCAATGTCATCATTGTTCCCAAGCCTGAACATGGTGAAGATATCATAGTCACCCGAAGTTGAATAAACCGTCGGTGCCTCCGGCAAATCAGCCAGCGCAGCCGCCACATCATAGGTTTTTCCAAGATCACATTTGACCAAAACGATTAGATTTCTCTTGTCCATCGGACCCTCCGGGACCAGCCATGCTGGCCAGTTGTTTCGCCCTTTAACCTTAGATAGGCGCAGGCGCTAGCTCAATAGCATTCGGTTGGCGGCCAGAAATTCGTCAAAGCCTGCACCGCCCGGAAAACTGGCCAGAACCCGGCGATCAGGGCGAAGCAACAATGCAGCCACCCCGAATTGTCCGAGCAGCGGAGTAAGTTCCGGCAGTTGGGTGGTGGTAACAATCCGGCCCTCGATCGCGGTGCCAGCGCCGATATCCGGCAAATTGCCAATCACAGATGAGGCGATCAGGATCGGCTGTGTTGAAAACCATCTATCGAAGGATGATCCATCAGCCAGAGTGACATTGGGAAAAGTTCTGTTCAGCAGCACATCAGCGGCATCACCAAGGCCGCTGCCAAGCGATGGCGTGATTGAATTCATCCCGACAGTGCCGTCCGGCCTGGCAAACACCGTATTGGAAATCTGTGCATCGCCAAGCGCGTTGATGAATTCTCCCATACGGCTTGTCGTCTCGATATATTCACGGACATTCTGTTCACGTTCGCTCTGATAACTGCGCAGCAGCTCTCCATCATGGCCCTGTCTGGCGCAAAAACCGATTTTCCAGGCCAGATTGGCCGCATCGCGAATTCCAGCACACATGCCCTGACCCATGAAGGGAGGCATCAGATGGGCCGCATCACCGGCAATGAACACCCGGCCTTTCTGCCATTGTCTGGCAAGTGCAGACTTGAAGGTATAGATCGCCTTTCGTTCAAGACGCGCTGCCGCAGGGCCAACCCAGGGGGCAAGAAAGTCCCAGATAGCTGCCTCCTCAAGCATGGCCTCTGGCGACTCATCAGGGCCGACGGCAAATTCCCACCGCCGCCGCCGCCCGACATTCCGGCAATAGGTGGCTGGCCTGTCCGGGTTGCAATATTGGATCGTACGATCCGGCAGATCAACGGCGCGTGAGGTGAGCAGTAGATCGATCACCACCCAGGTCTGCTCGAAACCAAGACTGGCCATCTCGACACCCATGGCGGACCGGGTCAGTGAGCGCGCTCCATCGCACCCCACGACATAGCGCGAGCGCAAAACCCTGTTGGCCGCCTCTCCTGCCTGCTGGAACCCGATTTCAACGTGATCGCCATGATCCCTGATGCTCGTGGTCCGTGCGCCGGATATGATTGTGACATGCTCATATTGTGCCAGGGCCCGGCGCAGACAGCGTTCAAGATCTGGCTGGTGAAAGCGATAGCTTGGCTGCCAGCCATTTTCGGTCACAGCACGTGGCCGCGGCCAGTCAATCAGCACCTTACCCTCGGGATCAATGAATTTGGTGCCGCGGTTAACGATCAGGTGCCGGCGCAGCCTGTCGGCGATTCCGATTGTCTGGAACACGCGCATGATTTCATCATCAAAATGCACGGCACGCGGCAGATTATAGAGCGCCGCCTCACGCTCCAGCACGCAGACTGACAGACCATGCATCGCCAGCAGATTGGCCAGCGTGCCGCCCGTCGGCCCCAAACCGATCACAACAACATCGAAATCAACTTTTTCGGGCATCAGGGCCTACCGCCTCCCACAACCTTTGAACCACCGGACTGGCTGTCAGTCCTTTGCAGGACGGCGCGTTTGCGAATACAGCCATGGGCAGTCAATCATCGGCGGTGCCTGTTTTCCCAATGCAGCTGTCTCGAGGCGCTTTTCCCGGAATCGCAGACGCATTTCGTCCGGCATGTGTAATCGTTCATGCCCCCAGAAACTGGGGCCAACATCGGTTTCCTCGGGGACCCACGTGTCCGGGTCGATGATACGCCCACCCCACCCTGTCTCGATGAAAAATCCGGACGGGGTGTGCGAGTAAAATGATGTCATATAATCATTGGTGTGGCGACCAAGCGTATAGGCAATGGCACCATCCTTGTAGCGCAGCAGGTCATAGCCCTGCCCGACATCATCCAGATGGTCATATTCAACCATGAAGTGATGAAAGCCAGTGCGACCAGTGCCAATCAGTGCAAAACTGTGATGGCGCTCATTGACGTGAAAGAAATAGACCGAGATCGGCACAGTGCTGTAGTCACTTACACCAAAACCAAGGACATCGCGGTAGAATGGCACCAGCGCATCGACATTCCGTGTATGCAGAACCGCATGCCCCATCCCGCAGGCCCCTGTCTTGAAACCGGAAATCGGACGGCCAGGAATGAACTCCCGGTCATCCTGCATCGGCTTGTAGACAAGCTCGATACGGTTGCCCTGCGGATCATTGAAATGGATCAGCGAGGTAACAAAACGCTTGTCGGCGAGATCGGAAACACCCCGCTGCACGGCAATACCAGCCTTTTCAAGCCGGGCGGCGTAGGTTTCAAGATCGGCCTCGCTGTCCACCTCCCACCCCATGAAGGCAAGGTGGTCACCGGGTTCACCGGTTACCGCAAGGCGCTGTTTCTGATCATCCATACGGAAGCTGAGTGCGCCAGTCCCCCGGTCCACCAGCTGCAGGCCAAGATTTTTCGTGGCATAATCAGCCCAGTCCGGCAGATTGTCAGAATTCACACCCAAATAACTCAACGCATTGATTGCCATGGGATTTTTCCATTTCCAAACAAACCAAACACACGCTGCCAAATAGAATCAGGCAGTGCCAACACGGACAGCTGTCCCACCTCTCGTTCGGGACAACCAGCGACATTTCCCAGACAACGGAGATGTGTTCGAAAGGCTCGCATGGTTTCTCGCGGCTTGTCAAAAAAACCCTGCCTGACCACGCTCACCACCATACCGCCATCAGCCCACATCACCGGTCCCCGCGTCACCGGTCCCAGCGCGTCACCGGTCCAGTGACGACCACGCTCTGTCAACAGCATCACGGATCACCGCGGCATCACCGATATGATTCATCAAAAGCAGGATCAGCGCCGCATTCATCTGCTCACTTTGCGAGGGCGACAGGCCCTCATGTGCTGCCAACAACCCGTTGAACAGATCATCGCTATCAGCACCCATATTGAAATCAATGTTCAGCGACATCACACATTCCCCTTCAGGCTGGAACCAGTTTTTGGGTCTGCCTCAATGCGGCACGGACCTGCCCCACGTCAGGGTCGCGCCAACGGGCAGCAACATGCTGGTCAGGGCGGATGAGGTAGACACCCCTGCCATAGCGGGCCTCGACCTTGCCCTCGCAATCCGCAAACCCGCCTGCGCCAACTCGCACAACCACGAGATCATCAGAAAACTCTCTGTCCGCCTGCGGCAGTGCATTGCCGATGATCAGCAGTGTGAACCCATCACCAAGCTGCCGCAACAGCCAGTCACGTCCCGCCGCCGACATCACTGGCGCGTCGAGACAGGCTATGCCTGAACGCATTGGCACATCGAACAAATCCACATCGGCGCTGGTCAGGCTGCTGGCCTCCTGACTGCAGGGGAGCGACAGCCGGCCGGCATTGACCAGCCGCCGCGCAAAGGGATGATCAACCGCAAGACCAAGAACGGCATTGCGAAAAGCCATGTCCACCGCACCATCGGGTGACATGAAGCGCGAGGTCCAGCTTGAATTGCGGATATTCTCATCCGCACCGTGAACACGCTCCTCATCATAGCTTTGCAGCAACTCTGCCGATGCCTCACCACGGATGATGGCAGCAAGTTTCCAGCACAGATTATCGACATCATGAATGCCACCATTGCCACCTCTGGCACCGAATGGCGAGACAACATGCGCTGAATCACCAACAAAAATCACCCGTTCATGGACAAACCGCTCAATGCGGCGACAATTGAAACTGTAAATGCTGATCCAGTCGAGCGTGAAAGGCCGGCCACCAACAATTTTCTCAATGCGTGGAATGACATTTTCCGGCTTCTTTTCCTCTTCGATATCGGCATCGGGGCCAAGCTGCAGGTCAATGCGATAGATATTGTCCGGCTGTTTATGCAGCAATGCCGATTGTCCCGGATGAAAATTGGGCGTGAACCAGAACCAGCGTTCTGAGGGAAAGTCAGCCTCCATCTCGACATCGGCAATCAGGAACCGTTCCTCGAAATGGCGACCGTCAAATTCCAGCCCGAACTGGCGACGCACCTGGCTGCTGGCACCATCACAGGCGAGCAGATATTGTCCGTGCAATTGATAGATGCCGTCGGGTGTCTCAATCCTCACCGTCACATGGCCATCCTGCTGGGCAACATCGACAACCTTGTTCTTGAAGCGCAGATCAATCAAATCAGGGAAATCAGCGCAACGTTCGATCAGATATTGCTCAACATAATATTGCTGAAGATTGATAAAGGCGGGGAATTTGTGGCCATCCTCAGGCAGCAGATCGAAGCTGTAGATTTCCTGATCACCGCGATAGACCCGGCCCACCTTCCAGGTCACCCCCTTGGCCAGCATCCTGTCGGCAATGCCAAGCCGGTCAAAGATTTCCAGAGTGCGTTTTGCCCAGCAGATTGCACGGCTTCCCACCGAAACGACATTGTTGTCATCGAGAATGACGCTGGCCACGCCTCTGGTGGCAAGGTCGACCGCTGCAGCAAGACCAATCGGCCCCGCGCCAATGATGATCACCGGCGCATCAGTGCCGGCCGCGCCTGACAATTCAGGCGGTGTCACATAGGCAAAGGGGTCAAAGCTGTAACGCGCCATGGTACATCTCCCTGCCTGTCACTGCGTCACCCCTATCCATTCTGCAACGCATGCCACATGTCAAGATCACGCTCCGCGGTCCATATCCGCGGTGTATCAATACCCTTGGCCTCGTCAAAGGCACGGGCAACATTGAAAGGCAGACAATGTTCATAAATCGCGTAATCTGAGAATTTCAGATCGCATTCGGCGCGCACCGCATCCCAGGCTTCCTTCAACGTCCCGCCACGGGCCGCGACCATCGCCGCCGGTTGGTAGGTTGAGCGCAGAAAATCACGGGTGTTGCTTATGGCGGCGTTGACCATTACATCCCCAACAAGTGCATCACCCCGCCCGGGGGCGATCGATTTCGGCGCAAAGGCGGCAATCCGGTCCAGCGTTGGCCCCCAATCGGCAAAATGCCCGTCACCACAATAGCAGGCTGAGTGATATTCAACGATATCACCGGTAAACATCACCTGCTCATCGGGAACGAAAGCGACGATATCCCCGGCGGTATGCGCACGGCCAAGAAACATCAGCTCAACCCGCCGCCGGCCAAGATGCACCGTCATTTTCTCCTTGAAGGTCAGGGTCGGCCAGGTCAGGCCGGGGATGCTCTCATGCCCCTCAAACAGACGGGGAAAACGGCCGAACTCACTGTCCCAATCTTCCTGCCCACGCTCATGGATCATCGCCAGACATCTGTCTGACGCGATGATTTCCGAGGCGTCATAGGCCGAAGCTCCCAGAACACGAACGGCATGATAATGGGACAGCACAACATGCTTGATTGGCTTGTCGGTCACCGACCGGATTTTCTCGACCACGATAGTGGCGAGGCGCGGCGTTGCCTGTGCATCGATCACCATCACGCTGTCATCGCCGATGATCACACCGGTGTTGGGATCTCCCTCGGCTGTAAAGGCCCACAGATCGCGGCCTATTTCGGTAAAGCTGATCTGTTTTTCCGCCAGATCGCCCTGCGAGGCAAATTTCTTAGACATCGTATTTCTCCACTATCTGCTCAATCCGGCCAAAAACACTTTCACCCGCTTCATCACAGATTTCTATCCTGACCCTGTCACCAAATGTCATGAACGGTGTGTGCGGCTGTCCATGGTTGATTGTTTCCACCATGCGAAGCTCGGCAAGGCAGGAGTAGCCCCGTCCACCCTCGCCAACCGGCAGGCCCGGGCCGCCATCAACGCCCCTGTTCGACACCGTACCCGAGCCAATGATCGTGCCAGCCCCCAATCGCCGCGATTTTGCCGCATGCGCGACCAATTGGGCAAAATCAAAGGTCATGTCAGTACCAGCATCAGCCCGGCCAAGTGGCACACCATTCAGATCCACCTCGACCACGTGATGCAGCTTGTTGTTCTGCCATGCCGTCCCCAATTCGTCAGGCGTTGCGGCAACCGGAGAAAAGGCCGACGATGGCTTTGCATGGAAAAAACCGAACCCCTTGGCCAGTTCGGCCTTCAGCAGATTGCGCAGCGATATGTCATTGGCCAGCATCACCAGCTTGATATGAGATGATGCCCTTGCCGGTGTAATGCCCATCGGGACGTCACCGGTAATCACGGCAATTTCTGCCTCCATATCAATGCCCCATGCTTCATCCGGCAGAACAATCGGCGCATGTGGCGGCAGAAAATCATCCGATCCTCCCTGATACATCAACGGATCAGTCCAGAAACTCTCCGGCATTTCCGCACCCCGCGCCCTGCGAACCAGATGCACATGATTGACATAGGCCGATCCATCGGCCCATTGAAAGGCGCGCGGCAGCGGTGAATGCGCCGCTGTCTGATCAAAGGCCTGGCCAGAAATCGTACCTGACTGCAGATCAGCAAACAGGGCCTGCAGCGCCGGTTCCGTGCGGTGCCAATCATCAAGCGCGGCCTGTAAGGTAGGAGCTATACGGGCGGCGCTGGTACACCGCGCCAGATCACGCGAGACCACCATCAATGCGCCATCGCGCGTTCCATCGTTCAGACTTGCCAGCTTCATCCATCAAAATTCCTGTCCAGACCCGCCCAGCAGTCAATGTAATCTTCCTGCAGCGTACCACTGGTTGCCGCGAATTTGCTGACCTGTTGGGGAAAGCGCGTTTCAAACATGAACGCCAGTGTATTTGTCAGCTTCACCGGTTTCAATTCCACGTTTGAGGCCTTGTCAAAAGCGTCCGCGTCGGGACCATGTGGCAGCATCATGTTATGCAGGCTGGCCCCACCGGGAACGAACCCCTCTTCCTTGGCATCATACTGGCCTTTGATCAGCCCCATGAATTCAGACATGATATTGCGGTGGTACCAGGGAGGGCGGAAGGTATCCTCGGCCACCGCCCAGCGTTCGGGAAAAATCACAAAATCAATGTTTGCCGTTCCCGGCGTTGCCGATGGCGCGGTCAGAACAGTAAAAATCGAGGGATCAGGATGGTCGAACGCGATCGCCCCAACCGGTGAAAAAGTCGCCAAATCATAGCAATAGGGAGTGTAATTGCCATGCCAGGCAACAACATCAAGCGGGCTGTGCGCCAAAGCCGTGCGATGAAAGCCGCCGCACCATTTGATCACCAGCTCATGTGGCGTTTCCAGATCCTCAAAGGCGGCAACAGGCGTTTTGAAATCACGGGGATTGGCCAGGCAATTGGCCCCAATTGGCCCCCTGTCGGGCAAGGTGAATTTGGCACCATAATTCTCACACAGATAACCACGCGCCGCCTCGCTTGAAAGCTGCACCTTGACCATCATGCCGCGGGGAACCACGGCAATATGTCCGGGCGGAACAGGCATTCTTCCCATCTCCGTGAACAGGACAATCTCGCCAAATTCCGGAACAATCATCATTTCCGCATCGGCGTTCAGCAGCACACGGTCCGCCATGCCTTCATTGATCGCATAGATATGCGTGGCCATTCCCGAATGCTGGCGTGCATCACCAGTCGAGGTCATGGTGTGCATGCCATCGATGAAATCGGTCCTGTCCTTTGGCAAAGGAAGAGGGTTCCAGCGATATTGACCAAGAGGCAAGTCATGTGGCTCAGCATCCGGTGCGGTGCGCCACAACGGCATCTCAATCCGGGAAAAACGCCCAGTATGCCGCACCGATGGCCGAATACGATACAGCCATGAGCGTTCATTCGTTGACCGGGGCGCAGTAAAGGGCGAGCCGCTCAGTTGCTCGGCATAGAGGCCATAGGCACATTTCTGCGGCGAGTTCCTGCCCTGCGGCAAGGCGTTATGCAATGCCTCGGTCTCAAAATCATTGCCAAAACCCGGCATCATTCTGAATTGACCGGAAACTTTTCCTGAATCTCTGGACGACATGATACTGCCTCCTGTCCGATACCAACGTACACCTGCCCATTGACAATCATTGCAAATGAAATGATTGTCAATGGGGTACAGATTAAGGGCAAAACCACCGCGTGTGAGGGAGGAACCATGGACCACGGGAAAGACAAGCTGTCAGCAACCTCGCCCGATCTGCCGGTAATCAGCCTTGACCGCTTTCTACCTTACCGCACGGCGCGCCTTGCCACGGCACTCAGCCGTCGACTGGCCGAATTCTATGAACGGCAATTCTCACTTTCGGTTGCAGAATGGCGGGTCCTTGTCCATCTGACCCAACAGTCAGAAATTTCGATCCGCGACATCTTTCTGCGTGTCGATATGGACAGGGCGCGTGTCACAAGGTCAGTGCAACGTCTGGAGGCACGTCAGCTTGTCTCGAAACTGGTCAATGAACAGGACCGGCGGCTTGTCTGCCTTGCGTTGACAGATGAAGGCTGGAAGATGGCGGATGAGCTGTCGCGGATTGCCATCGATTTTGAACGGCGCCTGCTGGACGCCGCGCAGATCGACGCCTCCATCCTCGCCAGCTTTGATGCGCTGGAACACGCCCTTGCTACCGGGTGGAACCAACCGGACACGGGATCAGCCTCGTCAAGGTAACGCATCACTGCGCTTTTATTGATATTGCTGCCGGTGGACAAAATGGCCTAACGTGGCTGCGGGGGATTACAATTTGACCCATACCTTCAAACAGGGAACTTGAAAAATTATGGAAATTACAGGCAAGAAAGCCATCGTCCTCGGCGGCACCTCAGGAATTGGTCTGGCGACGAGCATTATGCTTGTCGGGAAGGGGGCGAGCGTTGTCGCCGTCAGCCGTGATCCCAGCAAGGCCGGCGATGTGCCGGACGGCATTCGCCTTGCCGCGCTCGACACGCGCAATGAGAGCGATGTTCAGGCTTTCTTTGAGGCAGAGGGCAAGATCGACATTCTGGTCAACTCGGCAACAGGTGGCTCACGCGCCTTTGGCCCGTTTCTGGAAATGGACATGCAGGGTTTCAGGGGATCATTCGACAAGCTGTGGGGCTATGCCAATGTCGTGCGCCATGGCGCTCCACATGTCGCAGATGATGGCGCCATTGTCCTGGTGAGTGGCAGTCCGGCACGCAAGCCGAAACCCGGACAGATTGCCCTGTCTGCTGTTGGCGGTGCTGTTGAGGCGTTGACACGGGCATTGTCTGCGGAGATCGCGCCAAAACGGATCAATGTTGTTTCACCCGGGATTATTGACACGCCAATGGTCGCGCTCAGCGGTGAGGAGCGTCAGAAACATTATCAGAATGTCACCAAATCGCATTTGATCAAACGTGCTGGCGCCTCCGAGGAAATTGCCAGCGCGATTATCTTCGCCATCGAAAATGATTACGTCACCGGAACAACAATCGATGTCGATGGTGGCTGGCTAACCGCACAATAGGCGCCTTTACTGGCGGCGCAAATGGGTGACAGTGACACCAAGCTGTTCGAGCGCCAGATCGGGCATGATCAAAAAACCCAGAAAATTGGACAGCATCACCGGTTGCTGGGGGCGCACTGAAACCTCCAGCCCCCCACCCTGCTTCAACAGGGTCTCAATTGGCTCGGCCATGCGGCGGCCATTGCGCGGCAATAATCCCTCCATGGTCTGTGCCAGCAGCACTCGCAGACCACTGCGCATCTCGGCCGGGCTGATATTGCTTTCCGCCGCCGACACCGCAACAAGGGTATCAAGAAGTCCATCATCAAGATAGGTTGCATTCAACGTGGCCAGCTCGATACCGCCAAGCAGATTGAGCATGTCACCCTCATGAGCCAGTCCCTGTGCCGCCATTTCATCGAGCGCGATCAGGGTGCCGAGCTTGACCTCAAAACCAGTGACCAGCTCAAGCGACGCCATATCATCCATCACCAGATTGAGCGCATGTTCAGTGCGCAATTCATCGCCAACCATTTCTGCAATCTGTGACACCGCGAGATCGAATTCCGCCACGCGCAAACCGCGCGCCGCCAACAATTCGGCAAGCTCTCGAAATTCTGGCTCGACTTCGCCAAGACCAAAGCGCAAATCATCAATCAACAGCCCGGCATTTCTGGCATAGCGTTCACCCGATGGCAGCTGGTCAAAGACAAAGGCCAGGGTTTCGACATTGCCGATCGTGACCTCGGCCGACTCATCGCTGAATTCGATCTGCTGAACCTGCAGGAAGCTGTCATCGAAAAAGCCAGCGCTTCCACTGTCATAGGACGCATTGCTGACCAGATCATGCTCTGCGAGCAGTGCGCCAAAATCAACATTGCGCGCAATCGCGCTGGCAAACCGTAAATCCTCACCGGTGATATCAGCATTGATCATCTCAAGGGATTTGACAAAGAACTGGCCATCCTCAGGTGGACCGGCGGTTTCCAGATCAATCCGATCAGCCGTCATCACCAGCCTGTCATCAACGAAATAGGAAACGCCCTGCATCTCGCCACTGTAGCGCCTGATGTCAAAATTGCCTGACTCAAAGGTAATCCGCTGCGCCTCGTCAATATCGATCGATATCTGTGCCCCAGCGTCAGACGCACCGAGAACCAGAGCCAATGCGCCTGGACCGAGCAGCCATGACCGCCATCTTGCAAGGAAAAACCCCGTCATTATCGTCATCTCCCTTCTCATTCTGCCATGTTGGGTCACTCCACCCCTGTGGGTTCGTCCGCCCTTGTGGACCAGTCCACCACGACAGAAAAGACTATCACATCTGCAGATGATCATCTGACCTGCCATCTGGGCAAAATGGTAATGATCTCTTAGTTTGGCTATAGTAAGGCATTCAGGACAAGTAAAAAGCCACCATGTTCTTTTTTCCACTTTTCGACGACAACCCAACCCAGCGGCGGCCCTATGTTTCATGGCTGATCATCGCTGCCTGCATTATGGTCTTTTTCTGGCAGGAATCGCTGGCTCCCGCGCATGAGCGCGAGGCCATCTTCCAGCTTGGCTTCATTCCAGCCAACGCCAGCGGCATTGCACCCCTTCCTGCCGATTTTGCCCTACTGCCAGCCTGGATGACCATCTTTACCTCGATGTTTCTGCATGGCGGCTGGATGCATATTGGTGGCAACATGCTCTATCTCTGGATTTTCGGGGATAATGTCGAGGAGTCGATGGGACGGATCAAATTTATTCTGTTCTATGCGCTCTGCGGTATTGCAGCGGCGCTGGCGCAATCCGCAATCGACCCGGCATCCCGGATACCGATGATTGGGGCGTCTGGTGGTATTGCCGGGATTCTGGGGGCCTATCTGATGCTGCACCCGAAGGCGGCGATTCGCACCTTCGTGCTGATCATCGTTTTTGTCAGATTCATCAATCTGCCCGCTTGGATCGTTCTCGGCATCTGGATTGGTGGCCAGTTCGTCGCCGTGCCGAATGCGCTTGCCAGTGATGGCGGCGGCGTTGCCTATTTGGCGCATATTGGCGGTTTTGCCGCAGGCATGATTCTGATTCCCTTTTTCAAACGGCGTGATGTACCACTCTTTGGCCGTGATGACACGCCGCCACAGCGTTGGGTGGGACAGCCAGTCAGCTTTTCCACAATCAAGGCCGAGGCACATCAACGCTATCGTCCGGGCCAAGCGCGGGACCCATTGGGTTCACGCCGGGTCAGCAGGCCAGACCCTCCAACGAAAGGTGACAGCACAAGGGCCGAAAAAGCCGCCGGGCGCAGCCGACATGGATCAGTACCAAGCGTGAAACGACGTCCAACTGAAAAGCGCGGCCCCTGGGGCTAGGCGGTATCGCCAGCGGCGACAATGAACGCCTCGGCACCGAATGCCCTCACCGCTGCGGCGACCGCCTCCGCCGCCCGTCTGGCGACAGCCTCATCAAGCCCGCTGATGACGACAGCCGTGCCAAAATTGCCCGGTTTGAACCAGGGGTAGCTGCCGATGGAAATGCCATCATGCGCCGCCTGCACATCAGCGAGGATGGTGGCAATGCTGCCCTCACCCGTGGCGCATTGGACTGTGATCCGGGTCATCACCACGCCACCCGGCAGGCGGGCAGACAGCCCCTCGAACATCGCCTGCAGAATTGACGGCACGCCTGGCAAAACATGCACATTCTCGAGAATGAACCCGGGTGCGGCACTCAGTGGATTGTCAATCAGCGTGGCATCCATTGGTATATCGGCCATCTTCTGCCGTGCGGCGTTGAATTCCAGATCGGTGTTCTGATAGTGCTTTTGCAGCACCGCCTCAGCTTCAGGATGCCGGATCACCTGTTTGCCAAACGCCGCAGCGATGGCATCAGTGGTGATGTCATCATGCGTCGGACCGATCCCACCGCTGGTAAAGACCAGATCACATTGCGCTGACAATTCGAGAACCGTATCAATGATCACCTGTTTGATGTCAGGAATGATCCGCGCTTCCCGCAGCGTAATTCCCATCGCCCCCAGCCGCTCAGCCAACCAACCGATATTTTTGTCTTTGGTCCGACCAGAGAGAATTTCATCGCCAATCACGATAATCGCGGCGGTCGGGTTCGGTTTTGCGGGATGGGTCATCTAAACTCTCTCATTGATCTCACGGCTGCCCCTTATGTAGTGCCGTCAGAACCCGGAAAAAGGGCAGACCTCTATTTCTGCCTCAAAAGCCGCTAAATTACCATTTCAAGGGTTCAGGGGCTTGGCAGGATCGATGTTTGGCTTTAAATGCTTTGCCTAGATTGATAACAGACAGACTACAGCAGGCAGGACAATGCGAAGCGAACCAGTGATGCGTCACACGGAAGACGGCTTTGCCGGCATGCGCGCGGCCGGACGATTGGCCGCAGAAGTGCTCGATATGATCGCACCGCATGTCGTAGCCGGGATGACAACCGAAGAACTCGACCGGCTCTGCCATGAATATATTCTGGCACATGGTGCGTTGCCGGCGCCACTCAATTACAAGGGCTTTCCAAAATCCACCTGCATTTCGCTCAACCATGTTGTCTGCCATGGCATTCCCGGCCCAAAAACACTGCGCAGCGGAGATATTCTGAATATCGACGTCACGGTGATTCTTGACAGCTGGTATGGTGACACCTCACGAATGTTTTTTGTTGGAACGCCATCGGTCAAGGCAAAATTGCTCAGCGAGGTTACCTATGAGTGCCTGATGCGCGGCATTACCGCCGCGCGTGCTGGAAACACCCTTGGCGACATTGGCCACGCCATTCAGAGCTATGCTGAGGCAATGCGGTTTTCCGTTGTGCGTGATTTTACCGGTCATGGTTTGGGGCAGGTTTTTCACTGCGCGCCAACGGTTCTGCATTATGGAAATCCAGGGACAGGGCTGACGCTGGAACCCGGCATGATCTTTACCATCGAACCAATGATCAACGCCGGCAAGGCCGACACCAAAATCCTTGGCGATGGATGGACCGCCGTCACCCGGGACAAATCCCTGTCGGCGCAGTTTGAACATTCCATCGGCATCACCGAGGGTGATCCAGAGATTTTTACCCTGTCACCTGCCGGCTATACACAACCGCCCTATGGCTGACAATTTCCTGTGATCTGTTAACTATTTTTTAGGATCATTGCTGTACCAAAAGGTATGGCTGACCATCACACAAAAGGACATCGCCAGCGGATGCGCGAGAGGTTGCTGACCGAGGGCGCCGAAACGCTGACCGAGCTGGAAATTCTGGAAATGCTGTTGTTCGCCGGACAGCCGCGCGGCGACACGAAGCCGCTTGCCAAGATCCTGATCCGGCAGTTTGGTTCGCTTGCCGCCGTCCTGCGAGCGCCCGTACAGCAGCTGTCCGATCAGCGTGGCCTCGGTGATGCGTCAATCAGTGCGCTGAAACTTGTCGAGGCGGCCGGCCTCCATCTGGCCCATTCCAACATTCATAATCGCCCTGTTCTGACAAGTTGGGGCGCTGTCAAACATTACTGCATCAACCGGCTTGCGCATGAACCGATCGAATATCTGATCATGCTCTGCCTTGATAACCGCAATCGCCTCATTGCCGAGGAAACATTGTCAAAAGGCACTGTTGACCAGACCGCGGTCTATGTACGTGAGGTGATTAATGCAGCGCTGAAACATCATGCGCAGGCGGTGATTCTTGTCCATAATCACCCAAGTGGTGAGACAACACCATCACCAGCCGACATCAAGATGACTGACGAATTGCAACGCGCCCTCGGATTGATGACAATTGATCTGCATGACCATCTGATCGTTGCCGGGACGCAATGTATCAGTTTCAAATCACTCGGCCATTTATAGGCCGGAAGCCATCGCTGCTATTTGTCACTGGACGTGACCTTGTCTTTTGCCTTGCGGGTCAGTTCACCAGCGCGCCGACTCGCCCGCAATAGTCCAGGTTTTGCTGCTTCCAACGCCTTGCCAGCAGCCTCACCAGCCTTTTTTTGGACGGCGGGGTTCCGCGCCGCATGCATCAAGGCACCAAAAATGATCCGACGTAACAGCATCTTGTGGTTTTCCCCGCTTTACAGCCACAATTTGTGGGTTCAGCACTGGTTTTTTCCAGCGCCCAATGCTACAACTTGGCCCAATCCAACGCAAAGGAAATTGACCGCATGATCCCGCGATATTCTCGGCCAGAAATGAGTGCCATCTGGTCGGAGGAAAGTAAGTTTCAAATCTGGTTCGAGATTGAGGCGCATGCCTGTGACGCGCAGGCAGCGCTTGGCGTGATCCCTGCCGAGGCCGCAAAAACGGTTTGGGAAAAAGGTGCCTTCGACATTGACCGCATCAACGAGATTGAGCGGGAAACGAAACATGATGTGATCGCCTTTCTGACCAATCTTGCCGAATATGTCGGCCCTGACGCACGTTTTGTTCACCAGGGGATGACCTCGTCAGACGTTCTTGACACCACCCTTGCCGTGCAGATGACACGGGCAAGCAATTTGATGCTCGAGGGGATTGAGCGTCTGTTGACCGCGCTGCGCATACGGGCGCATGAATTCAAGCGCACACCAACCATCGGCCGCAGTCATGGAATCCACGCCGAACCAACGACCCTCGGCCTGAAGCTCGCCACATTCTATGCCGAGTTCGCCCGCTGTTACCGCCGTCTGCAGGCAGCGCGTGACGAAATTGCCACCTGCGCCATTTCTGGAGCTGTGGGTACTTTTGCCCATATCGATCCAGCCGTTGAGGCGCATGTCGCCACGAAGATGGGGCTGACAGTCGAACCTGTCTCAACACAGGTCATTCCCCGTGACCGGCACGCGATGTTCTTTGCCACGCTTGGTGTTATCGCCAGCTCGATCGAGCGTCTGGCGACCGAAATCCGCCACATGCAACGCACCGAGGTCCGTGAGGCGGAGGAATTTTTTTCCGCGGGGCAGAAAGGCTCGTCGGCAATGCCGCACAAGCGCAACCCCGTCTTGACCGAAAATCTGACTGGCATTGCGCGGATCGTGCGCGCCGCCGTCACGCCGGCACTGGAAAATGTGGCGCTCTGGCACGAGCGTGACATCTCGCACTCCTCCGTTGAGCGAGTGTTTGGCCCTGATGCGACAATTGGCCTTGATTTCGCCCTGCACCGGCTCGCCAGCGTGATGGAAAATCTGCTGGTCTACCCTGACAGATTGCAGGCCAATCTCGATCAGCTCAGCGGCCTTGTGCATTCGCAACAGGTTCTGCTCGCCCTCACCCAGGCCGGAGTGGGCCGGGAGGACGCCTATAAATATGTCCAGCGAAATGCGATGCAGGTATGGCAGGATGGTGGCAGCTATCTTGATCTGCTGAAAGCCGATACCGACGTACAGGCGTATCTCGATGATGCGGCGCTGGAATCCCTGTTTGATCTGGACCAGCATTTCCGCCATGTCGATACAATCTTTGACCGGGTTTTTGCCGATCAACCAGCAACAAATGCCGGCTAGGGGACTGACGCACGCATGACTGACAGACAACAGCTTTATGAAGGCAAGGCCAAGGTCATTTTTGACGGACCAGAAGACGGCACACTCGTTCAGTATTTCAAGGATGATGCGACCGCTTTCAACGCGCAGAAGAAAGACGTCATCTCGGGCAAGGGCGTGCTGAACAATTATATCAGCGAACACATCATGCAGGCGGTTGAGCAGATCGGCATTCCGACGCATTTTCTCGAACGGCTGAACGACCGGGAACAGCTGATCCGCAAGCTCGAGATCATTCCGGTTGAAGTTGTGGTGCGCAATGTCGCTGCCGGTTCCATCTGTCCCCGGCTCGGAATTGAGGAAGGGTCTGCCCTGCCCAACACGCTCGTGGAGTTCTGCCTCAAGGACGACACGTTGGGAGATCCGATCATCGCCGCCGAACATATCATCACATTTGGCTGGGCCAGTGCTGATGAGTTGGATGTCATCTATGAAGACACGCTGCGGATCAATGACTTCCTGACAGGGCTGTTTCACGGCATCGGAGTAAGACTGATTGATTTCAAGCTGGAGTTTGGCCGCGCCCAGAGTGACGATGGGGTCGAGGTGCTGCTGGCTGACGAGATCAGCCCGGATAACTGCCGCCTGTGGGACGCACAATCCAACGAGAAAATGGACAAGGACAGGTTTCGCCGCGATCTTGGTGGCCTGATTGACGCCTATCAGGAGATTGCCCGGCGCCTTGGCGTCACGGTGCCTGATCTGACCTAGCGACAATCACAACAGACAAACTGACAGCAACATACCAAAGGTAGACAAATGCAAGTCATCGTCAATATTTCACTCAAAGAGGGGGTTCTGGACCCACAGGGTCAGGCCATTGCGCGATCATTGAATGATTTGGGGTTTCAGGAAGTTGGTGAAATCCGGGTTGGCAAACGAATTGTTCTCGAGGTGGATGAGACTGACGAGGCCCGGCTCCACCAGCGCGTCGCCAAGATGTGTGAGACCCTGCTGTCAAACACGGTGATTGAAGATTACGACATCGACATCCCAGACGGACAATAGTCATGAGTCTCAGTTCAATGCGAATTGCCATTCTCGTCTTTCCGGGGTCAAACTGCGACCGGGACATGATGGTAGCCATCGAAAAGCTGACAGGGCGACGCCCCTCGCTTGTCTGGCACAAGGAAAGCAGCCTTGACCCAATTGATCTTGCAATCATTCCAGGCGGTTTCTCATTTGGTGACTATCTACGCTGTGGCGCGCTTGCGGCGCGCTCGCCGGTTATTGATGCGGTGCTGGACCATGCCGCACGTGGTGGCGCTGTCATGGGCGTGTGCAACGGGTTTCAGGTGCTGCTTGAAACTGGCCTTCTGCCCGGCGTTCTGGTGCAGAATGCGGGGCTGAAATATATCTGCCGCAACATCACGATGGATGTGTGCCAGACGGTTGAGTCGCCCTTCACCAGAAATCTTGAGGTCGGAACGCGCCTGACCATGCCGGTCGCGCATAATGAAGGCAATTATTTCGCCGGAGAGGAAGAACTGGCGCGCTTGAATGACAATGGACAGATTGCCTTTCGCTACGCCGACGGTCCTGCCCACGGACCGGCCAACCCGAATGGATCCGCGCTCGATATCGCCGGGATCATCTCAGCCAACGGTCGGGTGATGGGAATGATGCCGCATCCCGAAAGAGCCATTTCGCCTGAGTTGGGCGGCTCTGACGGTGCCACATTGTTACAGGGATGTCTGGAGGCATTGGCATCATGAATGAACCGGAAATGACCTTTGAGAATGCAGCGTCAATGGGGTTGTCAGAGGACGAATGGAAGCTGATCCTGAAACGCCTCGCACGGACGCCAAACCTGTGTGAACTCGGGATTTTCTCGGCAATGTGGTCAGAACATTGCTCGTATAAATCATCGAAAAAATGGCTGAAAACACTTCCCGTTGATGGCCCGCAGGTGATCGAGGGGCCAGGCGAGAATGCCGGCGCTGTTGATATCGGCGACGGTCTTGCTGCCATCTTCAAGATCGAGAGCCACAATCATCCCTCCTATATTGAACCCTATCAGGGTGCGGCGACCGGTGTTGGCGGGATTCTGCGTGACGTGTTCACCATGGGCGCACGACCAGTGGCCTTATTGAACGCCCTGCGCTTTGGCGCTGCTGACCACGAGAAAACGCGGCATCTGCTTGGCGGTGTCGTCTCGGGAATCGGTGGATATGGCAATTGCATCGGCATTCCAACCGTTGGCGGCGAGGTCAATTTCGACGCCTCCTACAATGGCAATATTCTGGTCAATGCGATGGCTGTCGGTTTGGCCAACAGCGACCGCATTTTCCGGTCCGCGGCCACCGGCCCGGGAAATCCGGTTATCTATGTTGGGGCGAAGACCGGACGTGATGGCATTCATGGCGCAACAATGGCGTCAGCCGAGTTTTCCGATGAGACCGAGTCAAAGCGACCAACCGTACAGGTGGGTGATCCCTTCACTGGCAAATTGCTTATGGAGGCCTGTCTGGAACTGATGGCATCCGACTCCGTTCTCTCAATTCAGGATATGGGTGCCGCTGGCCTCACCTCGTCATCGGTTGAAATGGCATCAAAGGGCGGTTTGGGTATGGAGATCGACCTTGATCTGGTGCCCGCCCGTGAAGAGGGGATGAGTGCGTATGAATTGATGCTCTCGGAAAGCCAGGAGCGCATGCTCATGGTTCTAAAACCCGACGCCACACAGACAGCCCGTGAAATTTTTGACAAATGGGATCTCGATTTCATGCCAATTGGCCAGGTGACCGAGACAGGCAGGCTGGTTCTGCTCAAGGATGGCGGCACAGCCTGCGACATTCCGCTTGATCCGCTGGTTGATGACGCCCCCGAATATGACAGGCCACAGGCTGAGTTCGTTCCGCATCCCGTTGTCGAGAGCAGCGCAATCACCTCGGATGCGCCAATCAGCAGCGTCCTGCTACAGTTGCTTGAGACCGTTGATCTTGCCAGTCGCCGCTGGATTTACGAACAATATGACAGTCAGGTCATGGCGGACACGCTGCAGGGGCCGGGCGGCGATGCCGGCCTGATCCGGGTGCATGGCAGCCAGCGCGGTCTGGCAATGTCGACAGACTGCACACCGCGCTATGTCGAGGCCGACCCACGCAATGGTGGTGCACAGGCGGTAGCCGAGGCCTATCGCAACATCTGCGCCGTTGGCGCACGCCCGCTGGCGATCACCAACAATCTGAATTTTGGCAACCCAGAGAAGCCGGAAATCATGACGCAGATGGCGCAGTCAGTGGTGGGAATGGGTGAGGCAGCGCTGGCGCTCGACACTCCGGTGGTGTCCGGCAATGTGTCGCTCTATAACGAGACCGATGGGCGGGCGATCCGCCCCTGCCCGGTAGTGGGCATGGTTGGTGTGATTGATGACATTGCAACAGCCGTTGGCATGGCCCCGACCGCATCTGGCCAGACCTTGATGGTCATCGGACAGGACGAGGGCTGCAATGATGGCTGGCTCGGAGCCTCGCTTTATGCTCGCCATCTGGCGGGAGAGCCGCAGGCTGCTCCACCCCCTGTCACGCTGGAGGCTGAGCGCAAAGCAGGTGAGTTCCTGCAGTCGCAGATTGGAGCGGGCACCATCATCGCAGCGCATGATGTCAGCGATGGCGGGCTGGCCGTGGCCATTGCCGAAATGTGCATGGCGGCAGGGCTTGGTGCGACCATCGCATCACCGGACGGTGGCAATGCACATGGATGGGCCTTTGGTGAGGATCAGGGCCGCTATGTGATTGCAACAGATGATGCGAGGGCAGTCACCGCCGCCGCCAAAGCCGCCGATGTTGGCATTTGCGTTCTTGGCGTGATCTCGGCCACAGATGAATTGAAATTTGACGATGGTGATGCCATATCAGTTTTGAAGATGAAAACCTGTGCCGAGGCGACAATCCCGGCATTGATGAATGGCTGAACAGATACCGGAGACAGCACAATGGCGATGCAAGCGTCAGAAATCGAAAGTCTGATCCAGGCGGCTTTTCCCGATGCGGCCATCACGATCGAGGATCTGCGCGGCGATGGCGATCATTATGCCTGCAATGTCGTGTCCTCGGCCTTTGCCGGCAAAACACGGGTCCAGCAGCACCAGATGGTCTATCAGGCGCTTGGCGGGCGAATGGGTGGGGAGCTGCATGCCCTTGCCCTGCAAACCTCAACCCCCAAAAGCGAGTGACTGACCACCAGCCCAGATACCGGCACCACGGCCCAGCCATGAAAAGGAGTTTATAAATGTTGGATGATGCAACGAAGGAACGGATCGACGCAGATATCGCCAGTGAGGACGTGGTTCTCTACATGAAGGGAACACCCGTGTTTCCACAATGCGGTTTCTCCGCCGCTGTCGTTGGGGTATTGACCCATCTCGGCGTTCCTTTCCGGGGGATCAATGTGCTTGAAGATGACAGCATTCGCGAGGGCATCAAGGCCTATTCAGACTGGCCAACCATCCCGCAGCTCTATGTGAAGCGGGAATTTGTCGGCGGTTGTGACATTATCCGTGAAATGTATGAAACAGGCGAACTGGCCGAAATGTTCCAGACCCACGGGATCGACGCAAAGCCGTCCTGATCACTCCTCGGGATCGCGCCCCGCATCCGAGTCGAGGCTGGCATCAAAAGTCCGGTGGCCGACTATTTCAGCGACACGGACGTGGTACCAATCATAAAATTCCTTGCGGCCCATTTGCTGGGCTGCAAGATGCTCCACATTGATCCGCCAGTTGCGGATTGCCTCGCGGTCCCGCCAATAGGACACCGTGATACCGATACCATCGTCACCGCGCACCGACTCAACCCCGAGAAAGCCGGGTTGCTGCTGCGCCAGCGTGACCATCCTGTCAGCGGTAATCTGATACATATTCTCGTCTGACATGGTGCGCTGCGCCGTGAAAATTACCGCAAAATAGGTGTCTGGCCACCCATCCCTCATCGCTACCGGTGCCTGCTGCACCTCATCCTCAGCCATCGGACACTCCCATTCAGACCAACGCCTTCGAGAAATAGACCCTCGAGAACCCATCTTCAAGACGACGATCTGTTTCAACAAAACCAATCGCGGGATACCAGGTCAAATTTTGTTCCATTACCTCATTCGTGTAAAGATGGTAACGCTGAACACCACGATCCCGCAGAAAGGCCTCGCAGGCGGCGATCAAGGCCGAGCCAACACCCCTGCCCTGCGCCCATGGGCTTACCGCAATATTGTCGAGGAACCACACCTCATCGTTTTGGGGGATAATGGCATAGCCCAGAACAACTCCCTGACTTTTCTCACTTTGAGCAATAAAAACAGTATCTTCTAAAACATGTTTTGAAAAATTTGCACGCATCGGCGCGGGCGGTCTGCCAATCAGTGGCACATAGCGCTCGAAAGACTGACGGGCAATCAGTGTTATTGCCGGCACGTTGGCGATCATCGCCGGGCGGATGGCTGGCAGTTTCATCTCATCATCTAACGTCATGATTTGCTCTCGCTGACAGCAAAAGGGGCGGCACCAATGGTACCACCCCTTAACAAATCAGCGATAGCAACGGCAAAGCGCCGCGTCTGGCATCCCTATCTAGCGTGAGTAATACTCGACAACCAGATTTGGTTCCATCTGAACCGGATAAGGCACCTCATCAAGCGTCGGGACGCGAACGAAGGTTGCAGTGAATTTATTGTGATCAGCCTCGACATATTCAGGCACATCCCGCTCAACGGAGGCGATTGCCTCAAGCACAGCTGGGATGTTCTTCGCCTTTTCCTTGAGGGCAATCTGATCCCCAGGCTTCAGCAGGACCGACCCGATGTTGCAGCGCTTGCCATTCAGCATCACATGCCCGTGGTTGATGATCTGACGGGCGGCAAAAACAGTTGGCACCATTTTCGCACGATACAGAACGGCATCAAGGCGTGTTTCCAGAATACCGATCAGATTCTGGCCGGTGTCACCCTTGCCAGATGCGGCCTTGGCGTAATATTTCTTGAACTGCTTCTCGCCAATATTGCCGTAATAGCCTTTCAGCTTCTGCTTGGCCATCAGCTGCACGCCAAAGTCAGTTGGCTTCTTGCGGCGCTGGCCATGCTGGCCGGGGCCATATTCGCGTGAATTGAGAGGAGATTTTGGACGACCCCAAAGGTTTACACCCAGACGACGGTCGATTTTATGCTTGGCGGAATGCCGCTTGTGATCAGACTTTGCCATAGTTGGCTCCTTTTATGTTGCCCCGGTAGGGTTTTGGCTTTCGCCGCAACCGGCATCGCACCCCGCTGGTGCAATCCACGTTCCCGAGAATGGCGGGAAACTACGCACCCCACCGTTTATTGTCAACCCGCTTTATCCCCGCCATCACGGCGTCTTGTCAGCGCCTGGATGACCCCATGCAGGGTGCTGATCTCCTGGCTTGATGGTGCAGCGCGATTGAACATCGTGCGAATATTCCTTTTGACAACCGGGGCCATTTCCGCGGATAGGAAAAAGCCGCCAGCATCCAGCTCATCTTCCAGCCGCTGATAGAGGAAATCACGTTCTGCAATTGGCGCCGGCACTGTGGTTGATGGCGGAGTGGTGGCTGATATGGTATCAGCTGACGCCTCAAGCATCGCTGCGCGCCATTCCCACGCCAGCAGCAAAGCAGCCTGCGCCAGATTGAGTGAGGGATAGTCAGGATTGAGAGAGGCGGTAACAAGCACATCCGCCTGCACGACCTCATCATTGTCGAGGCCCGATGCCTCTGGGCCGAACAGCAGCGCCGCTTTGCCCTGATGCGCCAGAATCTCGCCAGCCGCAGCCCGTGGATCGATCTCACGCATCGGCATATCGCGGCGACGGGCCGACGCTGCGGCGATGAAGCTCACATCATGGGCAGCAGCCGCAATATCATCATATAGCGTTGCATTTTCGATGATCTGTGCACCACCAGCGGCCATCGGAACTGCGGCGGGATTCGGCCAGCCGTCGCGTGGGGCAACAAGCCGTAGATCACTCAGACCACAATTCATCATGGCGCGTGCCGTCGCACCGATATTTTCAGCCATTTGTGGGCGCGCCAGAATGACAATGGGAGGCAGATAACCTGACAGCGCGCTCACTTTATCCCGCCGTTCCTGGTCCGGGGACACCATCATGCTGGAGTTTCCAGATCATGCCATCGCCAAGCGCAGCCACAGACGCATCAATGATGTTTGTCGACAGCCCGACAGTGCGCCAGACAGGGCCACCCGGCACCCTGAATTCAATCATCACCCTGGTAATCGCACCGGTGCCGGACTGGCCGTCACGCGCATCAAGAATGCGCACCTTGTAGTCAACCAGCTCAACATCCTCAAGGGTTGGGTAGGCCGCGATCAGCGCCTTACGCATGGCGGTATCAACCGCATTGACAGGGCCATTGCCAATCGCTGCCTCATGATAGGATTTATCACCGACGGTGATCGTCGTCGTTGCCTCGGACTCGACGACAAGATCACCCTTGGCATTGAACCGCCGCTCATCCATCACCCGAAACCGGCCAATGGAGAAATAATCCGGCACCTCACCCAGCGCGCGCCGCGCCATCAATTCGAAACTGGCTTCGGCCGAATCAAAAGACCAGCCCTCAAATTCACGTTCCTTGACATGCCGGATCAATTTGTCGATCCGCGCGTCATCGGCAGCCACTTCGATGCCGAACTCGGCAAAGCGGGCCAGCATGTTTGACTTGCCTGCCTGATCAGAAACCAGATATTGACGCCTGTTGCCAACCTTTTCCGGCGGAACATGCTCATAGGTCCGGGGGTCCTTCTGCGCTGCCGAAGCATGCAAGCCTCCCTTATGGGCGAAAGCAGCCTCGCCAACATAGGGAGCGTGGGCATTGGGCGCCCTGTTGAGTCGTTCATCCAGCATCCGTGACAGCGTCATCAGCCGTGGTAGATTATCTTCACTGATTGACGTTCTGTACCCCGATTTCAGCATCAGATTGGGGATCAATGTAATCAGGTCGGCATTGCCGCATCGCTCGCCAATGCCGTTGATGGTGCCTTGAATCTGGCGTGCGCCTGCAGCAACCGCAGCCATCGAATTGGCCACAGCGACACCTGCATCATTATGGCAATGAATGCCAAGATTGGCCTCGGGAAGATGAGCGCGGACAGCAGCAACAATTTCGAACACTTCATCTGGCAGCGCGCCGCCATTGGTGTCACATAGAACAACCCATGCCGCGCCACCATCAAACGCCGCCTTCGCACAGGACAGCGCATAGTCCGCGTTGTTCTTGAACCCGTCAAAAAAATGCTCACAGTCAAACATCGACTCACGGCCCCGCTGTTTAGCCGCGGCAACAGACTGTCCGATCATCTCCAGATTTTCCGCCAGCGTTGTCTTGATCGCTGTCTCAACATGAAAATCCCAGGTCTTGCCAACAAGACAGGTCGCCGGAACCTCGGCATCAATTACCGCATTCAGGCCGGGGTCATTGGCCGTGCTGCGGCCCCCGCGCCGGGTCATGCCAAAGGCAACCATCTTCGCATTTTTCATGGCAGGAGGTGCGGCAAAGAAAGCGTCATCCGTCGGGTTCGCACCAGGCCAGCCACCCTCGACATAATCCATGCCGATCTCGTCAAGCGCGGTTGCAATCGCCAGTTTGTCAGCATGTGTGAAATCAACACCGCGCGTCTGGCCGCCATCGCGCAGGGTTGTATCAAACAGCCAGATCTTTTCACCACTCATTCTCAAGCTCTCCCCAACAGGCCGTCAAACCGCCCGCCACAGGGACTGGTTAGCAAAATTGATGCCGTCTGGCTAGGCGCGCCGCCAGATCGTCCCATCGGGCCCATCCTCGAGGAGAATTCCATCTGCCGCCAATTCATCACGGATGACATCGGCAGTGGCAAAATCGCGATCAGCGCGGGCCTTGTTGCGGGCGGCAATCCGGGCGTCAATTTTGTCGTTAACCAGCTCCAGATTGGCGTTCATGGAACTACTCTGTCGCATGTCCGCGGCAATCGTAATCACACCCTTTGCCCAATCATCCCCCGTCTGACCAAGAAGCCCGAGCAGACCCGCATTCGTCTTCAGCGCGGTCGCTGCATCTCCATCGCCTTTGTTCGCCGCTCCCGCCAGCTCATGCAGACGGGCCATCGCCGCTGGTGTGTTCAGATCATCGCACAGCGCCGCAACAAAGCTGCGATCAAACGCATCAGCATCAGATGAGGCATCACCAACCGCCCGGTATAGCCGGTCAAGGACATTGCGTGCTTCCACCAATGCGCTGTCAGGCAGCGCCACCGGCGCGCGGTAATGCGCCGCCAGAAGGCCCGCACGGACGGTCTCACCGCGATGCGTCCTGATAGCGTCACAGGCCATCACAAGATTGCCAAGCGATTTTGACATTTTCTCGTCACCCATCGTGACAAAACCGTTATGCAACCAATATTTAGCCATGATGTCAGTATCATGCGTACAGCATGACTGGGCGATCTCATTCTCGTGATGCGGAAACACCAGATCAATGCCACCGGCATGAATGTCAAAAGTCTCACCCAGATAATGACGCGCCATCGCCGAGCATTCGATATGCCAGCCAGGACGCCCCCTGACCGTCGCAAAGGGATTGTCCCATCCAGGTTGATCACCATCACTCGGCTTCCACAGAACGAAATCGGCCGGATCGCGTTTATAGGGCGCGACCTCGACCCTTGCACCAGCGATCATGTCCTCCATCGAGCGTCCGGACAATCTGCCATAGGCTGGCATCGTTGCCACGGAAAACAGCACATGCCCCTCCGCAACATAGGCATGTCCCTTTTCGATCAGACGCCCAATCATCCGGATCATATCACCGATAAATTCGGTTGCGCGCGGCTCATGATCGGGCGGCAGCGAACCAAGCGCCTCGATATCATCGTGGAAATTTGCAATCGTATCGGCGCAGAGCTGGTCAATGCCGATACCGCGCTCACGCGCCCTGTTGATGATCTTGTCATCCACATCGGTGATGTTACGCACATAGGTAACGCGGGGGTAGAGATGTCGCAGCAACCGCACCAAAACGTCAAAAACGACAATCGGCCGGGCATTGCCAATATGGATACGGTCATAGACCGTTGGGCCGCAGGCATAGACGCGGATATCTGCTGGATCAAGCGGAACGAACAGCTCTTTAGCGCCACTCAGGGTGTTGTGAAGGCGAAGCTCAGGCGTGTCGGTCATGCGGTCTCTCCGCGCAGCCGCGCCAGGACCCGCTCACGCCCCATGAACGCCAGCAGCGGAGCAATCTCCGGCCCCTTCTCACGGCCAGTCAACGCAAGCCGAAGGGGCATGAACAGCCCCCTGCCCTTGGCACCGGACGCAGCGGCGACCGCCTTTGTCCAGTCCTGCCATATTGAAGCCCCCACATCACCCTCGGGAAGCAGATCAGCCGCGGCATCGGTCACTGCGGCGCTATCGATTATCGGTGTGATTGGTTGAGTGCAGATCCGCCACCAGTCACCAGCCTCGCCAACATCTAAGAGATTGTCACGAACCGCCATCCAGAACGGCTCACCACCCCCCACAGCCGCCGCTTCCAGCCGCTCAGCCACCGTGGCAAAGGGCAATTCCTGAACAACTTTTGCATTCACCTGCGCCAGCTCAGCCGGGTCAAATTTTGCCGTCGCACGGCCAAAACGCGTGATGTCAAAACCATCAATGACCGTCGCCATGTCAGCTGTCGGCACCACCGGATCAGAGGTGCCGATGCGTGCCAACAGGCTGGCAATGGCCATCGCCTCCGTGTCATTGTTACGCAATTCGGCGATCGACAGGCTGCCAAGGCGTTTCGACAGCCCCTCACCATCAGCGCCGGCAAGCAACGCCATGTGGCCCATCGTCGGTGCCTGCGCGCCCAACGCCTCAAAGAGCTGGATCTGGGCAGCGGAGTTGGTCACATGGTCCTCGCCACGCAGAATGTGGCTGATACCATGGTCAATATCGTCAACAACCGATGCCAGCGTGTAGATGACCCGTCCATCTTCTCGCATCAGCACCGGATCAGACAGGCTGGACATATGATAGGCGACATCGCCGCGCACCATGTCATGCCAGCGCACCTCCACATCCTCCAGCCGGAACCGCCAATGCGGCTGGCGACCCTCGGCCTCAAAAGCGGCAATCTGCTCTGCTGTCAGCTTCAGTGCGGCCCTGTCATAAACAGGCGGACGTCCAGCCGAGAGCTGCGCCTTGCGTTTGAGAGCCAGTTCTTCAGCCGTCTCATAACAGGCATAGGCACGGCCGTCAGTGCGCAATTGCGCCAGCGCCGCATCGTACCGGTCCAGCCGTTCCGACTGCCTGTCCTCAACATCCCAGGCCATCCCCATCCATTGCAGATCAGCCCGGATGCCCTCTTCAAAGGCGGCGGTTGACCGTTCGGTATCGGTATCGTCAATGCGCAGCATGAACTGGCCACCTGCCTTGCGGGCAAACAGGAAATTGACCAGCGCCGTGCGCAGATTACCAACATGCAGATTGCCTGTTGGGCTGGGGGCGAAGCGAACCTTGATCTGGCTCATGAGGACTCCTTGCTGCCTGATGAATGCAGCGGGTTAAACCCTGAGGTTAGAGGCAGGCGGCGATCCCGACCAAAGGCAAGTGGTGTCATTTTCGGCCCGGGCGCTGCCTGGAAGCGCTTGTATTCAGCGCGGAACAACAGCTGGCTGGCACGCGCCACCTCTTCCCGGTCATAGCCGCGCGCGATTATCGTCTCAATATCCGACATTTCCTCGCAGATTGCCATCATGATGGCATCAAGACGCTCATAGGGCGGGAGTGAGTCCGTGTCCTTTTGATCCGGACGCAGCTCTGCCGAGGGAGGCTTGTCGATGATCCGTCGCGGTATCACCTCGCCAGCGGGACCAGCGGCGCCACGCGGCAGATTCTGGTTGCGCCAGCGGCAGAGGTCGAAAACCTGAACTTTCCAGACATCCTTAAGCGGCGCAAACCCACCACACATATCGCCATAGAGGGTCGAATAACCCGCGGCATATTCGGATTTGTTACCCGTCGCAAGAACCATCGGGCCATGTTTGTTGGAAAGAGCCATCAGAACAAGACCGCGCAGACGAGACTGGATGTTTTCCTCGGCAATGCCTGCCTCGGTGCCGGCAAACTGGCTGGCTAACATGGTATCCAATGCCTCCATGGCAGGGCCAATATTGATCGTGTCAAGCGGAATGCCATAGCGCGCCGCCAGATCAGCAGCGTCATCGAGGCTTTCCTGACTGGTATAGGGTGACGGCATCATCACCGCGTGGACCTTTTCAGGACCGACGGCATCTGCCGCAATGGCCGCCACCAATGCCGAGTCAATGCCCCCCGACAGGCCGAGGGCAACGCCGGGAAATCCGTTCTTCTCAACATAGTCGCGAAGGCCAAGCATCAAGCCACGATACAGCGCCTCCGCACCCTCATCAGGTGGCGTGACCTGACCCGTCACGTGCAGACAACCCAACTGGTCTGTCACCTCGACAAGAGTGACTGACTCGGAAAAGCTCGGTAGGTGGCAGGCCAGCTTGCCGCCCCTGTTGATGGCAAACGAGCCACCATCATAGACAAGCTCATCCTGACCCCCGATCATATTCACATAGACAACCGGCAGTTCGGCCTCGACGGCACGCGCGACGGCGTGCAGCATCCGCTGGTCTGTTTTGCCTGTTTCAAAAGGGGACGCGTTCAGCGCGATGATCATCTGCGCCCCCGACTCTGCCAGACATTCGATCACATCAGGCGTCCATATATCCTCGCAGACTGGAAGGCCAAGCCGCAGACCACGAACCATGATCGGGCCAGGCATCGCGCCAGCGACAAAATTCCGCTTGTCATCAAAAACGCCGTAGTTCGGCAAATTGACCTTGTCACGCCGACCAAGAAGCGTGCCACCATCAAGCACAAAAACACTATTATAGATAACCCCGCCTTCTGCATGGGGCGCGCCGACGATAATCGCTGGACCACCGTCTTCGGTCAGTGCTGTCAACTCGTCGATGGCGGCTGCCACCTCATCCATGAAATCACTTCGCAGAACCAGATCGTCACACGGATAGCCAGCCAGATACATCTCCGGCGTCACGATCATCACGGCACCATTCTCTGCCGCCTTAGCGCGGGCGGCGACCAGCCTGTCCCGATTGCCCCGGACATTGCCAAGATGTGGGTTCAACTGCGCAAGCGCGATGGAAAGAGGTGGGTGCATATGTCTACGATCTATTTTCGGATCAGAAATTCTCGACCAGCCTTTACCATGGACCGGCCGTCATAGGAAATAACATCGGCTGTCGCATAGGTTTCCGACCAAATCTGTGGCAGGAATGATCCGGTCCCAATCACATCAACCGGCGCGTTGGCAAAGGCGAAAACCCGACATTTATCCGGGCCAAACCCACTTGAGGCGACAATGCGCACCTTGTCAAAGCCGTTCTCATCCAGCTTTTCACGCATGTGCCAGACTGCGGCGGCGCTGACCCCTGTTCCCATCAGCGACTTCAGTTCAGAGTCATTTCGATACCCACGAATGGCCTGCGGCACGCTGCGTTCCAGAACCGCGTAGGAGGACTGCGTATCCAACCCCTCGACAAAGCGGCCGCCATGTGTGTCCAGACGAACCGCAAGGCGACCGTCGGCCGCCAGTTCCGGAAAGCACCGAGCCACCGCCAGCGCATCGGTGATTTCCTGGCCGAAATAATCAACCAGAACGGTCAATGGCGCATCGGGAACTGTTTGATGAAACATTTCTGCCGCCCGCACTGTCGAACCGGCATAGCCAATCAACGCATGCGGCATGGTACCGGCGCCGCGTTCCCTGCCAAAGAAATGTGCCGTCGCGTCAGCCGCACAGCCGATAAAACCAATTGCGCCGGTCTTTGACCGGGCTTTCTCGGAGCCGACAGATGCCCCATAGGCCATCAATTCCGCCATTTCAGAGCCGGCACAATGCCGCGCATCCATCGCCAGAAACGACACCTCTGGCAACTCAACGCACATGTTATAGGCGTTGTAGGCAGCAACGCAGGCCGCGCCCAGCCGCTGCAAAAGGATCGTTTCCAGGTCAACAAGAGCGGAAAATGGCCCGGTGATATAGCACATCGGTTCACCGGCGCCGACCCAGGCACCCTCTGGATAGGCCATATCGATCCTGATCCTGGCACCACGTGAGTCGGCCATCGCCTGCAGCCAGTCAAAAGCAAGCCGGCCAGCAAATGTCACCGGCCGCCGCATGAAAACAGCATAGACAACCTCCACATCACCATGCTCTTGAACGATGGTGCGGGTATGACGGAAATAGGTGTCGGTCAGGCTCGGTTGAACTTCCGGCGAAGGACCTTTGCTGACGAAATCTGCCATGATTGCGTTCCTCTAGAGGGCGGTGCCAGGCAACAGGCTGTCATCACCCATGCGCCATTGGCTTTGGCCGGTCAGACCGCCTCGGATAGTGAAAGCCCGGTATCACGCCGTTTCTTCAGCAAATCGGCAATCAGGAATGCAAGTTCCAGTGCCTGCCCACCATTCAATCGTGGATCACAATGTGTATGATAGCGATCGCCAAGACGCGCTTCGGTTACATCGACAACACCACCAACGCATTCGGTCACGTTCTGGCCGGTCATCTCGAAATGCACACCACCGGGATGGGTGCCGATTTCGTCGTGAACCTCAAAGAAACCACGCACTTCGGCCATGATGTCATCGACACGACGCGTTTTGAAACCAGTGCTTGCCTTGATCGTATTGCCATGCATCGGATCACAGCACCAGACGACCTTCGCCCCTGATTTCTGCACCGCCTTGACCAATGGTGGCAGACCACCCCGCACCTTATCAGCGCCCATGCGTGCAATCAGCGTCAGGCGGCCAGGAATATTGTCCGGATTCAGCACATCAATCAGACGCATCAACTCGTCAGGGTCCAGCGAGGGGCCGCATTTCAACCCGATCGGATTGGCAATGCCTTTCATATATTCGACATGCGCTCCATCTGGCTGGCGCGTCCTGTCCCCGATCCAGATCATGTGCGCCGAAGTGGCGTACCAGCCCTGCTCATCAGTTATTGTGTCACGCCGCGTCAGCGCCTCCTCATAATTGAGCAGCAGCGCTTCATGGCTGGTATAGAAATCGGTTTCCGCCAGCGGGCGCGCCGTTTCCGAAGTCACGCCACAGGCACGCATGAATTCGAGGCTTTCCTGAATGCGGCCTGCCAACTCCTCAAAGCGGGCCGCCTCCGGCGTATCGCGCAGAAAACCCACAACCCAGCTATGCACCTTGGTCAGATCGGCAAGACCGCCCTGGGCAAACGCCCGCAGCAGGTTGAGCGTTGCCGAGGACTGCTCATAAACACGGAGCAAGCGCTTGGGATCGGGAGTGCGCTCATCATCGGTGAACCCCATGGCATTGACCATGTCTCCGCGATAGCTTGGCAACTCAATCCCATCAATCACCTCGGTTGGCGCAGAGCGCGGCTTGGCGAACTGTCCGGCAAGCCGGCCAATCTTGACCACTGGCATCGCTGCGCCAAAGGTGAGAACAACCGCCATCTGCAACAGCACACGGAAACTGTCACGAATGTTGTTGGCGGAAAATTCGGCAAAACTCTCAGCGCAGTCACCACCCTGCAGCAAGAAGGCCTTGCCTTCCGCCACCGCGCCCAACTGGTCGCGCAGGCGCTGTGCCTCGCCAGCAAACACCAATGGTGGCATCGCTGCCAGCTTTGCCTCAACAGCTGCGACCTTGTCCTCATTCGGGTAGTCCGGCACCTGTAGAATAGGCCGGTCACGCCAGCTATTTGGCTGCCAAGTCATGCAAATTCACCTTTGATCCATGGATAGTGACGAACACTTCAGGACAGGACACCATCGCGGCCCCCTGTCTTGTGCCCCTATAATGGTCAAATTCCCTGCTTTTTCAACAAAATTCACACAACGACAAAACACCGCAGGAGCGTTACAAGCGCGGCGAGCGCATGGTCACAAATTCCTCTGCCGCAGTGGGATGGATGCCAATGGTTGCATCAAAATCTGCCTTGGTCGCCCCCATTTTGACGGCAATCGCAATTCCCTGCATGATCTCACCACTGTCCGGCCCCATCATGTGAACCCCAACAACCCTGTCAGAAGCGGTCTCGACAACCAGCTTCATATAGCTCTTTTCAGCGCGGCCCGAGATGGTGTTTTTCATCGCCCGGAAGCGGCTCTCAAACACCGTTATTCCGGCATATCTCTCATCTGCCTCGGCCTCGTTCAGGCCAACAGAGGCAATTGGAGGCTGGCTGAAAACGGCAGAGGCAACATTGTCGTGGCTGGCAATCCAGTTCATGCCGCCATAGGTTCTGTCCGCAAAAGCATGCCCCTCGGCAATCGCAACCGGTGTCAGATTGATCCGGTCCGTGACATCACCAACCGCATAAATTGACGGCACCGACGTACGCGAATTCTCATCGACGATCACTTCGCCGCGCCCTCCCATGGTGACACCGGTCTCGGCCAGCCCCAATCCGGCTGTATTTGGGCTCCGTCCGGTCGCTGCCATCACCTGACTGGCGGTGATAACCGTCCCATCGCTGAGACTGATCTGTTTTTCATCACCATTACCTGCAATCGCCGAGATTGTCGTTTCGGGATGCAGGATAACGCCACGCCCCTCAAGGGCTGTGGCAATCTCACTGCGGATATCTGCATCAAAGCCACGCAGCGGCAGATCACTGCGATAGACAAGATGCGTTTTCGCGCCAAACCCGTTGAAAATTCCAGCAAACTCAAGCGCGATGTAACCGCTGCCATAGATCACAATCTCTTCAGGAAATGTTTCAAGGTCGAGCGCTTCATTCGAGGTGATGGCATGCTCTGCCATTCCCGGAACATCAAGCAATTGCGGCGTCCCTCCGACCGCGATCAAAATTCTTTCGCCAGTCAGTTCCTGGCCATTGACGGTGATGTGATTGGGGCCGGTTACCGTTGCGAACCCCCCGATCAGCTCGGCCCCGGCATTTTTCAGAAGTGATCGGTAAATGCCCTCCAGCCTGTCAAGCTCGGAATTTTTCGCGGCAATCAGATTTGACCAGTTATGGCCCTCAACCCCGACATCCCAGCCAAAGCCACGAGCATCCTCGGCATCGGCAGAAAAAGCAGCGCCATACATCAACAGCTTTTTGGGAACACAGCCCCGAATGACACAGGTGCCTCCCGGCCGGTCACCCTCGATCACCGCCACCTTTGCGCCATGGCCTGCCGAAATGCGAGCGGCCCGGACGCCGCCAGAACCAGCGCCAATCACAATCAGATCATAGTCATATGTCATGCGTCCTGCCCATGAAAACAGAAGGTTGAGCGGCCATCCCACAGATGTGGGACGACGCGATGTAGTGCAGCGGCCAACGTCCCCGCCGGCCTTTCACACCCATCACCTATACCTAGTCAGCATGGCGGGAATTACAATAAAAACCGTTAGACGGCGCTCTGCCCAGCCTCGGCATAGCTGACCGTCGCCGCGTCGAGATAGTCACCAAGGACCACCTCAGCAAGCTGGGCAAAACTGGTCAATGAACGGGCAATCTGTTCCTTGGAGGCTTCCTCCAGATCAACATAGCGGTAGATCGTGACCGAAGCCTCGCCAGAACAGACGCCAAATGGCTCATGCGCCGTGGCAATTGTATCCTCAAGAAGAAGCATGGTAAGAAAGGACGCCCGCAGGGGGCCGCTGCCATCGCGCGCCATGATCGAAAAAATGATCCCGCGTTTGTTATCATCGAGCAGCTCCAACTGGACGATGGGTCCATCATCCGACCCCGCCATCCATCGGCGCTTTGCCAGTTCCGATACCTTGAACGGCAATGAGGCTTGTGGAGCGTCAACCAACTGTTTCATCATTTCCTTGATTCGTGCATGCATTTTCCAGATCCAATCGCCACAGCCTCTTACCCCGCAGGCTGTTGTTCCGTCATTTGTATCCTGCCACCACCAATATGATGCCGACGGGAGAAGAATCAGTTTCACCGAACCTTGACTCACATTAACCATTCGTTAACAACTATATTAAGAAACCGTTTACGGAAACTCTACTGAAGGATAGGCCCATCGGTTGATTTCCGATGGAAAGCGCCAACTTAAGCCAATTCTTAGGCTAGGTTAGAGGCGACAATGCCAGCACTGAAACAGCATAAACTTTGTTTTACTTCCACCAGATGCGCTTGAAATTCATTGTCGCCCTGCCAGCCAAACCCTATGCTGTCGATTATTCATTCTGCCCGGCTGTTTGCGAGCGGAGCCGACAGGACCAGCCGAGGCGAGGCAAAATTCATGACGCACACTCCCGCCACACCGACCACGCCAGGCGCAAGGATTCTCTGGCAGCCAACCGAGCAGCAGATCAGAGACAGCAATCTGTTCGCTTTTGCCACGATGGTAGCAGCAAGGCGGAACAGCCAGGAAGGCTGGAATGGTGACTATCATGAGCTGTGGCAATGGTCGATTGACGACAGCCCCGCCTTTTGGGACGCGCTCTGGGATTGGCAAGGCGTGATTGGCGAGAAAGGTGCGCGGAAAATCGCTGATGAGGGTGCGATGCCGGGCACACGCTTTTTTCCTGATGCACGGCTGTGCTTTGCCGAAAACATGCTGGTGCAGGCTGATGACCGACCTGCAATTTCTGCACATGGCGAGGATGGCCGTCACACGACACTGACCCGCCGCGAGCTGAAAAGCCGGGTCATGGCGCTTGCCGGTTGGATGCGGACAAAGGGCGTCGGTCCCGGTGACAGGGTGGCGGCCTATGTGCCGAACATTGCCGAGGCAATCATCATTATGTTGGCGACTTCGACTCTTGGCGGCGTGTTTTCGAGCTGTTCACCCGATTTTGGCATTGGCGGTGCCCACGATCGGTTCAGCCAGATTGAACCAAAACTTTTGTTTGCCTGTGATGGCTATCATTATGCCGGCAAAGCACTGGACCGCCGCGATGTTGTCGCCGAGCTGGCCGCTGGCCTGCCCTCGCTCTTGGCTGTTGTCATCATTCCCTATCTGAACGCAGAACCGGATTTGTCGGCCCTTGCCGGTGCGGTGCATTTTGATCACGCCATTGCCGCCTCACCACCAGTGGAGACCTTCACTCGTGTCAGCTTCAACGACCCACTCTATATTTTGTTTTCCAGCGGAACAACAGGCGCTCCCAAATGCATCGTCCATGGCGTTGGGGGAACAACGTTGCAGCATGTCAAGGAACTGCGCCTGCAAAGTGATGTGAAACCCGATGATGCTCTGTTCTTCTTTACCACCTGCGGGTGGATGATGTGGAACTGGATGGTCTCAACCCTAATGGTGGGCGCAAGGATCGTGCTGTTCGAGGGCAATCCGTTTCACCCAGGTCCGGACAGACTCTGGCAGATTGCCGCGCGTGAACAACTCAGCCATTTCGGCGTTTCAGCAAAATATATCGATGCAGTTCGCAATGCCGGGTACCGGCCATTGGATGACGTCGATCTGCAGAAACTGCGGCTGGTAATGACAACCGGCTCACCACTCTCGGTTGACGGATTTGATTTCGTCTATCAGGCGATCAGCCCAAGCGTACAGCTCTGCTCGATCTCTGGCGGAACGGATATCATCTCCTGTTTTGTCCTTGGATGCCCTACACTGCCGGTGATCGCTGGTGAAATTCAAGTGCGCGGCCTTGGCATGGCCGTCGCCGTTCTGGATGAGTCAGGCACCCCCGTGACAGGCGAACAGGGTGAACTATGCTGTCTTGCCCCCTTCCCATCGATGCCGATCAAATTCTGGAACGATCCGGGCGATGCCAAATACAGGGCCGCCTATTTCGAGCATTTTCCCGGTATCTGGCGGCATGGTGACTGGGCAACGCTAACCGAGCGCAGCGGTATCATTATTCATGGGCGCTCTGACGCAACGCTGAACCCCGGCGGAGTGCGGATTGGCACAGCCGAGATTTACCGGCAGGTCGAGGCTTTCGATGACATCGTCGAGGCGCTTGTCGTCGGCCAGGCATGGGACAATGACATGCGGGTGATCCTGTTTGTCCGGCTTGCCGAGGGCAGCGCCCTGGATGCCAATCTTGTTGCAGCAATCAAAGCCGCCATCCGGTCTGGCGCAACGCCGCGGCATGTCCCGGCACGGATCATCGCCGTTCCCGACATACCACGAACCCGGTCAGGCAAAATCACTGAACTGGCAGTCCGCGACATAATTCATGGCTGCCCGGTCAAGAACACCGAAGCGCTGGCCAATGCCGACGCGCTTGCGTTTTTCGACAATCTGCCTGAACTGGCCGAGTAGGCGCGGCTAAATGCCCTGCCTGATCAATGTCTGTACAGCGCTGCTGTTGGCAAACTGTTTGCGCATCCGACGAAAATTCGCCAAGGCCAGACCAAGCTGGCTTGTTTCGGCTTTCTTGAGCGCATCATCATCATTCAGGTCATCGACCTTGGCGGGACCACAGGCAACGGCAAGATAGGTATGCTGCGCACCAACACGTTCAGCGATTTTCTGGAATTTTGCCTTTGACCCCACTGGCCATTTCTCCCGCAGAATCGTCAGCAGTATGAAATTGGTTCCATTGGCAAAGACGGCACCTGCCTCGCCATTCGCCAGAAAATCTGCGGTGATCGCTGTCATCGCCGTCAGATGTTCGGGATCGCTGGCCAAGGCTTCGCCACGGTCCTGATCCATCCAGTGACCAAGAAGGTTGATTTTGTCAGCCAGGTCAAGGCCCATCAATTTCGCATTGGCCCCACCGTCATGCGCGTCAACATCAATATCGACAATGTCAGTTTCGCCCATTACCCGGATAATCTTTGTCGCCACGTCGCTCTCCTGTTCAGCCATCGGCGCGCCAGCGCCGTATTGCGTGTGGGGGTTTTTAAGAGAGATTGCCACCTGTTGGCAAGTCGCTGTCGGCGAGCCGTAGCAGATTTTACCAGTTCAGCTGTCAGCCGCCGCCGAGGGCCGTGCTGCCCTGCCCCGCACCAGTTCGCGCCAGACAATCACCAGACAGCTGGCAATAATGATGGCCGCGCCGGTGATTTCCGTCGTTGTCATAATCTCGGCGAACATGAAATAGCCGACAAGTCCGGACAGCGGCATCTGCAGATACCGCATTGAGGAGATGACGACAGCATCGGCATATCGATAGGAACTGGTCAGCAGAATCTGTAGGAATGACGCAACTACGCCCAGCGCGATCAACTGGTAAAGAATTGTACCACTGTAGATAACGAAATTGGCGGGAAATAGTGTGACAACGCAGCTGATCGCCAGAAATCCCATCAGATTATACCAGATGGCAACACTGGCCGGCGCGTCGCCAAGACCCAGCCGCCGCAGCAAAATGGCCAGCACCGCACCGGACATCGCTGCCATCACCCCAAACAGCGCAAAATGCGTCAAATCGCCAGAGAACGGATCGGTCACGACAATCACCCCTATCATCCCGGTCAAAACCGCAGACCAGCGGTAGATGCCTACCCGCTCACCAAGCAGCAGGGGTGAGAGCAGTGTGACGAAAATGACTGAACTCTGGAACAAGGCTGTCGCCTGGCCCAGCGGCATCGTCCGCACGGACAGAAACCAGAAACAGATACCGGAAAACCCAAAAAGCACCCGGAAAAACAGGGTCTTCTTCTGATTGATCTGCATGAATTGCCTGCCACGAGTGAGCAGACCAAAGCCGATCAGCAATGGCAGGCTGAACAGAAAGCGATAGAACAGCGTCGTGACCACTGACGCCTCACTGCTGACTTCCTTGACCAGAACGCCAGTGGTAATACCAAAACCAACGGTGCAAACGCTCAGCAAAGCGCCAATGACGGAACGTGGGACCGACAAGAAATAGCCCTTCAGACAAAAAATCTCAGCAACCGTCAAACTAGGCCAGAACCAGGGCCAGCGCACCTGTTCTTTTGCTGAAAATCAGCAAAGATTTACCACGGCGCGGGTTCGCCCACTCACCAGACCGGACGCAGCAGGGGCAGCATCTGGGCAATGGCGACGCAGACAATCATCAACCCGAGGCCAAAGAACGTATGCCGGATTGAAATACCGCCATCAACGCCAGCAATGCGGTCAGCTGGATCACTGGTCCGGCCATGCACCATCGCCGCGGTCAACCCCTGCCGCTTGACGAATTTATAGAACAGGATTGCCACAACATGCAGCCCAACCAGGGCAAACACCAGATATTGCCCGAAATGATGGGCGCTGGTCGCCTGTTTGCTTGCCTCCATCGTTACAAGATGCGCCATTGGCCCATCAAAAAGGATGCCATCATTGGAGACACTGCCACTTCCCGCCATAAACCCGGCAATGCCAAGAAGAGCCAGAACCGAATAGGCGGCAAGCGGTGAATGGCCCGCCTGTCTTACGCCCTGCCCGCCATTCGAGCGCAACCAGGCAAGAACAGCGCGCGGTCCAGTGACAAAATTGACAAATCGCGCGTGATGCCCCCCAACAAACCCCCAGATGAGACGAAAAATGATAAGTCCCATTACCGTCAGACCGAAGCGTTCATGCGCCCACATGACACCTGCCTTTGATAAGCCAATGGCACCAATGACGCTAAGCATCAAAGCCCAGTGAAAAATCCGCAAGGGAAGGTCCCAAACCCGCATGTGACATTCGACCTCATCTTGTTGGCACGGTGATAATGACAGCTAAGCAATCTTTTGCACAGCGAGTCACCTCACAAATCGGTGAGCGTAACACCAAAATGCGAGCGCAGCCTTGGTCACGCTGGTATTGCACGATATGCTTCCGTTCATGAGTGACATGTATCAAAAGCTGTTTGTCGATGACGGCCATGGCAATGGCGGGGCGCTGCAGGCGCTGGCCCGGCTTGATGATGATATCGCGCGGGCGCTTGAGACGTATGGATCACCGCCTGACAGATCGCTCCCCGCCAGTTTTGACACGCTGGCGCGGGCAATCGTCGGACAACAGGTCTCGCGCGCCGCGGCAACGTCGATCTGGGACCGGATGGAAGCGGCCAGCCTGACGCATGAGAGCGCCATCGCCGAAAGCTCAGCAGACATCATGATGACCGCTGGCCTGTCGCGGCGAAAGGCCGAATATCTGATCGGCCTTGCAACTGAGATCACTGCCGGAACACTCGACCTTCCTGCGCTGGCAGATCTGCCCGGTGATGAGGTGCAGACGCGACTGACAAGGATTCGTGGCATTGGCAGTTGGACAGCTGACAATTACCGGCTGTTCGCCCTTGCCGACCTGGATGCCTGGCCAGTTAATGACATCGCACTGCAGGAAGGGATGAAACTGCTGAAATCGCTGGAAACCCGCCCAAGCGCACCAGAATTGGAGGTGATCGCCGAACATTGGCGGCCCTACCGCGGTGCAGGTGCGCTGGTATTGTGGCATCTATATGGAATCCTGGTCCGCAAGGTCACGGTTGCCGATATCTGAGATGCTCTCAGGCAAAAAGATCACCCTGGCTCTGCGCCGCACCGGCCGTGCGTGAGGCGCTCTTTTCCGCGGCAAGCTCAGCCTCGTCCAGTGGCGTCACCAGTCGGGGGTGATCCTCGGTCGTTTTGCCAACCGCAGGGCCGACGCGGTACCAGTTGAACTGGCGTGTTGGCGCGACCTGCAGATATTGTTCTGCCGTTCTGCCATCACCTGTCAACCAGCCATGCCAGCTGCTGCGCGGCAGGACCAGTGGCTGGCGGTGATGGATGGTCCTCAACTCACCGTCGGCGGCACTCGTCATCACCACAAAATGGGTCTTCCCGCCACGGGTAAACAGCAGACCACCAAACCCCATCAAGCCACCATCGCGCAGCTGAATATGCCATGGTTGCCGGGGTGCCGACCATTCGTACCAACCAGTCGCGGCGACAAGACAGCGCCGCGCCGCAAAGGCATCGCGGAAAGTCGGTTTCTCGGTGACCGTTTCCATGCGGGCATTAATCAGAAAACTCTGTTTGCTGGACGCGGGCGGCAGCCCCCATTTGGCGTGAACAGCTTCAGCATGCAGGCCTGACTGCTGGATAACGAGAGCGGATTGGCCGGGTGCAACATTCCACCGTGGCTGGAGATTTTCCAGTATCGTCACACCGAACTGACGCATCAATTCCTCTGGCGAGGCGGTGCTGGTAAATCGTCCACACATCTGTATGCCGCTCCTTAAATCCAAGTTCGCGCCGCCGGCAGGAGACCCCTCCCATTGACGCGCATGGATATCATGCGACAGTTGCCCGCAAGAATCCACCAGCCCGATGCCGCAGGCACAACGCCACATCCGATGGATTTTATTCATCGCTGCCCACTAGGCGCAACACAACGGTTAGGTTATTACATGCGAATGACCGAGCTTTTGCCACTATCCGACCAGAGCATCGCCAATGCCGCCGGCATCTTGCGCGGCGGTGGACTTGTTGCATTCCCCACCGAAACCGTCTACGGCCTGGGTGCCGACGCCTGCAACGCAAATGCTGTGGCCAGTATTTTTACCGCGAAGAACAGGCCCAAATTCAACCCCTTGATCAGCCATGTGGCCACGGTCGATGCCGCTTTTGCTCTTGGCCGCAAAACCCCCATCGCGGCAGCGCTGGCCGCCGTCTTCTGGCCAGGGCCGATGACACTTGTGCTGACGCGCGAAGATCATTGTCCGATTGCCAGACTGACCAGCGCCGGCCTTGATAAAATTGCCCTGCGTGTTCCCGCGCATGCCGAGGCGCAGCGCCTGTTGACCGCCTTTGGCGGACCGGTTGCCGCACCGAGCGCCAATATGTCGGGCAAGATCAGCCCGAGCCGAGCGACACATGTGATGCAGTCACTTGCCGGCAGGATTGATCTGGTCCTTGATGGTGGCGCCTGTGAAAGCGGCGTTGAGTCGACGATCGTTGACTGCACGGGCGCACAGGCCATCATCCTGCGCCCCGGCGGGGTCACACGCGACGAGATCATCCGCGTGCTGGCTGCCGCAAATCTTGATCCAGACATAGGCAATCCACCTGCCCCGGACAGCGACAGCGCACCGGTCAGCCCCGGACAACTCGCCAGCCATTACGCACCAAATGCCGCCTTGCGTTTGAATGTTGAAACCGCGGCTGCGGATGAGATGCTTGTCGGATTTGGCACCATCGCCGGTTCTGGTGACCAGCCCCTTAGCCTGAGCGCGACAGGTGATCTGTCTGAGGCGGCAGCAAAACTGTTCGATCTGCTACACCAGCTTGACGCCATGAAGCTGCCAAAGATCGCCATTGCCCCCATTCCCGAGACTGGACTGGGCGAAGCAATCAATGATCGCCTGCGCCGCGCCGCAGCACCGCGATAGTCTCTGAACCTCACAGGATTATTGGCGGCAGGCGACAAAATCCCTATAGTTGGCGGCGGTGACGATTACAGCCATTACCGGTTAAGGAGCAGCGTGCAGAGACAATGGACATTATTGCCGAATTGACCAGCATAGTAGGTGCGGATGCAGTGCTGAACGCCGCTGATGACATGGCTCCTTTCCTGTCGGACTGGCACAGCAGATTTGCCGGACAGGCGCATGCCGTCGTTCTCCCACAGACAACGGCGCAGGTAGCCAAAATCATGGAATTCGCCAGCCAGCAGGGCATTGTCGTCGTGCCGCAGGGCGGCAACACCGGTTTCATGGGAGGTGCCACACCCGATGCACAGGGCAACAGCATTCTTCTGTCACTGCGCCGGATGAACCGGATTCGTGAAATCGACCCCATCAATATGTCAATGACGGTCGAAGCAGGCTGCATCCTGCAGACACTGCACGAGGCGACCGAGGCGCAGAACCTATATTTCCCGCTCAATCTGGCCGCCAAGGGAAGCTGCACAATCGGCGGCAATCTTGGCACCAATGCCGGTGGATTGAATGTCGTTCGGTATGGAACCACGCGGCAACTCACGCTGGGGCTTGAGGTCGTTTTGATGGGAGGCAGGGTGCTGAACATGTTGAGTGGGCTTCGCAAGGACAATACCGGCTATGACCTGCGTGACCTGTTCATCGGCTCTGAGGGAACGCTCGGCGTGATTACAGCCGCAACGGTGAAGCTGTTTCCCCTGCCTGTCTCGCGCAGCACCGCCTTTGCCGAAGTACGTGATGTTGCTGCGGCTGTCGAACTGCTGCATCGCCTGCAGGCTGCCTCTGGCGGTAGTGTCGAAGCCTTTGAGTTGATTCCAGCCGATATTCTGCATGTGCTTTTCGAGCATTTTCCTGAAATCCAGCAACCGCTGGCGCAGCGCGGTGCGATGAATGTGCTGATGGAAATCGCCAGCACAAACCCCAATAGCGGCGTTGCCGACAGCAGTGGCCAGATTCCCCTGCAGGGAATCATGGAAGACTTTCTTGCCGCTGCCTTTGAGGATGGGCTGGTCATTGATGCCACCATTGCCACCAATGAGGCGCAGCGCATGGCGCTATGGGATGTGCGCGAGACAGCACCAGAATCGCACAAGCGGTCGGGTGTTGTGGCCCGCTCCGACATCTCATTGCCACAATCGGCAATCGCGCCCTTCTATGCCGAGATGGTCAGCGGCATCAAGGCGATCGACCCAACTGTTCGTATCTGTGGCTACGGACATATTGGCGACGGCAATCTGCATTTCAATCTTGTCAGCCATCCGACCAGCAATGCAGAATTTGCCGAGAAAATTCCCTTGCTGTTTGACTTGCTCTATAGAACGCTTGCCCGCTATGGGGGATCGATCAGTGCCGAACATGGCATCGGTCAGGTCAAGCGTGACCAGCTCAAGACAGTAAAAAGTGCTGAAATCCTCGACACCATGCAGGCGATCAAAACGGCTTTGGACCCACAAAATCTGATGAATCCGGGTAAAGTTCTCTGAGCCGAAAAATCAGCCAAAGGAGACACGCATCATGACAAAGACCGAGACTGTGGACACGGTACTGGCTTTCTGGTTTGAGGAGAGCACACCAGAGCAGTGGTTCAATAAAGATGATGTCTTTGATGCAACGATCAGAAACCGTTTCGAACCGACAATCATCAGCAGCTTGAAAGGCGAAAAGGATAGCTGGGCAGACATGGCCACAGGCTGTTTGACCCTGATCATCCTGCTTGACCAGTTCACCCGAAACATCTACCGCGACACCCCACGCGCCTTTTCGGGGGACGAGATGGCGCTGGCATTGTCTCTGCGCTGCCTTGACCGGGGATATCTGGGTGACGCAGACGCCAACCAGCGGCATTTTATGCTGATGCCCCTGATGCACAGCGAGGATCTGGCAATTCAGGACATGTCACTGCCGCTGTTTGAAATACATACGAATGCGCGAACACTGGATTATGCGCAGCGGCACCGGGATATCATCGCCCGCTTTGGCCGGTTTCCGCATCGCAACGCCATTCTGGGACGTCCCTCCTCATCCGAGGAGACTGAATTTCTGACCCAGCCTGGGTCATCCTTCTAGGCAGGCTGGATGTCACTCATTCACTGGCGAGTTCGGTGGCGGTTTGCAGCACCTGTTGGGCGGTGATACTGGCGATAGGATCAGCCTTCACCCAACTGCAGCAGGTTCCTGTGGGCGCCGACATCGCCGGGTCAGTGTCCGGTCCCATGACCATTATCGACCGTGCGCCAAGCCGGGCCGCCAGAAACAGTGGCCCGGTGTCATTGCCAACGACAAGATCAGCCGAGCGCAGGAGCCGGGCGAGACCGATGAGATTGGTTTGGCCAACAAGATCATGACATTGTGGGACAGCCGCTGCCAACGCATCCGCCACCGGACGATCCACATCAGTACCAACAATGACCACCGCCTGCCCGGATGCGTGCAACGCTGTCGCCAGTTCGGCAAACCGGTCAACCGGCCACATTTTCCGGGGTTTGGCGCGTGAGCAGCCCGGAATCAGGACAGCAGCCCCGGCCATCGTCACCGCACCACCATCATCCAGCCAGTCCAGGTTCACCGCCTCAGGCGGCAATGCCCTGCCACCTGCCATCCCTACAGCGGTGAGCATGCGATGATGATTGTTGACTGACGTGAAATCCGGATAGGGATCACTTGCCCCCTTTGCCGTTCCAAACCAACGCCCTCCCTGCTGCGCAAAAAACCTGTGATAGCGCGCGGTCCGGCCACTGCATTGCAGGTCGATGATGGCATCCCATCCGCGCCGAAGCAGCGACCGGACCCGTAGCGTCGCCGGCACGTCAAAGAGTGATGGTCTTGGATCAATCAGCACCTCGTCAAACCAGGGCATCATCTGCATGAAACCGGCAAAGGCAGGAGAGGTCAGAACCGCAATATGGGCATCGGGAAGGCCGGCACGAAGGCTTGCATAGGCATCAAAACCCTGCACCACATCGCCGAGCGCTCCATGCTTGATTACCAGAACCTGCTTCCGTTCAGCCATTGCCGCTTTGCCCTGTTCGTTTATTTCCGTGATCCAATGACAATGGATGACATCCACCCCGGATATGACATACCATATCGGCGCGTCGAGGCGATGGAAAAGATCGTCTACTGATGAACATGATCCTTGTTGAACCCCCGGGAATCCTCCAGCCTTGTCACCAGCAACCAATACATCATCACCCTCACCCAGCCCGCTTCGCCAGATCAGGCCTTTGCCGTCGATCGACATTCTGCTGCCAGCAAAGGAACGTTTTACCGCAGCGAATGCTGGCGCAATCTCTGGCGTGGTGAATGATCTGGTTGCCGCAAGCCAGACTGGCGGCTGTTTTCGCATCTGCGGCACGATGGTCGATACTCCCCTCAACAATCACCAATTTCTGGGCCTGCGGCCACGCGGCAAGTGGTTCCGGGGCAACAATATCGGCTGTGCAGCGGATTATCTCGCGCAGATCGAGAAAACCGGCGCGCCCGATCTGGTGGAAGTGCACAGCCGATGCCACGTTGCCACCTATATCAAACAACGCCACCCAGATGTGCGGGTGAGCCTTTACCTGCACAATGATCCGCGTGACATGAAAGGCGGAAAGAGCGTGAAGGAACGGACATCCCTGCTGCGGAACATGGCCAGCATCATCTGTGTCAGCACCTATATCCGCGAGTGCTTTCTGGATGGCCTGGTCGTTGATGACGCTCTGGCCGCAAAGGTTGGCGTTGCCCGAAATGGCACACAGCGCTGGCTTGCCAGTCAACCAGCCAAGCATCCGGTGATCCTGATTGCCGGTCGTATGGTGCCGGAAAAGGGAATTCTGGAATGTGCGCAGGCGTTGGCTGGCATCCTGCCAGACCATCCTGACTGGCGACTGGTGATCGCCGGCGCAAAACGGTTCGAGGCGGTCGCACGCGGCAGCTATGAGGCACAAATTTCCAAGGTCATAGAGAGCCTCGGTGAGCAGGCGGTCATGACGGGTTTCATTCCCATCGATGAGGTCCGCGAATGGCAGGCCAAGGCCGCCATTTCCGCCTGCCCGTCGCTGTGGAATGACCCCATGCCAAAGGCCGTTATCGAGAGCCTTGCCGCGGGATGCGCCCTGTTGACAACACGGCGCGGCGGAATCCCAGAGGTGGCCGATGGCCGAGCCCATGTCGTCGACACGCCCTCCATCGCACATTTCAGCGCCGCCTTTGAAAAGCTGCTCACTGATGATGCTTACCGTAAAAGTCTGCAGGATGCGGCCTGGCATGATTTTCCCTTCACCGCAAACGCGATGGCAGATGATGCGGATGCGCTGCGCGCGCAATGTCTCATGGCCCCGAACTGATCGGAGCTGCCTATACTGGGATGTGACTATTTTAGCGTATGTCATAGACTTATGGGGTAAAACACGATAGCCATGAGGGCTGGAGCCTGCTGTTTTGGGGTTGGAATGTTAACGCTACGTCGTATTTGTTATCTCGGTATTCTCTTGCTGTTTTCGCTGACAGCATCAGCCTTGGCGGCGGACAGACCCATCAGCTTCGAGGCTGATCAGGTTACCGTGAACAAGGACACCGGCAGCATGTTGGCAACCGGCAACGTTGTGCTGCGCCAGAATGGCACCGAACTGATCGCCGATGAAGTGACCTATGACCAGGAACTGGACAAGGCGGTTGTCCGCGGCAATGTCTTCATGACATCAGAGGATGGTACCGAGCGCCGCGCCGATTTTATGACGCTGGATACGGAATTCACGCATATTGTTGCGGAAAATCTTCGCACGCGTTTCAAAGACGGGTCATTCTTTGTTGCCGATGAAAGTGACACCATAACCGGCGACCGTTCGGTTTTCCTGCGTTCCCGTTTCAGCCCCTGTAACTGTGACATCGAAAAAGGTGAGAGTCCGAACTGGGATGTGCGGGCCACATCATCGACACATAATGAGAAGACGCAGACGATCACGCACCGCAATGTCCGCATGCATGTGCTGAACGTGCCGCTGATGTATCTGCCCTATCTGGCGCATCCAGACTGGACCGTCCGGCGGCGCACGGGATTTTTGACCCCCTCAATCTCAATCAGCTCCGACCGTGGGATCACGCCGTCCGTTCCCTATTTCAAAGTCATCAATGACACAAGTGACGTGCGGGTCATCGGCTACAAATATCAATATCGCGGCATTGGTCTTCGAACCAACTATCGCAAGCGCTGGGACAAAGCTGACCTCGACGTTGAGCTGCTCAACGGCAATGTCAGCACCTACAAGAAGGACCGCGAGAATGTTGCGGCGATAAATGCAGCATTCAAAACTAACATTGGCAATGACTGGGATATCAAAGCGCGGATTCATCGGGCGAGCCAAGACACATTCATGCGGCGGTATAAATTTGACGGCGCTACAACGCTGAAATCGTCGGTTACTGCCGAGCGTCTGAAAGAAAACCGCTATTACCTTGTTGAGGCATCTGATCTGCAGGGGCTGAATTCAGGCGACACACCTGACCGGGAACCCGTGATCCTGCCGTCGGTTTTCTATGAAAAGCTGCAGCAGGGATGGAAACCCAACCAGAAGCTGCGGACAGAGATAAGCGCAATCCAGCTCGATAATGATGAAGAGCATGATCTTGCGCGCTGGTCCGGAACAGCCGAAATTTCCGAGGAATTCCATCGTGGTCCATTTGTCAATTCCTACACGGCAAACGTGATGGCAAGCTATTATTCGCTGCATGGCAAACCAGCTGCTGCCACCAGCAAACTGGGCGAGTTCGGTCAGATCAATCCCTCCCTCTCACTTGGGGCGCGCCTGCCGCTGGTGGTCAGCGGGCTTGGCAGAACAGCCATGTTCGAGCCAAAGGCGCAGCTCGTTTGGGTGGGTGGAGCAGACCGGACGCAAGAGGTGCCAAACCGTGACTCATCTGACTACAGGATTGATGAGGCCAATCTGTTCCTGTTGCACCGCTATCAGGGCAAAGACTATGTTTTGCCGGGAACACGCGCCGACCTTGGCGTTTCAGGTGTCGCCAATGACCGGACTTTTGGCAAGCTCGCAGGTTTCATTGGCCTGAGCCGGCGCATATCCGGCAAACCATCCGCAGGTCTTGCACCCGACCAGGGGAACATCTATTCCGACTATGTTGCCAGTTTGAGCATCAACCCGCCGCAGAACATCTCGCTCGGCTGGTCTGGGCGAATGTCATCGCATGATTTTACCCTGAATGAGTCAAAAACGGATATTTCGACAAGGCTCGGCAAAATGAATCTGTCACTGGAACACAACCAATTGGCCAGAGCCTATTTTGCCAGCAGCACCGACGACCGTGAGGAAGTGATATTGCGCGCGAATGTGCCGCTTGGCCACGGATGGAGCGCTTCGGCCGACCAGAACTGGGACCTGTCCGCCGGCAAGGAAACGCGACAGAAAACCAATGCCGCACTGATCTGGAATGGTGGTGTGCAGAATTGCATCACCATCCGCTTTGATTACACGCATGACGCCACCAAGGACCGCGATGTATCACGCGGGGACGAGATCAAATTCACGTTCAACTTCAAATATCTGGGGGCCATCGGCAAGGATGACATTACTGGCCTGACAAGCACCACGGAATAGCATATCAGAAAAACAGCGCCCAAATGACGATCGCCACAGTCATCAGGATCATTGATCGGGTGAGCCAGCGTGAGCGTGGCAACGCCCTTTGCAACAACGCCCCGCTGAAGCACCACATCGTATGAAAAACAAGCTGGATGACGGCAAAACCAGCTGTTACCAGCACAAGCTGTATCTCAAGCGGTCCAAGTGCTGGCGCAAACTGGCTCCAGGCAAGGATCACCATGACCCAGGCCTTTGGATTGAGCGGATGCACAATCACCCCATGGCGAAAGCTGAAGGGTCTCTGACCAGCACCAGCCGCCACACGATCATTCCAGGATTGCAGCGCCAGCCAGATCATGTAGCCGGCACTGACAAATTTGAGACCATTCGCCAGGAGCGGCTGGTCCGCAAGAAAAAGACCGAAGCCAAGCCCGAACACCAGATTGAGACAGGCTTTGCCGCAGACAAGACCGAGAACGAACCCCATGCAGGCAGCAACCCCCTGCTGGGCACCACCAATCATCACCAGCAGATTTGCCGGCCCGGGCGTTGCAACCATAAACAAAATGAAGGTCAGAAGCGCAAGATAGGCCTCAATCATCCGGGATCAGCCTTTTGCCGAGAACAACCACATCATCCTGTTCATAGGCCAGACTGCCATAAAAAGCTTGAACAGCCCCATTATCCCGGCGCACGCAAATATTGACCTTCGGACAGCCCTTCTCAAAACGAAACGCCTCTGCCCGCTCCATCAGAATCCGGCCATGGCCATGCCCGGCAAAGGCAGGGTCGATGGCCAGATAATTTACCGATCCGCGATAACCATCATATCCAACCATGATGCTGGCAATCAGACGCGAACCAACATGGCCAACCCAGAAACCACCATGCCCCGCCGCCAGCTTGCGCCTGATATCCCGATATGGGTCATTCCACGGGCGCAGGAGCCTGCATTTCCGCCACAGGGTGATGACGGCATGCTCATCCCCGGGCCGAAAATCACGCAGATCAATTGCGGTGTCCGGCGGCGTCATCACGCGCGGCCCGTTGAGGCAGCTGTCATCTCATAGGTGATCCAGTCACTGCGATGTGACAGGCGGTCATAAAGGCCGCGCGCCCGGTAGTTGTTGTCGCGTGTGATCCAGCGCACCACCGGCCATCCCTGCTCGGCGGCAATGCCATCAACGGCCAGCAACAAGGCCTCGCCAGCCCCCAAGCCCCGGCGCTCTGGATCGACAAATAGATCGTCCAGAAAACCGACCTCGGCACCGCGCAGCGGCGATGGCATGCTGCGGTAATGGGCCAGCCCAACAAGCCCGTCATCCGTCTCGGCAACAAGCCCCCCACAGACATGGCCGGGATCGAGCAGCCAGGCAAACAGGCTGTCACGGCGCGGCATGTCCGTCTCGACCTGATAATGGGCTGCATAGCCAAGATAGAGCCTGTCCCACTGCGCCCTATCGGCCTGTTCAACATGACGGATCAACATGGTCCTGCCCCCTTTCCCATTTTGCGGTAACAGCCTGCACCGTGACATGCGCCAATGACGCCCGTCAAGCCAGACAGGCCGCCCGGCCATGCCTGTCGGAATGTCTCAGAAAAATCCATTCTTATCCCTTCCCTGTAAACGATTTATTAACATCTGCCTGCTATCCTTGTGGCCAC
>JAYNHH010000004.1:104833-107008 GCA_038107835.1 Alphaproteobacteria bacterium
GCAAAACAGATATGGAAGCAAAACAGATATGGGAGATCGTGGAATGATCCGGCTAACCCTCCATCTGCTGGCGCAGCCATTCGTGCAGTTTGCCACCTTCAGCGGGCGCGCCCGCCGAGCTGAATTCTGGCTGTTCATTCTCTCGCTTCTGGTCATTATGAATGTCACTTCGCTGCTGATGGAAAGCGTGCTGCGCCATGGGAATGGGCCGCACAAATTCGCCTATATCGAAAAGGGCATGCGCGATGGCGGCTCTTTTCGCTTCGAATATGACGGCGAATGGAGGCATGGCGAATGGAAACATGGCGATAAATGGTCGTATCACCATCATTTCGATCACCGTGACGATGCTGATGAATACATGCCGGATGGCCCGGAAAGCGCCCCGGACGGGTCTGGACGCCGGCGCCACCATGACCACTACCATCAGGACCACTACCATCAGGACATGAGCTGTGCGGAATTCATCGCTGACGGGGAAATGATCGCCGGCACGCCTGAAGATCCCGAAGGCCCCGATGCCCCCAACGGCAAAGCCACAAACCAAACCACAGACCGCGCCACAGGCCAGGACAGGGATCAAGCCGGGGATCAAGCCGGGGATCAAGCCGGGGACAGGGCCAGAAACAAGAGTCTGTTCTGCCTGCAGACAGAGGATGGAGTCCTGATCACCGATTTCACCTTTTCGCGCACCAGGGCATGGATCGGCGGCCTTCTGGCGCTTGCGCATGCCATTCTGCTGATCCCGTTTGTCGCGGTGACAACGCGCCGGCTGCATGACATAGGCCGGTCGGGCTATTGGCAGTTCTTCTATCTGCTGCCGCTTGTTGGCTGGGGCATCATGCTGGTGTTTCTGCTCACCGAAAGCACACCGCGCAAAAACAGATACGGCCCAAAACCGTTTTGAGAGATCGGTCTTCCTCTTGTTACCCGACAGTTGCTGTTGCAGGCAAATTGCAGCACTGGTCTTCCTTTTTGAAATTCAGACACGCTCTCAGCAAAAATAATTAAGTGTTAGTTTGGTAGTTATTAAATCTTAAAATAAGATTTAATAACTGAACTGGAGGCGCTGTAAATGAATATCTTCCCTACACCATACATGCTTTTACTCTTCGCAAGTTTGTCGCTGGCAGGTTGTATGAGCAACCCTCAACCTGTGACTGATAGAAATTCACAACTGACCCAAGGAAATGTAAAACAATCAGTTCAAGTTGGAACCACAACAAAAACAGAGGTTCTTGAGAATTTTGGGTCACCAAATATTACTACAAGAGACGGTAGCGGTAGAGAGGTTTGGACTTATCAGCGAAGCGCTCAGGCTGCGCAATCATCCACCTTTATTGAGAGCAAACAAATTTGGTGAATGATTCCCCTATCGATCCAGATTTAAATTTCTGCCAATCACCTTTCTCTTCCAACACCACATATTCACCTTTTCCCATTTTACCCTTGAAATAAACGTCATTCAAAAACCGAACAGTTTGATCTTCACAATTTGTCTCAATGAAAATGATGCTTGAATTTTCTCCATTGGAGTCAGTAATCGCATAGTCCCTCAACCTAATGTAAGTTCGCATTTGCTTGTGTTTTTGTATGGATGAGAGATCTATGAAATATTTGTCTCCATTTCCCGTTTGACCCAAAAGTTTCCAATTGAAATCCGCAAAACAAACATTGGTTCCCAAAAAAACAAAAAGAATTCCGAGGATTAATTTTAATCTCTGCTTGCCTATCATTACTTTTCAATCCCAAAAAGCATTCAAATTTATCAGTCTCTTATCCATTGCAATTCAAATTTACCTATTTCGATTGAATGTTCTCCTAATCGAACATTCTGAGTTCGTTCTTGTCTTTCCCGATATCTTTTGGGAACTGAAAAGACTTGAGTGTTCTTCCAAGTGTTTCCTCGAACTGTCCTGATACCGTGTCCGTTGAGATATTGTGCAATCTTCCACTATCCCATTCCACCATCGTGAAGGAATTTAATCAGTTCATAATTCTGATGTTGTTGTTCAGTGTATTCTTGTCCTGCGATTAAATCATTCGACCCAATGGTCACAGTAAAACAGAGATATTGAGAGAACTTTTTTCAAAAAAGCACTCTTCATAATCACTCCACCGTTACCGATTTGGCGAGGTTGCGGGGCTGGTCGACATCCGTTCCCTTTTCCACGG